>CAYTJE010000017.1:0-17816 GCA_964437855.1 uncultured Anaerolineales bacterium | reverse complement strand
CGCGGGACGCCGCCGCCCGTCTTGGCTCGGCTCGGCCGCTCATAACAGGGGCACCTCCATCGCGATGCCCGGCTCCACGCGGCTGCACGGGACCAGGAAGACCCGCGACGCGCCGTAGCCGACGGCGTCGGACGACCCGGCCGCCTCGTCCCCGGGCGCCCGCAGGTACAGGGTCACCTCGACGGCCGCCGGCAATTGGTTGTCCTGGGTCGTGGAGTCCCAGGTGTCGAGCCAGTCGATGCCGTCGAAGTACCGCAGGGCGAAGGCGGCGACGCCGCGGGCCAGGACCTCTTCCTCCGGTTCCGGGGTGGTCGGGGCCAGCAGGTTCGTCGTGACGCGCCGGAGGAGGACGAGGCCGGTGTCGTCATCGGACTCGGCGCAGGTGAACTCGACCATGCGGATATCGCCGGTGCCGTCGGTCGCTTCCGCTCCCGTCGCGGTGCCATGGAGCAGGAGCGAGTCGGCGGCCCGGCCGACGGCGTCGGTTCCCGGCTCGCCGACGAATGCGCCGGCCAGGATACCGGCCGGCACGACCGCCGACGCGATGTCCGCCTGCACGCGCGCCAGGGCCAGGTCCACCGTCCGGACCTCCTCCACGGCCGAGGTGGCGCTGCGCCGCGCCCGGAAGGCCACCCGCAGGGTGGCGTACAGCGAGCCGGCCAGGACGGCCATGATCGCCATGGCCACCAGCATCTCCAGGAGCGTGAAGGCGCGCGCGGGACTTCTGTCGGACCGCTTGGTAGTGGAACGCTGCAAGGGCATTCTGCGCGGTGGGTCTCCGTACCCACCGCGCGGGAAAGGGCAGTTCTGCGTATGCGCGGCGGGTCGGGAGACCCGCCGCGCGGGACGGGATGTCCGGCCCGGGTTCATTCCGCGTTCCCACGTAGATTGACGGAGGCGCGGCGGGTCGGAGCCTGTCCCGAGGGCAGCCGAGGGGCACCCGCCGCGCAAGCCCCAAAACGAACTTTGGCGCGCGGTGGGTACGGAGACCCACCGCGCAACATGGCCAAGTAGCGTTGCCCTGTTCGTACGTCTCATTCCGCGTTCCCCGTGTTGATGAGTGTGGAGAGCATCACGGAATGGTCCTGTCCGCGCCGGGTCCAGAAGACCGCGACGTCGAGTTCGACCATGCGTGCGTCCTCCCACTCGATGGTCTGGGCCTCCCATCGGTAGTCGGGCCAGTCTTCGCCGAAGTCGCCCTCCAGTTCGCCGTCGTACCACTGGTCGGTGGCGACGAGTTCGGCCAACTGGGTCTGGGCCAGCGCCGCCGCCTCCGCCTGCTGCCTGGCGTGGGCGGCCGTGGCCAGGCACAGCACGACGCCGCGGACCGCCACCGGCAGAACGAGGCCCACGAGCATGAGCGTGGCCAGCAGTTCCACGATGGTGAACCCGCCGCCGCACCGGCGGCCCCGCGGGGTTGGTGCCCGGTGGCTCATAGCGCCCTCTCGCCGGTCAGGGTCACGATCCGGAACCGCTCGGTCACCGAGGGGCTCGTGACCTGGAGGACGCGGCCCTCCAGGTCCTCCAGTTCAATGGTGGCCTCGTCGCTCCGGCCGTCCGGGTCGAACTGGACGTACAGGGTGTGGTCCTCGGTCTCCGGGGCGTCCACCGTTACGGCGACGCCGTCGGGAAACCGGAAAGACCGGCCGTAGTCGGCCTGCGGTTGGACGAAGGCGCCGGCCTCCTGGGCGGTCAGCCAGTAGAGGGCCTGCTCCGGGTCGACGTTCAGCCGCCAGGGGCGCGCCTGGGCCACCGCCTGGGACCGGGCCAGGTGCGCCAGCGCCAGCAGATGGCTGGCCGTCTCGCTCGTCTCGCGGGAGCGGGCGAACCGCCTCAGCGACGGCGCCGCCAGGGCCAGGACCAGGCTGATCAGGATCAGGACCGTAATCAGTTCCAGCAGCGTAAAGCCGCGACGCCGGCGCCGAGGGGCGTTATGGCCAGGGCGTTGATGCGCGAGATACGTTTGGCGCGGTGGTTCTCCGTAACCACCGCGCCCGGGCCCGATGGACCGCGGCGGGTGCCCCTCGGCTGCGCTCGGGACAGGCTCCGACCCGCCGCGCATATACCCGGAGACCCGCCGCGCATGCTTGGCACGCGGGGCGGTCGGTGCGGCACTCCCTCTCCCTCGATGGGAGAGGGTTGGCTCGTGCTTCGCAGCGAAGCGCCGCTTCGCAGAGTAGCAGGTGAGGGTGATGGCATCCGTGGTCATCATCATGTCCCCCTCACCCCGTCCCTCTCCCGCCAGGGGAGAGGGTGTTTCCTACCGTTCGGACCAGTTGTCGATATCATCCTCGCCCCCGTCCTGGCCGTCGGGCCCGTAGGAGTGCAGGTCGTAGCCGTCGGCGTTGTGCTGACCCGGACACCGGTACACGTAGGGGTTGCCCCAGGGGTCTTTGGGGATGCCGCGCTTGAGGTACGGCCCCATCCAGTCGGGCGTGTCGGCCGGCTGCTCGAACAGGGCCGTCAGGCCTTCCTGGGTGGTGGGGTACCGGCCGCAGTCCACCTCGAAGGCGTCGAGGGCCAGTTCGATGTTGGCGATGTCGACCTGGGCGGCGGTGATCTTGGCCTGCTGGCTGCGGCGGGTGAACTTCGGTACCACCATGGCCGCCAACGCCGCCAGGATCGCCAGCACGAGGAGCAACTCGATGAGCGTGAAGCCGCCCCGGCCGCGCGTGCCGGGCGACCGCGCGGCGGGTCTCCGCACCCGCCGCGCACCGGGTTGGGTCCGCACGGTCGGTGCGGAGCCCGACCGCGCTGGGACCCGCAAGCCTGTAGTCGTGCCACCCGTGCGGCTCAAGGGTCTCGGTGGTCTGGTATGCATGGCGCGTTCCTCTCAGCGAATGAACTCCTGGAGCGTGAAGACCGGCAGCAGCATGCCGATGACGATCGTGCCGACGATGGCCGCCATCACGAACAGGAGGGCGGGTTCGGCCAGGGCCACCAGGGTCCGCAGTTGGCGGTCCAGTTCCCCCTCGTAGATGCCGGCCAGGCGGTTGAGTTCGGTATCGAGGCGGCCGCTTTCCTCGGCCACGGCGATCATCTCGACCACCGAGGCGGGGAACAGGCGGGTGTTGGCCGACAGGCTCCGGGCCAGCGGCTTGCCCTGCTGGACCTGCTCGATCAACTCGCCGACCGCCCCGGCCAGGACCTGGTTGCCGATGGCCTCGCGCGCCACCTTCAGCGAGGTGACCAGCGGCACGCCCGAGGCCAGCAGCGTGCCGAGCATCCGGCAGAAGCGGACCAGCGCGAAGCGGGCGAGCAGCCGGCCGATGCCGGGCAGCACCAGCACGGCCCGTTCGAGGGCCAGCCGGCCGGCCGGCGAACTCACCACACGCTGCGCCAGCAGGCCCGCCAGCGCCGCCCCCGCCACCAGCAGCAGGCCGTAGCGGGTCACGGCCCGGCTGACGGCCACCACCGCCCGCGTCAGGGCGGGCAGGTTCTCGCCGAACTCCCCGAAAATCTGCGAGAACGTCGGGATGAAGTACGTCAGGAGAAACGTGAGGACGCCGGCGGCCAGGACGGCCAGGATCATCGGATAGACCAGCGCGCTGCGGACGCGGCTCTTGAGGTCGCGTTCGCGGGACCGGAAGTTCGCGATCTGCTCCAGGACCACCTCCAGGAACCCGCCCGCCTCGCCCGCGCGGACCATCGCCACGTGCACCGCCGGGAACGACCGCGGGTACTTGTTCAGGGCGTCGGCCAGCGGCGTGCCGCCCGCCACGTCGTCGTGGATGGCGGCCCACTGTTTGCGGGCGGCCGGCTGCGAGGCCTCGCGGGCCAGGATGCTCAGGGCCCGGCTCAGGGGGACGCCGGCGGCCAGCAGGTTCGACAGTTCCCGGCTAAACGCCTCCGCCGACGCCTGCGACACCCGCCCGCTCGAGGCCAGCCGCCCCAGCCGCGCCGCCCCGGGGGCCGATTTCTCGGCCACCTCCACGGGCACCAGGCCCTGCTGGACGACCTGTTCCAGGGCGGCGGCCCGGTTGGCCGCCGGCACCGTCCCGGAGGTCTGCCGGCCGTCCTCGCTGATCGCCTTGTAGGTGAAGACGGGCATCGGCTGCCGCCCTTATCCGTCCATTCGTTCGTGTGTTCGTCCTATTTCGTGCGCGGCCCGTACGGGCCGCGCGGGACCCCGAGGCCATCCCGCGCGAGACCCCGATGCCATCCCGCGCGGCGGTTCTCCTGAACCGCCGCGCACCTCTCGGTCGCGCGGTCCGTACGGACCGCGCGACACGGAGTCGTTGCCGCTAGGTCGCCGTCCTGCCGCCGGCGAGGGCCCCGTTGCCGTTGAACCGTTCGTCCTTGGTGACCCGGAGGACCTCGGCAAGGGTGGTTCGGCCGCTCCTCACGAGCCGCCAGCCGTCCTCGCGGAGGCTCCGCATGCCCTGGGTGGCGGCCTGCCGGCGGATCTTGCCCGCCGAGACCCGTTCCAGGATCATCCCGCGGATGACCTCGCTGACGGGCATGACCTCGAAGATACCGGTCCGGCCCAGGTAGCCGCTGCCCTGGCACTCGCGGCAGCCGCGCCCGCGGTACAACTCCTGGAGGCTCTCGTCGCCGAACTCTCGGCGGAGGGCGTCGGGGTCGTCCGGGGTGAAGGCCTCCCGGCAGTGCGGGCAGATGAGCCGGACCAGCCGCTGCGCCAGCACCATCTCCAGCGACGAGGCCACCAGGTACGGCTCGATGCCCATGTCCACCAGGCGCGCCAGCGCGCCGGGCGCGTCGTTCGTGTGGAGCGTCGAGAAGACCAGGTGCCCGGTCAGCGAGGCCTGGACGGCGATCTCGGCCGTCTCCAGGTCGCGGATCTCCCCGACCAGGATCACGTCCGGGTCGTGCCGCAGCACCGACCGCAGGCCGCGGGCGAACGTGAGGCCGGCCTTGGTGGCCACCTGGATCTGGTTGATGCCGCGGAGGTGGTACTCGATGGGGTCCTCGATCGTCACGATCTTGCGCTCGATGTCGTTGATGCGCGACAGGCCGGCGTACAGGGTGGTCGTCTTGCCGCTGCCCGTCGGGCCGGTCACGAGGACGATGCCGTGCGGCAGGTCGAGGATCCGCTCGAAGGCGGCCCGGTCGGCCTCGGACATGCCCAGGTGCTCAAGGCCCAGCAGCGTGGCGCTTCGGTCCAGGAGCCTCAGCACCACCGCCTCGCCGTGCAGCATCGGGATGACCGAGACGCGGACGTCGATTTCGCGTCCGGCGATCTTCAGTTTGATCCGCCCGTCCTGGGGCACGCGTTTTTCGGCGATGTCGAGCCGGCTCAGGATCTTCAGCCGCGACACGATCGCCGGCTGAAACTGGCGGACCTCGGGCGGCACGTTGGCCTCCTGGAGCACCCCGTCCACCCGGTAGCGGACCTGGAGGACGTCCTCGAACGGCTCGAAGTGGACGTCGGTGGCGCGGCGCTGGACGGCCTCGGCCAGCACCTGGTTGACGAAGGTGATGATCGAGGCGTCGTGGGCGGCGTCCTCCAGGTCCACGTCCTCGTCCGTCTGGCCGCCCACGACCTCGACGCCGGCCGCCTCGGCCTCCGAGACGAGCGACTGGAGCGTGTCGGCCCCGACGCCCAGGAGGGTGCTGATCCATCGGTTGATCTCGGCCGAGGGGGCCAGCGCCGGCCGGACGTCCAGCCCGCAGGCCATTCGCAGTTCGTCCAGGCCGCTCGTGTCGAACAGCCGGTTCGTCGCCACCGTTACCACGCCGTTGGTCTGCGACAGCGGCAGGAGCCGGTGGGCCAGGAGCACCCGGGCCGGGAACTGGGCCAGAAAGGCCCGGTCCGGGTGGCCGGCTTCCAGGTCGGCCCGCGGCACGTGGAACTGCTCGGAGAGGTATTGAAGGAGCCGGTCCTCCGACAGGCCGCTCGCCGAGAGCAGGGCCTCGTCCAGGGGCGTGCCCTCGGCCAGCAGGGCCTCCACGGCCCGGGCGGCCTGGGCGCCGAGGAGACCCTCTTGCCGCATTTTCAGGAGCATCGCGTTCATGGCACCGGCGTCTCGGGGGTCGCACGTGTGGCGGTGCGGCCCGGGGTGCTACTGGAGGTCCGCGTCATCCGCCGACCGGCGTTTCTTGAGCGTCACGCCCACGCCCGCCCGGTCCATGTGCAGGAAGAGCGTCTCGAGGTCGGGCCGCGTCGTGATGGCCTTGGTGTATCGCGGGTCCGCCTGCCGCGGGTTCATGTTGTGGGCCAGGATCAATCCCCCCGGCCTCAGGCGCGGCAGGAGTTTGTCCAGGTAATCGAGGTAGCCTTCCTTGTCGGCGTCCAGGAAGATGAGGTCGATGGGGCCGGTCAGTTTGGGGACTTCCTCGTGGGCGTTGCCCTCGACCAGGGTAACGAGGTCGGTCACGCCGGCCCGTTTGAAGTTGTCGCGGGCCAGGGCGGCGCGGCGTGTGTCGATCTCGTAGGTCGTGAGTTTGCCGCCCGTCGTCCTGAGGGCCAGGCAGAGCCACAGCCCCGAGTACCCGTTTGAGGTGCCGATCTCGACGACGTGCTTGGCGCCCGCCGCCTCGGTCATGAGGCGCAGGAGCCGGCCGTCCTGGCGCGGGACGTTCATCATGCCGCGAGACTGGTTCGCCCGCATGTCCGCCAGGACCTCCAGGATCCGCTTCTCGGCTTCCGTGTGGGGGAGGGTCGTGGCGTCGAACGAGGCGGTGTCGCCCCGTCGGCCGAATCGTCCGCCCGGCCGCCGGCCGGACCCACCGGACGGGCCGAACCGTGGGCCGGACTCGGCCCGCGACAGCGTCCCGTCCTTGTCCTCATCCAGTTGTTTGAGGGCGTCGGCGGCCTTGGCGATCTCCTCGGCCGAGAGCACGCCGTCCTGGTCGGTATCCAGGGCGGTCATCAGCGGGTGCGGCGGGGGACCGCGGCGAGGGCGCCGGCCGCCGCCCGGCCCGCCCCCGGGGGCCGGTCCGTTCGGATCCCTTTGGGGCTGGGCCATCGCCTGGGCCAGCCACAGGCCGCAGACCAGCCCCGCGATTATCAGGGTCCATGCGGGGGTGCGTCGTGCCATGCCTCGCTCCTTTCGTGGTCCGCCGTCGCGCGGATGCACCGCGGGCGCCGGGGGACGACAGCCGGGTCCGAACCCGCCGGTCTCAGTCCAGGATGCCCATCAGCACCAACTGGGCTTCCTGCTTGGCCGTGACGACCTCGCGGAGGGCCTGCCGAGCGTCGGCGAGTTCCTTCTGGGCCTTCTCGCGGGCCTCGCGAAGCGCGTCGAGCGCGGCCTTGACGGACGAGGCGCTGGCGGTCTCGTCCTCCAGGAGGCTCCGCAGGGCCTCGGTCTTCCTCGCGATCTCGGGCTGGTCCTCGTCGGGCGGGCCTTCCCGGTCGCGCGGGCCTCGTCCGCGGTCACGGCCGCCCCGCCGGCCGAACCGGCCGCCGATGCCGCGGAAGCCGCCGCGGCTCTGCCGCTGCAAGTCCTGGACCTTCTCGATGCGCGGCTCCAGCGCCTTCCACTCCTCTTCGGTGGCGCCGAGTTGCTCGCGGAGGCGGTCGGACATCCGCTGCCGGAACTCCTCCATCCGCTGCCGCATCGCCTCGGGGTCGGGGCGTCCGCGGCGTCCGCCGCGTTCACCGCCGCGCTGCGGGGGCTGTTGGGCAAGGGCCTGGCCGGCCCAGAGGGTGCCCGCCAGCACGACAGCCGTCACAAGCACCACTGCGGTGCGTCGCCACATGGTTCGTCTCCTTCTCGCGTTTCAGGTCCGTTCGCTCTTGGGTCCATCGTTGCTCCCCCCGTGGGAGGTGGATGGTGTGTTCGTGTCTTTCTCATGGGGTTTCCGGCGCGTCGGTTTGCCCCAGGGGGGCGGGGGCGGACCGCGCCGGTCGCCCCGGCCCCGGTCCCGCTCGGGCCGGCGCTGGAGCAGGTCCTCGTACTTGGCAGCCTGCTCGGGCGTGAGGATGGCCTTGGTTCGCTCGACGGCCCGGTCGAAGGCCTGCTTCCGCTCGGCGTCGATGGCCGCCCGGCCGGCGGCGTGATCCGCCAGGATGCGTTCGTACTCGGCCCGCTGGGCGTCGGTCAGGAGGTCGACGATGGCCTGGTCGCGCTGCTCCCGGAGGGCCTTATGCTGTTCCCACCATCGGCGACCCGCCGCGTGCATGACCTCGGACCAGATCTCGTGCATCTCGTGGCGCTGCGGGTCGGTCAGGTCCAGTTCGGCCGCCAGGTACGAGGGTCCCCGCCGCCGATGGCCGGCACGGCCGGCCAGCAGCCCCGCCACGGCCCCGGCCGCGAACGTCACGACAAAGGCCGCGATCAGCAGTCCCTTGGTCTTAGTCATGGCCGTTCGTCCGCTCCAGGTCCTGCACGATCCACTCGGCCAGTTGCTCGTCCGACCCGGCGACCAGGGTCTGTTGGGGTGCGGCGACGGTTTCCCAGAGGGGGATCGGCTCGGCGGGCCCTTCGGCGGCCTCCGACTGCCAGAGCCACAGACCGCTGCCCACCAGGATCGCCGCCGCCGCCGTCAGAAACGCCTTCGCCACGCGACCCGCGTCAACCAGCGTCACCTCGTCGGCCGCCCGGCGCAGGCGCGCCACGACCTCGGGCGGCGCCTCGGGGCGGCCGGCCGTCGAGACCAGGCGCGACAGCCGGCGCAGCCGCGCCAACTCCGCCGCGCACGCCGGACACCGGGCCAGGTGGGCCTCGAGGACGGCCCGCTCCGCCTCGTCCACCTCGCCGTCGTGATAGGCCGAGAGGCGCCGGGACGGCTCACAGGTGCTCATCCGGCGTTCCTTTCAAAGGGATTCCGCGCGGTGGGCCTCGGCATACGCCTCCGTCTGGACCGGCCCACCGCGCCGGAAACGCCTATCCTGGCCCTCGTCACACGCGGCCGGGGCGGTGCGGAACGCGAGGGGTCGAGCGTCCCGCCTTTCCCCGCCCCGGCTACTCGAGATACCCTTTCAGCCGCTCCTGGAGCCGGCGCCGGGCCCGGAACAGGCGCGACTCCACCGTCCCGCGGGGCACGTCCAGGGCCTCGGCCATCTCGTCGTACGAGAGGCCCTGGAATTCACGCAGCACGATGACCTCGCGATGCTCGGCCGAGAGCGAGCCGATGGCGGCCATGACGTCGATCCGGACCTCGGCCGCCTCCGTCCCCGACCGGCCCATCCGGGTCCCTTTGGGGCCGGTCGGCGGGGCCGTCGCGGCGGCGTCCAGCGGTACGGCACGGGCCTCGCGGCGGCCGGCACGGCGGCGGTGCATCGCCGCTTGCCGAACCAGGATACCCGTCAACCACGTCTTGACCGAGGACCGGCCCTCGAAGCGGCCGAGCCCGCGAAACGCCCCCGCCAGCGTCTCCTGGACCACGTCCTCCGCATCGGTCGCGCTGCCCACGAGCGTGACTGCCAGGCTGAACAGCCCGGCCGCATGCCGGTCCACCAGGGCCCGGAAGGCGGAGGCGTCGCCGTGGCCCGCCCGGGCCGCGAGCGCCGCATCGGTCGGGTCCGGCCGGCCGGTCTTCGCCGTGGCGCGCTGCCGGTTCCACACGGAATGAGTTGCGGCAGACAAGCGTTTTCTTCCCCGCGGAGAGGAATTTTTCGGGTCGGGCGGCCTGGCGTGCCGTTCCGGCCGGTGAGATGTCCGGCCTCCGACCCGCGACGGGTGCGGAAGGACCGCGTAGGACCGCGTAGGGTGCGTGCTCTGCACGCACGCGGACCGTCCGACCCGCTGCGGGTGCGGAGGAGGCCCCTCGCCGTCGCCGCCCATCATGGAGTGAAACGCTCGGCCCGTGCGCTTATTGCTTCGGGCGCGCCGCCGCTCCGTACGGGGTGCGCCTGGAGTATTGAAATCACGGCCCTGTTATCTGCCCGCGCCCCCAAAAATCGACCTTTCAGTGCATATCGCCGTCCGTCCATACGGGCTCAAAAAGCGATCAAAAACGATCAATTCCGATCAAAAAACGAAAAAAGTCGAAAAAAACCGAAAAAAGCCGAAAGTTCCGCCTTACCCATCTTAACATTCGCGCGACAAATCCGCTCTGGCGCTCGAAAAAAGGGGATTCGGGCGCCAAAAGGCGCCGAATCCCCGGTTCCGGGCTGTGGCGATTTTACCAGAATATATCGAAAACCAGGCGGGGCGAAGGACCCAACCTGCGCCCTCGGGATCCGACCATACGGGTCCGTACCGGACAAGCGGACCGGCGAACACGCCCACGATGCGGCCCCCGACTTACCCGCCGAACATCACCTTGATGACCGTCGGGACCTGGAAGACGCAGAAGTAGGCGAAGACCGCGAACGCCACCACCAGGCCGGCCGCGTGATACCACCGGGGCTTCAGCACCCGCCACGCCTCGGCCGACAGAAGCCGCCGCTGCGCCACGAACAGGCCGTAGGCCACCGCCAGGGCCTGGAGCGGCACCAGGAGCAGGCCGTCGAAGATGGCCCCCATCTTCACGAGGAACACCGGCCGCGTTTCGCCCCACACGGCGTAGGAGACGCCCAGGATCGTCAGGTTCGTCACGAGAAACAGGGCCAGGAAGAGGCGGAACTGCTTCATGGGCGCCAGCCGACCGAATGGCCGACACAGGTACCGGAAGCAGTCGGCCAGGAGGCGGGGCCAGCCGGCCAGTTGGCCCAGTTGGGTGCTGATCATGGCGGCCGTGCCCGCCAGGATAAACAGGAAGCCGCCCGTCTCGGCCCACCGCTCGGAGAAGAGTCGGGAGAGTTCGAAGGCGACCGGCTCGCCCGTCGGCACGGACTGGGCCGGCCTCAGGATGCCTGCCCCGGCCACCAGGAACGCCCCCGTCACGACGACGCCGATGGCGAGGGCGAAGGTGGCGTCCCAGGCGACGACCCGCAGCCAGGGCCGGACCCGGCGGGCGTCCTCGGCCGAGAGGGCGGCCAGGCGCGCTTCGTCGGCCGGCATGCCCCACTGGCGTTCTTCCGCCATGCCGTAGCCGGCCCCCAGGACCCAGTAGGTGTACCAGACCTGGGAGGCGAAGCCGCCGGCCGCCCACCCCAGCAGGGGCAGAACCTCGCTCCACGCGCTCCGGACGTCCGGGTCGGCCGCCCGGACCCATTCGGGTACCTCGGGCACGTGGAACCCGAACGCGCCGACGAGCAGGTCCCTCGCCGTCGGCAGGACGTGCACCGCCACGTAGATGACGCCGACCACGATCACGAGGACCAGCAGGCCCATGATGGTCTTGAGGATGGAGAAGCGTCCGCTCCCGGCCACGGCGCAGGCGAAGAGCGTGACGGCGGCGCCCCAGATGAGTGTCGAGTGGTCGCCCAACGGGACCAGGGCGCCCAAGAACGTGGCCGCCGCCACCGCCAGCGCGCCGATGGAGGTGATCCCCGCGAAGACCTGGCCGACGAAGACGATCGGCACGAGCCAGTACCGGCCGGCGGGGGCCCGGGCGAAGCAGTCGATCATGCCCTCGCCGGTGGCCACGGTGTAGCGGCCCCCGCACAGGCCGATCCAGTACTTCAGGGTGATGCCGACGACGACGGCCCAGAGGACGGCGGTGCCGAGGGCCGCCCCGGTCCGCGTGGCGATGATGACCTCGCCGGACCCGATGTACTCACCCGCCCAGATGAGCGACGGGCCGAGCACCATCAGCACGCCCCACAGGCCGGCGGGCGCCTTTTTGGCCATGGCGGCCTCCCGTCTGGTGGGCGCGCGGCCTCGAAGCGGCGGCCGTCCGCCCGCGCTATTTCGTCGAGAACCGGTGGATCATCACGTGCCGGTACGTCTCGCCCGGCCGGAGGACGACCGACGGCCAATCGGGCCTGTTGGGCGAATCGGGGTAGTGCTGCGTCTCCAGGCAGAAGCCGTCGTGCTTCTCGTACACCACGCCGCCCTTGCCGGTGACCGAGCCGTCCAGGAAGTTGCCGGAGTAGAACTGGATGCCGGGCTGGCCGGTGAGGATGTCCATGACGCGGCCGGTGGTGGGCTCGGTGACGCGGGCGGCGAGGCGGACCTTCCCCGGCTCGTAATCATTGAGCACGAAGTTGTGGTCGTACCCGCCCGGGACCTGGGCGATCTCCTGGCCGATGGGCTTGGGCCGGCGGAAGTCGAACGGCGTGCCCTCGACGGCTTTGAGTTCGCCCGTGGGGATGAGGCCCTCGTCCACGGGGGTGTACCGGTCGGCGTTCAGCATCAGTTCGTGGCCGAGCACGTCGCCGGCGGCGGGCGTGCGCAGGTTCCAGTACGTGTGATGGGCCAGGTTGACGACCGTCGGGGCGTCGGTGGTGGCGGTGAACTCGACCTTGAACGCATTGTTCCCGGTCAGCGTATAGAGGGCGGTGACCTGGAGGGTGCCGGGGTAGCCCTCCTCGCCGTCGGGGCTGGTGCGGGTGAAGCGGACGGCGGCGCCGTCGTCGGTCTCGACCGTTTCGGCGTCCCAGAGGCGTTTGTCGAATCCCTTGTCGCCGCCGTGGAGGTGGTTCTCGCCGTTGTTGGTGGCCAGGGTGTAGGTGTTGCCGTCGAGTTCAAACTTGCCCTTGGCGATGCGGTTGGCGTACCGCCCGACGGTGGCGCCGAAGTAGGACGTGCTGCCGAGCCAGCCCTCGAGCGTGTCGTAGCCCAGGGTCACGTCGCCCAGGTTGCCGTCGGAGTCGGGGACCTCGACGCCCACGGTGATGGCGCCGTAGTCGGTGAGTCGGACGCGCATCCCGTTCGAATTCGTCATCGTGTAAAGGTGGACCTCCCGGCCGTCGGGCATCTGGCCGTACACGGTTTCTTCGATGCTCACCTCGACATCTCCTTCCGAAGTTTCGGCGGGCGGCGCCGGTTCCTTGCCGCACGAGGCAAGGCAGGCGCAGACGCCCAGGGTCACCAGAAGCCAGCCGCGTTGGATGGAGGTCATTGTGCGTCTCCTCGGGTTGAGTTCACACCGCGTGCCGCGGCGCAGGTCTTGCCCGGTGGTGCGCCGCAAACGGCACGCGCCGGGCCCATACGGGTCCGTACCGGGACAAGCCCGGCGGCTAAAGTGGGCGACTGGTGCCCGATGACCATTTAGCCGGCGAGTTTACTCGCCGCGTACTTGCGTCGGGTGGCATTTTCGCGATGTTGCGAAAGCATGCGCTGCCGGCGTCGTGTAACCCACGCTTTCGCCGACGGCGCGAAAGCGTGCCACCCGTGCCTACTTCACCTCCAGCCGAAAGATGGTAACGCTCCAGGGCGGGACTGCAAGCCTCTTGTCGGCGCCGCGGACGCCCTCTTCCCGGACGGTGACCGCCGGCGGCCGGCGCGGATCGTTGCAGGCCATCGGATCGGGGCCCGTCAGGACCCAGCACGTGCCGCCGCCGGTCAGCCGGGCGCCCTTGACCGTCAGCGGGATGTCCGCCGGCTCGGGCGTCGGGTTGACCACGCCCACCGTCAGGGCCTTGCGGCCGGGTGTCCAGGCGGCCATGGCATTGATGAGGCCGTCCGTCTCCGTCGCCACCGGCACGGTGCCGAAGCGGTGCCGGTACATCGCGAGGGCGAGGCCGGTCGTCTCCATCGCCGCGGCCGTCCGGGTGGTCTTGATGGCCCCGATGACGTTCACGGTCTGGGCGTAGTTGGCCATGGTGAAGAGGTCGCTTTGGCGGAACATCTCGTGCAGGCCGGCGGCGACGCCGAGCGCGTCCTTCAGGAAGTAGCGTGTCCCCAGTTCGCCGAAGACGTGCGGGCCGTACCAGTAGTTCCATTCGTCGAGGGCGATATCGATATCCTTGCCCTTGAGGGCGTCCAGTTGGCGGCGGTATCGGCGGTGGGCGTCGGCCTTTTGGCGGACGGCCTCCGGCATCTGGCGGACGTGGGCCACGACGCCCTTCTTCCCCTTCCGGTAGAAGTGTTCGCTGATGAGGTCCATGTGGTCGCTGCACTCGCGCATCATGGTCTCGGACCACTTGCCGGCGGCGCCGACGGCCACCAGTTGGATGGAGGGATCCACCTTCCGCATGGCCTCGGCGAACCGGTTATGCTTTTTGACGTATTTCTCCAGGGGCATGTGTCCGAGTTGCCACCCGCCGTACATCTCGTTGCCGATGCCCCAGAACCGGACCTTCCACGGTTCGCGGCGGCCGTTCCCGGTCCGCCGCCGGCCCATCGCGGAGTCCGGCGGGCCGTTGACGTACTCGACTTCGTTCGCGGCCGCCTCCGCGCCGCCCAGGCCGGAGTTGACGGCGATGTAGGGGTCGGTCCCGAGGACCTCGCAGAACCGCAGAAACTCGTGGAGGCCGAAGTCGTTCGGCTCGACGCCCGTCCACGCGGGGTTCTTTCGCGGCGGCCGGCGGTCGCGCGGGCCGATGCCGTCCTGCCAGTCGTAGCCGCTGACGAAGTTGCCGCCCGGCCACCGGTAGACGGGCGAATCGAGTTCCTCGAGCAGCGCGAGCGTGTCGGCCCGCATGCCCTCGACGTTGTCGGCCGGCATCAGGCTGACGGTGCCGACCAGGCACGGCCCGCCGCCCGCGACCTCGATGCGGAGCGTGCCGCGGGTCGTGTCGGCCCCGGCGCGGAACTCGAGGGGCGACTTCGTGTAGTCGGTGCCCTCGCAGGGGACCGTTACGCTCTGGCGCGCGTCCGGCCCGTGGCCCCAGCGGAGGGAGACGCGGACGGCGCCCTTTTCGCCGACGGGTTTCAGCCACACGTACCCGACGTACGCCTTGCCCTTCACCAGGCCCAAATCGTGCTGGGCGATGCCGCCGCCGGGGGCGATGCGCGGCGTGTGGTCGCCGACGCACGAATCCTCCTTGGCCATCGTGACGGCGCCCTCTTTGCCGACCGCTTCCCACGGGGAGGCCACCACGATGGGGAAGGGCGCCTCCTCGGTCGGCCGCCGCCCCTTGCCGTAGGGGTCGTACGTGGCGGTCACGGGGTAATAGAACTTGCGGTCGAGGAGCATCTCGGCCCAGATGCCGCCGTAGATGCACCGGCCCAGGTGCTCGATGAACTGGCCGTACACGTATTTGGATATCGGCTCGCCGGCCTCGGCGGCGTCGATGCGGACGGCGGGCTGGGGGATCGGCCGCTCGCCGATCTTCTCCAGGCGCACGTCGTCGTACCACGCCTTGCCGGTCGCGAGGCCCCATCCGCCGAACAGGCAGTTGACCTGGAGGCTCGCCTGGTCCTGGGTCTCGAACTCGACCTCGACGCGCGTCCAGTCGCGGGTGCCGGTGACGGCCTTCGTGGCAACGGGCTGGAGGTTGTGGAGGTTCAGCAGGGCGCCGCGTCCGCCCTGCCTGGTCCGGACGTTCTCGGTCTTGATCCAGGCCGAGAGACGGTAGCGGGCGAACGGGTCGACGGCCGCGGTGGTGGCCCAGGCGATGTCGGCGCCGTCGGCGGATTCGATGCAGACGGAGCGGGTGCCCGTGCGGCCGGCGTCGGCCCAGTGCCACGCGCCCTTGCCGCTCCACGTCCCGTGTCGCCAGCCGGCGGGGCCGTTCTTGCCGGCCGTCTCGAAGGAGGGGTTCGAGAGGAGGTTCTCGGCCGCGACCTCCCCCTCCGTCGCGGCGGGCAGGGCGCACGCGCTCAGGGTAAAGGCGGTGGCGAGGGCTAGAGCGGCGGACAATGGGTGATGCATGGTGTGCTCCTATATGGTGGTCGTTCCGTGCCGGGCCCTTACGGGTCCGTACTGGGACAAGCCCGGCGGTTAAATGTCATTGTGTTGGCCGGCTCCCTCTTCGCGCCGGAGCGTCCGGACGCCGAACAGGCCGCCCGCCGTCTTGCCGGGATGGGCCTGGAACCGGACCGTCACGATCTCCTTGCCGCGCGTCAACGTCTCCGGAATCGGATAGACGACGTCGAAGAACCGGCCGGGCTTCTCGCGGTCGAGGGTCTGGGTGGCGATCGTGGTGCCGTCCACCAGGATGTCGAACTCGCGGCCGCCGGTGTCGTCGCCCCAGTAGGTGCAGAGGAGGTCGACGGGGTGGTTCGGGTCCACCGTCATGCGGAACTCGAAGTGGCCGCCGCCCGTCGCGTGCCGCCACGTCCGTCCGCGGAAGGCGCCGGCCGCGGTCCGCTCGCCCGCCAGGCGATGGTCGCGCTCGGGCTGCATCTCGCCGATGCGGAGACGATCGAGGGTGCGGGCCGCCAACCGCTCGCGGCGCTCGCGATCGGCCGCGAGGGCCGCCTTCCGCTTCTGCCACCCCTCGGGCGTGAACTGGTCCCAGTAGACGGCGTAGCGGCGGTCGTGGAACGCATGCAGCGGACGGAGCGTCACGTCCGCCGGCCGGCCGACGCCCGTCGTCCGGAACGTGAGCGCCGCGCCTTCGACCGGCTCGACCCACTCGCCGACGGGCCGGCCGCCGGTCACCAGGACGGGCACGGTCGGCCCCGCGGCGTCGGCGGGTTTGCCCGCGGCGTCGGGATGGACGGGCCCGAGGTCGCCCGCCAGGACCACCGGCCCGTAGCGGACCGCCAGGCGGTTGGCGTCGTCCGGCATGGCCTCCGTCCTGAGGCCCATCGGGATGCGGACGGTGACCGTGTCGCCGTCGGCCCAGGTGCGCTTGAGGACGGCCCACGTGCCGGGTTCGGCGCCGGCCTCAACCTTCGTCCCGTTGACGGTAATCTCGAGCGGCCCCTCGGCCCATCCGGGGCAGCGGATGCGGAGGGCCATCTCGACCGGCTTCCTGGCCGAGAGCGTCAGGCGGGTGGTGTCGGCCGCGGGGAAGGCCGTCTCCTGCCGGACCGCGAGGCCCTTCTCCGGCCACGTCAGTTCCGACGCGATGAACTGGGCGACGTACAGCCCGCCGTCGCCGTGCCAGTAGATGGTGTCGCCGTACTTGGCGTGGTTCTCCATGCCGGTGCCGTGGCAGCACGTCCAACTGGCAAACGGCGTCTGGAAGCGTTTGAACTCGCCGGCGCCGAGGGGCAGGAAGTAGGTCATCATGCCCTCGGGATTCTGCGAGGCCAGGATGTGGTTTACGAGGCCCCGCTCGTAGAAGTCCGCGAACTCCACGCCCGCGTGCCAGGCGAAGAGGTGCCGCGTGAGTTTCAACATATTATACGTGTTGCACGATTCGGTGGTCTTGGGTCCGAGCCGGTCGGCCAGTTGGTCGGGCGGACCGAAATGCTCGTGGTGGCTGTTGCCGCCCGTCACGTACGAGTGATGGTAGACGACCCGTTGCCAGAAGAACTGGGCGATGGCCCGGTCGCGGGCGTCGCCGGTGACCTCGTAGCGGCGGGCGCAGCCGATTATTTTCGGGAACTGCGTGTTGGCGTGCTTGCCGGGCAGGCAGTCCCGGCCGCGGGCCAGGGGGCCCAGGATCGCCTCGTGATGGAACCGGCGCGACAGGGCCAGGTACCGCTCCCGGCCGGTGCGGGCGTAGAGTTCGGCCAGGACCTCGTTCATCCCGCCGTGCTCGCAGGCGAGCATCGTCTGCCACTCGGCGTCCGTCAGGTTCTTCGTGACCTCCCGCGCCCAGTCGGCCAGGCGGCACGCGACGGCCAGGGCCTTCTCGCTGCCGCAGTAGCGGTGGGCGTCCAGAAGGCCCGCAAACTGCTTGTGCAGCGTGTACCAGGGGACCCAGAGGCCGTTCAGGTCGAAACCCTTGGAGCGGATGTTGCCCTCGGCCACCTCCTTGAAGCAGTTCCGGCCGCCGGGGAACGCCGCCAGGTACCCGTCGCCGTGGGCCTCCTGGCAGGCGGCGAGGTCGTCGACGATATACTCGACCTTCTTGCGGAGGACCTCGTCGCCGGTGGAGGCAACCATCATGGCCGAGGCCGAGAGGTAGTGGCCGAGCGAGTGGCCGGCCACCGTGTTGCGTTCCCAGCCCTCGTAGGCCTCGGCCTTCGGCTCGAGGCCGGCCTCTTTGCGGAACCAGGCGAGCAGGCGGTCGGGCTCGACGCGGCGGAGGTACGCCCGGTCGCGCTCCTGGGCGGCCTTGAACGGCCCGTCCAGCA
>CAYTJE010000016.1:0-28682 GCA_964437855.1 uncultured Anaerolineales bacterium | reverse complement strand
CGACCCCCTCGACCCCAAGCGGGTCCGCATCGTCATCATGCTGACCGACGGCTTCATCGGCAACGAGGCGGAGATCATCGAGGAGGTCGGCCGCCGCTGCGGCGACCACGTCCGGTTCTGGTGCATCGGCATCGGCCAGAGCCCGAACCGGATGCTCCTCGACGGCGTGGCCCGCCAGGGCGGGGGCATGGCCAAGGTCCTGGGGCTGAACGATGACGCCCTCCCCCTGACCCGGGAGATCATGTATCGCATCCACCGCGCCCAACTCGCGGGCGTCACCATCGACTGGGGCGACCTCGAGGTCTGGGAGACCTACCCGGCCCGCATCCCGGAACTCTGGGCCGGCCGGCCCATCGTCCTCTTCGGCCGATACGAGCCGGGGTCGGCGCGCGACCGGATCGTGGTGCGCGGCACGGTGGAGGGCGAGGCCGCCGCCTGGCCGCTCGAGGTCCACCTGCCGGTCCGCGAGGTCCGCCACGACGTCCTCGCGAAGGTCTGGGCCCGCCGGAAGATCGAAGAACTCATGCACACCACCTACTACGCCGGCAGCCCGGAGGTCCAGGAGGCCGTCACGCAGGTGGCCCTCGACTACCGCCTGATGAGCCCGTACACGAGTTTCGTGGCGGTCGACGAGAGCGAACTCGGCCAACTGGTCGAACCCGCCCAGCCGCCCCGCCGCATGCTCGTGCCCGTGCCGGTGCCCGAGGGGGCGGTGTTCGAGGGGTTCTTCCGCCTGCCCGAGCCGGAGTCGCCGACCGGCAAGGAGGGCAGGTTTGAGGGCGGCGACGTGGTGCAGTCGGCCGCCCAGGCGGCCGGGGGCGGCGGTGCCTTCGGCGACCTTTTCGGCGCCGTCGGCGGCGGGTCCGCCTCCCAGTTCCGCCGGCCCGGAGCCGGCCGGGGCCCCGTTGGCGGCGGCGGGGCCTTTGGCAGCCTGTTTGGCGGCGGAAGCGAAGTGGTCACCAGCCCGAGACCGGCCCCACGCTTCGAAGTGGGGGATGTGACACAGGCGGCCACCGGGGTCCGGACGCGTGACCGCTGGGTCCGCGAGGACGTCTCGCGTGAACCATCCCGCCTCGGCAAAGACCACTTCTACCGGGGCGGTGCGGGCAGGGCGCCGTGGAACCGGGCATGGAACCTGGCTTACGAGGGGACGGGTGAGCCAGCCGACGACGCGGACACCCAGAACAACAACCCGTTTGCCCCGGACCCGGACCGGCGTCTCCGTCTGGCCGAGAAGGCGGCCCGTACGGCCCGCACCCTTTTGGCCGCCGGCCGCCTGCGCGAGGCTCGTGAGGTATACGCATACACTTATCTGATTTCCGAGCCGCGCGCCGGCGAGGGACCGGCCACCGCGGCGGCGCTGGAGGCCGTCGATACGCTCGATGCCCGGCTCCGAAAGGCCTGGGCCGAGACGGTTCCCGCCCTGGGCCGGCGCATCAACCTGGAACTCTGCAACACCTCCATCCCGGATGCCGTGGAGGCCGTCGCCGGCGAGGCACGAGTCCAGATCCACCTCCTGCCGGGCAGCGTGGATGACGCCGCACGACTCACCCACGACGCATCGCCGGGCGTGGCCTACCTCGACCTTCGGCACGTGATGCTGGCCGATGCCTTGGACTGGCTCCTGGCGCCTCGGCGCATGGCGTGGTGGGTCGAGGACGGGCGGATCGTCGCGGGCACGACCCGCCGGGGTCCTCACCCGTCGCCGTGGATTTACGACGTCACGGCCCTGGCTGCGCCGACCGCCGAGGAACTGAAAGGCCTGGCGAACCGGGCCGAGCAGGCCAAGGCCATGCGGGCCGCGGTCACGGGGTTTCTGTCGGCGGTCCGTGACGTGCTCGGACCCGAAGACGTCGCCCTCTGGTATGCCCCGGGTCAGGTCCTGGTGTTCGCCTCCGCCAAGGGGCACGCCGCAATCGACCGGCTGCTGGTGGCCCTTGCCGACCCGGACGCAAAGGTCGACGACGCCCTGGCCGACCTGCACCGGGCAACCAGCCGTCGCGCCGCGGCCCACGCCCGGGCATCTGCCGAATGCGTCCGATCCCACTGGATCGACAAGACCCGAAAGGTGTTCGAGTCGTTCGCCTGGCCGCTGCTTGCCGATGCGGCCGAGGGCACCGTAAATCGCGAGGCCGTATGCCGGCTGCGGGCGGTGCTCGGGCGGCCAGAGGACCGGGGCGAGGACGGGTTTATCCCGAACGAGGCCCTGCTGAGGGCTGCCTGGGCCATCGACGAAGCCGCCCGGGCCCTGCCCGAGAGCGAAGACCTGGCGCGTCTGGCCAAGAAGGTCCGCGCGCCGGCCCGGGAGGCCGCCGCCGGCGCCGTCTCGCGGTTCGAGGCGAACGGCTCGGGCGAGGTCGCGGCGGTGTATGCGGTCCTGCTCGGCCGCGAGGATGCCGGGCTGACGGACCGGATGCGGCGTGCGCTGAAGCGCCACGGCAAGGAAGACGACGTCTCGCTCCGGGTTTCGCCGGCCGTCGTCGAGGCGCTCATTCTTCCCGTCGCCGACGTGGACTGCGCGGCCCTGGCCGAGGCGCTGGCTGCCGAGACGGTTCGGGACGACGACGGGATGGTCCTGACGGCCCTGGCGTGCCGGCGTGCCGGCGGCGCCCCCTGGCGCCGGTTCCGCATCGTCAAGCCGACCCTTGCGTCGGAGGCCGGTTGCAGCGGCCACGTGGTGGTCCTGGTGAACCGTCTGTATCGGCCGCGGCTGAAACTGGTTGCCCACAAGTAAGCGCTCGCCACGCGGGGGAAGACCATGACACTGCCTCGGCTGCTGGTCCTGGGCGCGGCTCTGCTTTGCGGGGCGGTCATCTCAGCAACAAGCGGGGCCGGGATGGCGGAGGACGAGGCCCGCGACCCCGAGCGCCTTTTGGCCGAGACGGTGGACGTGGAGTTCGTTCACACGCCGGTTGACCAGGTCCTTCGGTTCCTCTCGGAGGCGCGCCCGGGCCTGCGGTTCGTTACAAGCGAGTTGGAGTCCCGGGTTAACATGCCGGCCGTTCGTGTGACGATGCGGCTCCGGGGGGCGCCGGTCCGCCGGGCGCTGGCCCTGGCCCTGCCGGAGGATGTCGTCGTGGAGGTCCGCGGTGGTGCGGTTCACCTGAAGGCGCGAAGGGACCGGCCGCAGGAAAGTCTGCCCGGCTTCGCGGAGGTGGACCGTGAGCGCCTGGTCGAGGCCAGCGCCGAGGCCAGGCGGCTGCTGACGGAGCCGGACCTTCGGCCGAGCCAGCCGGTCGTCCCCGTCGAGCCGCTTCGGCCTGCGACCCGGGTCCAGCGCCTGCTCGAGACGCCCGTGACGGTGGATTTCGAGGATACGCCGCTTCCTCAGGCGCTGGCCAAATTGCTGGACGCCTGTCCGGAGTTGGACCTGGTCGTCGATGCGTCGCTGGTTGAGGCGGGAATCGACCTGGCCGGCCGCAAGGTGACGCTGCACCTGGCGGACGTGCCCCTGGCCGAGGTGTTCCGGGCCGTTCTCGGTCGGCACCTGGTGGCGGTGGCGCGGCCGGAGTTCGTGCACATTATGCTGTGCGCCGACGTCGGCCGGACGTGCCGGCCGGTGCTGTACCCCGTGGCCGACCTGCTGAGTGCCATGATGCAGGTCGACCCGCTGCGCCGGTGGGCGGTGTACGAGGCGCGGTGGGGGCAAATTGCGCATCGGATCCGTGGGTCGCTGGACCTTATCTCGCGGGACGGCCCGCGGGGTCCCGACATCCCGCTGGCCGAGACCTACGCCGCCGAACAGGCCAAGCAACTCCGCGACCTCCTCCAGCGTCTCGTCAACAGCAGTGCCGACCGGCGCGTGGCTGCGTGGACCGTCGAGGGCGGGTTCGCCACGATCGAGTACCGCTCGGGCGTGCTCATCGTGTTACAGAGCCGCGAGGGCCAACGGCGAATCGCCCAACTCCTGACCCTCCTGCGGAAGGCCGAGGTCGAGGTCCAGCGCCAACTGGACG
This sequence comes from uncultured Anaerolineales bacterium, assembly GCA_964437855.1. Classification (GTDB taxonomy): domain Bacteria; phylum Planctomycetota; class Phycisphaerae; order FEN-1346; family FEN-1346; genus BS750m-G62. Next base: position 24,726 of record CAYTJE010000016.1, on the reverse strand, counting down.
CGCCCGCCCCGGCCGAGACCCAGCCTCAGTTCACCTCAGAGGGGTTCGCACGGGCCGACCCCGCAGCAGGCGTCCTGGATACGTCCGTGACCGCTGCCTTCGAGGAAGCATCGTTGCCCGAGGCCGTGTCGGACCTGGCCCGGCAGTCGGGCCTGCGCGTGAGCGTGGCACCCCCGGTAGCCGAGCGAGGAGGTGTCCCGGAGAAGACCGTGACCCTGGCCGTCCACGAGGTGCCGCTGGCCGAGGTTCTGGACCTGATTCTGCCCGAGTGGCTCGCGGCGGTGCCGCGGGGTGGCAGCCTGGTGCTCCTGGAGCGCGGCAGAGAGTCGCGTTTGACGACGGGTATCTACCCCGTGGCGGACCTGCTGACGCAGGCCGAGAAGGTCGCCCGCGAGACCGGCGAGGCCGGGCTGCAGCCTGAAGACCTCCTGGAGGTTGTCAAATGGACGGTCGACTATCGGCGGGGCCGACGCCGGGGCGCCTGGGCCGACGAGGGCGGACCGGCTGGTATCGAATACCTCGGCGGGGCGTTCATCATGTCCCAGACTCTGGCGGCCCATCGCGGCGTGCTCGCGGTGCTCCAGGCCCTCCGGCGCGGAAGTCGCCTGGTCTGGGACGGGGCCGAGGGGAACACGACGGAGGCGCCGGCCATCTCGCTGCTGAGGCGCGACGACGCCGAGGCCGTGCGCCGGCGGCTGGCGGAGCCGGTGTCCGTTGATTTCCAGGGCGCCACGGTTCCGGCGGCGGTCGAGTATCTCCGCGACTTCGGCCCGTATCAAAACATTGTCCTTCATCCCAAGGGGGAGGAGGTGCTGTCGGCCGATGAGCGGCTCTGGGTAGGCGGGGAGGGCGTGCCGCTTTCTCAGGTTCTGGCGTGGGTGGCCGGCGAGGCGTTGGCGGTCGATGTCCGCCCCAATCTTGTGGTGCTAAAGCCCCGCCACCTGGATAAGGCCGGCCTCCGGCACGTTCTGTACCCGGTGGGGGACCTGGCCTTTCGCTGGCCGTCGCTCGCCCGGGACGATGCCGACGCGGGCGAGGGGCGGGGCGACAGGAAAGGCGACGGCGCGGACGACGCCGATGGGCCAGGCCCCGCGCGGGCAGCGCGGCTGCCCGACATCGAGGTTGTGCCCGGCGTGGAGCGGATCGAGGAGGCCGTAAAGGTGTTTGCCGGCCCGGCCGTTGAGCCGGGCGCTCGGGCCTGGGCAGCGGACGGCGGGCCGGCCGGCGTCGCGGGTGTCCTGGGCATGCTCCTGGTCAGGCAGAGCGGGGCGGGCCATCGGCGGATCTCGAACTTGCTGGCCCGGCTTCGGCAGGCGCGGGACGCGGCGCCCGGGGAGCCGCTCGGCCCCTGGATGGAGGCGCAGGTGGTCGATCCGCCCTGTCGGCGGCGGGCCCGCGAGGCGGTGCGGCACACGGTTCGCCCGACGCTCACGAACGCGCCCCGCCGAGAGGCTCTGGCGGAACTGGACCGCCAATGCCCGGCCATTCGCATCTGTTTCGCCCATCTGAACGCGCTGGCCCTGAAGGACCCCGTGTTTCAGAATGCCGAGCCCCAGACGGCCAAAGTGGCCCTGGAGCACGTTCTTGGCAGCAATTTCATCTGGGCACCGGCGCCGGCGGGCATCGTGGTGAAGGGGGGCGCGGACCCCCGGTTCGACCTCTACACGGCCGTGTATCCGCTGCCGGAGATCGTCCCCGCCATCGGCCGGTGGAGGCGGCTGCGGGCCCGGGGCGAGGCCACGTTCCGGCGGGACCCTGAGAGGCACCTGGTCCTGGACCCGCTCAGGGAAGCGGTGACGCCGGGGGGCGATCATCCCGTCGGTCCCGTCGCCCCCTGGTCGGACGCCTCGGAGGCCGGACGTGTCATGCTCGTCGGCCGTGCGCTCCTGCTCCGCCAGACACGCCGGGGGCACCAGAAGGCCGTCGAGTTCCTCGAACGTCTGCGCCCCCGCCTGGTCGGCGCCGAAGTGGCTTCGCCCGAGTAAGTTGCCTGGCGGTCAGAGGCGGCAACCAAGCGGCGGGTTGGCTCGTCTTCGGCGGGCGTGTCCTGCGCCTGGGGCCGGGCGCCGCGAAATTCTGTTGACGCCGGTGACGAATTCCGGTAGACGAGGTTACCGGCGGACCGGGCAAACCTCCGCAGGCGCCGGGGTTTGCCCCGTGTCTTTACCGGGCCGACCGCCCCCGGCCTCGAAAGGGAGAGTAGGCACATGAGTTTTGCCGACGCCGTCGATTACAAAGCCAGGCAGCTGTGCCGACACGTGGTCCGCATGACCACCGACGCGGGCTCCGGGCACCCGAACTCTTCGACCAGCCTGGCCCACATCGCCGTGGTCCTGATGTACCACAAGATGCGGTACGACCTGGCCAACCCGTGGAACCCGCACAGCGACCGGCTGGTCCTGTCGGAAGGGCACGCGGTGCCGATCGTCTACGCCGCCTACGCGGACCTCGGCGGCGTGCTCGGCACGGATTCGTCCGACGCCCGCAAACTGACCGTGGACGACCTGGCGTCGCTTCGCGAGATCGGGAGCCCGCTGGACGGCCATCCGAACCCGGCCGTCGGCTTCCCGTTCTTCGATGCCGCGACCGGGTCGCTGGGGCAGGGCGTGAGCGTGGCGGTCGGCCTCGGCCTGGCCGCCCGGATGGACGGCAGCGACCGCACCATCTACGTCCTGTGCGGCGACGGCGAGTGCCGGGAAGGCCAAATCTGGGAGGCCCTGGACCTGATGGCCGACCGCGGCCTGACCAACGTCCGCGTCATCATCAACTGCAACGGCATGGGCCAGAGCGACTACGTGAGCCCCCAGCAGAGCCCGGAGGTCCTCGCCCGCAAGGTCGAGGCGTACGGCCTCCATGCGGTCTCGATCGACGGCCACGACCCGGACGCCGTCTCGAAGGCCCTGTCGGTTGAGCCGGACGACGGCAAGGCGGTCGTCGTGGTCGCCAGGACCGTCAAGGGCTGGGGCGTGTCGGCCCTCCAGGCGGTGGGGTACCACGGCAAACCGCTGTCGGCGGCGGACGTGGAGGGAGCCCTGGCGGAACTGGCGCCGCCCGAGACGGCGCCCGACCTGGAACTGTGCCCGGCCATGCCGAGGGGCGAGATCCCTACGCCGGACACCGGGCCCATCACGCTGCCTGACCCGGACTTCGCCTCGCTGGCGGCCGACCAGCCCAAACTCGCCGACGCCGTCGCCAAGGGGAAACTGGCCACCCGGCACGCTTACGGCCTGACGCTGCGGGCGCTGGGGGAGGTCTCGGATCGGATCGTCGCGCTGGACGGCGACGTGTCGAACTCCACGTTCTCGCGGTTCTTCGCGGAGGCGTTCCCGGAGCGGTTCATCGAGTGCCGCATCGCGGAGCAGAACATGTGCTCGGCGGCGGCGGGGTTGGCGGCGGCGGGCAAGATCCCGTTCGCCAACTCGTTTGCCAAGTTCCTGGTCCGCGCCTACGACCAGATCGAGATGGCGGCCTACACGTGCGCGAACGTGAAACTGGTCGGCAGCCACTCGGGCGTCAGCCTGGGCGCCGACGGGCCCAGCCAGATGGGCGTCGTCGACGCCGCCTTCTTCGGTTCCCTGGCCAGCGTGACGACGCCCAAGGGGCAGCCGGGCGCGGTCGTGCTGAATCCGTGCGACGGCGTGGCGGCGTACAAACTGGCGGTCGCCATGGCGGGCCACGAGGGCCTCGCGTACATGCGGACGCTTCGGCCGGCCACCCCGTTTGTCTACGGGGCGGACGAGACCTTCGACCTGATGGGCCAGAAGGTCCTGTCCGACGGCGGCGACCTGGTCATCGTCGCGTGGGGCTACATGGTCCACGAGGCCCGGAAGGCGGCCGAGGCGCTGGCGTCGGACGGCGTCGCGTGCCGCCTGGTGGATGCCTACAGCCTGCCGCTGGCCGACGATTTTCCGGAGGCGGCGGGCATCGGCGACGGCCTGCCGGTCCTGGTGGTCGAGGATAACTACGCCGGGGGGCTGGGGTCGGCGGTGGCGTCGGCGGTCGGCCGGGCCGGCCCGGTTCCCATCGAGGTCATGACCCCCGAGCGGATGCCGAAGTCGGGCAGGACGGCCGACGATATCCTGACGTTCGTCGGCCTGGATGCGGATGCGATTGCCCGCCGGGCCAAAAGGTTACTGGAGCGGGCCTGAGCGGCCGGGCCCGTCCGGTTGGCCGGCGACGGCGCACGCCCCCACGGTGCCGCGGTTGGTCGAACGCGCGACGGCCGCCGGAGACCCTGGCCTATGTCCATTGATGACCGGATCGCGGCCCAAGGTATCACGTTCGACGACGTGTTGTTGGTTCCCGCCTTCAGCGATGTGGTCCCGCGCGACGTGGACACCTCGACCCGCCTGACGCGCGGGATTTCGATCCACATTCCGATCGTCTCGGCCGCCATGGACACGGTGACCGAGGCCTCGCTGGCGATCGCGCTGGCCCAGGAGGGCGGCATCGGCATCATCCATAAGAACCTCTCGGTCGCCGACCAGTGCCGCGAGGTCGAGAAGGTCAAACGCAGCGCCAACGGGGTGATTCCGGACCCGATCACGCTCGGCCCGAACGAGCGGTGCGTCACGGCCCAGCGGGTCATGGACGAAAACAACATCTCGGGCATCCCGATCATCGATGCGGGCCGGTTGGTCGGCATCCTGACGCGGCGCGACATGAAGTTTCTCGAAGACCGGCAGGTGGCCATCGCCGAGGTCATGACCAAGGAGAACCTCGTGACGGCGCCGGCCTCGACGAACCTTGAAGCGGCCGAACGGATTCTGCTCCGCAACAAGGTGGAGAAACTGCCCCTGGTTGACGAGGGCGGCGCGCTGGCGGGCCTTATTACGATTAAGGATATCGAGAAATTGCATAAGTTCCCCCGGGCCTGCCGGGACGGGCGCGGCCGTATGCGGGTGGGGGCGGCCGTCGGGGTCCACGATTACGACCGGGCCGAACGGCTTATCAAGGAAGACGTGGACGTCCTGGTCGTGGATACGGCGCACGGCCATTCGAGTAACGTGATCCAGACGGTCGAGACCCTCCGCCGAGACTACGACATCCAGTTGATCGCCGGCAACGTGGCCACCGCCGATGCCGTGGCCGACCTGGTCCGGGCCGGCGCCGACGGCATCAAGGTCGGCATCGGACCGGGCTCGATCTGCACGACGCGGGTTGTGAGCGGCGTGGGCGTACCCCAGGTCTCCGCCGTCGCCGACTGCGCCCGCGAGGCCGACAAGCACGGTGTGCCCCTCGTTGCGGACGGCGGCGTCCGGCACAGCGGGGACATCACGAAGGCCCTGGCGGCCGGGGCCTCGAGCGTTATGCTCGGCAGCCTCCTGGCCGGACTGGAGGAAGCGCCCGGCGAACTCATCATCTACAAGGGCCGGACCTTCAAGCAGTACCGCGGGATGGGGTCGTTGGGCGCCATGGTGCACGGCTCGGCCGACCGATACCACCAGGATGCGGAACGCCGCCGGGGTGACAAACTGGTGCCCGAAGGCGTCGAAGGCCGTGTGCCTTACCGCGGGGTGCTGGCCGACTTCGTCTATCAGTTGGTGGGCGGCGTCCGGGCCGGGATGGGGTACTGCGGCTGCCGGACGATTGAGGAGTTGCGGACCAAGCCGCGATTCATGCAAATCAGCCAGGCCGGGGCCGTTGAGGGGCACCCGCACGATATCGCCATCACACGCGAATCCCCCAACTACAGCCTCTCGGATTACCAGGAGGAGGCGTAACGTGAACGTGCGGGGGCTCGCGGCGTTTCTGGTAGTGGTGGTGACGGTTGGGTCTGCACTGCCCGCCGCGGGCGCCGGCGCGGCACAGCCGGCGCCGGCGGGGTCGAAGGGAACCGTTAGCCAGGTCTCAGGGCAGCGGCTCGGCCCCGTGACCGTCCGGCCGTTCAAGCCGATGACGATCCGGACGGTCCGTCTGCGCGAGCGACACGGGCCGGTCTATTTCCGGAGCCCGTTGGCCGAGCCGACCGCGTCGGACCGCGACGTGGACGCCAACGTCCCTCTTGCGTGCGGCGTGACGGTGGCGGATTGGATGATGCTGGTGTTCCGCGCGTTGGGGTTTCCGGTGGAGATGGCGGTTCGTCCGCCGTGGCAAAGCGAGCGGCCGGGGCGGTAGAGATACAACGCCATCTCGTGCGGGGCCCGTATGGGCCGCGCAGCCTCGAAAAAGCCCTTTCGCGCGCGGTGGGTACGGAGAACCGCCGCGCAAAACGCGGACCTGGCGTTGTCGTATTGGGACGTCGGTGTGCCAACCCTCCCGGGGGGCGGTTGCCCTTGCCCCTGGCGACCGTGTGACGATGGCGGCCGGGCGCGGACCGCCGCACCGAATCCTGAAAGCGCGCTCGACCGTGGGCGACTGACCCTGCAACAGGCCGCCGGGCGGGAGTCGGAATCCGGAAATGGGGACTGCCTCAAGGGGTCAGGATCGCGTCCGGGTAGCCTTCCTTCGTAACACGTTCCTTCAGGGCGGCGAAGTAGGCTTCGGCGCTCTTAAGGTGGGTTTGTCGCTGGCTGGTGTTGTAGTGTTCGTTGGCCTCGCCGAGTTCGGCCACGCCCCGGCTCAGTTGGTAGGCGAAGGTGATCTGCGAGCGTTGCTGTTTGGAGGTCTGGTCGACCAATCGCATGTAGGTTTCCATGGTATTGGCGACCTTCTGCTGAAAGGCGGCGCGGCCGACGCCCTCCAGGCCGGCCTTGGCGGCGGCCAGGCCTGCCTCGGCCACGCTCAGAGACAACTGGCGGTAAGCCGGGTACGTGGCCCGGAGGTGGGCCATGGCCTCGTTGAGTTCCTGCTGGCTCTTCGGCCGCCAGTAGACCGACCCGCGCACCTTGGGCGCGTGGACCAGGTACTGAAGCGCGGTGGCGCGGCGCTGGAGTTTGGCGGCCAGGTCGGTGTCGCCCGGATGGTCGCTTTGTTTCAATGCCTCGAGCATGCTGTTGGGGATGCAGTAGAGGTCGTAGGCCTCCTGGAACTTGCCCTCGGTCTCGAGGCGCCGGCCTTTGGTCAGGTTCGCCTTGGCCGTTTCGCGGGCGTTGCGTAGTTCGCTTTCGCTATGGGAGAGGCCGACCGCCAGGGCGAGGACGCCGATAAGAATCAGGAAGACCCCCGCACCGATCAGGACCCCCGCTTTGCCGCGGGAGGTCAGGCGGGTGAACCAACTGCCCCGGGCCCCGCCGTAGACGATGCCGCCGGTGGGCTGGCCGATGGGGGAGCGGGTGCGCCGGACCGGGGCGGCGCGGGCCGGCGCCGGCCGGGCGCTCTCGCCGGTCGCGGCGGCCCCCTCCGGCGTCGACTCCTCGACCAGTATCGTCTTGCAGTGCGGGCACATCTGGCTGTCCACCGGCACGTCCTTGCCGCAGCGGGGGCACCGGCGCGAGGTGCGGGTGGCGGCGGCGGGGGCGGCGGGAATCTCGACCCCCCGACCCTTTCCGCTCGGCACGCGCAGGCGGCGCCGGCAGTTCGGGCAGACGACGACGGCGCCGGCCTTGTCGGATTCGACGACCATGCTGCGCCCGCAGGGACATCGGAACAGGATGGACATCGGGTTCTCCCTCGCACACGTCAGGCCGTGTTGTTCGTTCGGGCGGTGTCGGCGGAGCGGTCGGCCGGTTCGTCCGGCTTGACGTCGTCGGGCGTCCGGCCTTCGGCGTTGCTGGAGTCGGCCGGCAGCACCACGGTGAACGTTGAGCCTTGGGCGACCTGGCTTTCGACCGACACGGTGCCGCCAAGCAGGTCCGTCAGTTCTTTTACGATTGAGAGCCCCAGTCCCGTACCACGATACCGGCGGGTGTAACTGGAATCCAGTTGCGTGAAGCGGTCGAAGATGCGGAGTTGCTGGTCGCGGGCAATGCCGGGACCGGTGTCCGAAACCGCAAAGGTAACCCGCCCTTCCTGCGCCGGCCGGACCGCCAGGCGGATTTCGCCTTCCTCGGTGAACTTGGCGGCGTTCGAGAGGAGGTTGTAGAGGATCTGTTGGACCTTCGTGACGTCGGTCAGCATGATTGGCGTCTCGGGATCCACCTCGTGCACGAGGCGGACGTCGCTGTCGCGGAGCATGGGGCGAACCATGTTGCAGGCGACGTCCACAAGGTCTGTCGGCGAGACCTTCTCGCACCGGACCTGAAGCCGGCCGGACTCAATCCTGGCCAGGTCGAGCAGGTCGTTGATCATCTCCAGGAGCATCCGCCCGCTGGAGAGGATGTTCCGGGCGTACCGGCTGAGTTTGGGGTCCTCCTTGACGGCCGGGGTCTTCTGGAGGATTTCGGCGAAGCCGAGGATCGAGTTCAGCGGCGTGCGGAGTTCGTGGCTCATGGTCGCGACGAACTTGTTCTTGACCTGGTTGGCCTCGAACAGGGCTACGTTGGCCTTGGCGAGTTCGTCGAGTTTGGCGTCGCGGGTCTCGGTAGCGGCGCGGAGGTCGGCCTGGACCTTCGTCAACTCGTCGAGCATGTGGTTCAGGGCGTCGCTGAGGACCTCCAGTTCGTTGCCCGTGTCGATCTCGCTGCGGACCTGGAAGTCGCCCTCGCTCACCCGCTCGGTCACGTCCCGCAGGTGTTGAACGGGCCCCGCCACCATGTACCGGAAGATGGCGTAAAACGCCGCCACCGATACCGCGACGACCACCAGGCCCGCCGCCACCAGCACGAGCCGGTTCGCCAGAAGCGTCTGCTGACGGTCTTCGATGTCCAGGGGTACCGCGACGGCGCCGAGGAGGTCGCCCACCGTGTAATCGTTGTGGCAGTCGGCGCAGGCCTTTTGGCATCGGAAGGCGTGAACATAGTTGAACGTATGGCCCTCGGTCCGCCAGTATCGGGTTTCTTCAGGGTGTTTCAGGAAGACGTCGACGGCCTCATCGACGAGGCCCGTCAGCGCCTCGGGCTTCTCCTGGGTCTCGCCGGGCGGAGCGGGGTCGAGACGGACGAGCGTCGGCTCGGACTTGCCTTCCTTCAGGCGGATCGTGCGCAGTTGCTTCTCGCTCTCAGGGTTGGCGGCAAAACGGACCGCGTGCAGGTGCTGAAGGTACGCCCAGGCCGTTTCCTCGGCCTGCTCGGCGTCACCGGCGCGGGCGAGCCCGTCCATCTGCCACCACGGCCACCACAGGCAGGCAGCGACCGTGAGGAGGATGAAGAGACCGAAGATCAGCCTGCTCTTCCGCTCGAGCGTGGTTTTGGCGAAGCGTCGTTTGGCCATGGTTCGGTGTCCGGGCCGGGTCACCCGGCGAAGGCACCGGCGGCATCCGGCGCGTTTCCGCGGAGACGAGCGTCTTCGTCCATGGTGTTGCGTTTGTCGCGCAACAGGTGCCCGGCACGTTTCCGGGCACGTTACTCGAGCAGGCCGTAGTCGATCATCGTCTCCCGCAGCGCCTCGGCTGCGGCCGGCGACAGGTCGGTCATCGGCAGGCGCTTCTCGCCGGATTCCAGCAGCCCCGCCCACGCCATCGCCGTCTTGATCGGGATGGGGTTGGTCTCAACGAACATGGCCCGGCACAGCGGGAAGAGCCGTCGGTGGGCCTGGCGGGCGGTCTCGACGTCGCCGGCCAGCATGGCGTCGGTCAGACGCTTCATGTCCTGCGGGACCAGGTTCGCGACTACGCTGATGACGCCTTTGGCGCCGATGGCCATCAGCGGCAGCGTCAGGCTGTCGTCGCCGGAGAGGACCGTCACCTCGCAGCGGGCCAGGATCTCGCTGGTCTGGTCCATCGACCCGGTCGCCTCCTTGATGGCGACGACCTGCTCCAGTTCGGCCAGGCGGGCCGCGGTCTCGGGTGTCATCGAGATACCGGTGCGGCCGGGGATATTGTAGAGGACCATCGGCAGGTCGCACGCCCGGGCGATGGCCTCGAAGTGCGCGTGCAGGCCGTCCTGGGTGGGCTTGTTGTAGTACGGGCAGACCTGGAGGGAGGCGTCGGCCCCGGCGTCGCGGGCAAATTGGGTCAGTTCAATCGCCTCTGCCGTGGCATTGCCGCCGGTGCCGGCGATAACCGGCACACGGCCGTCGGCTTGCCGGACGACCGTCTCGATGATTTTTGTGTGCTCCTCGACGTCGACGGTGGGGCTTTCCCCCGTGGTGCCGACCGGCACCAGGCCGTCGGTCCCCTGCTCGAGGTGCCAGTCGACCAGGCGCCGGATGGCGGCGTAGTCCACCTTGCCATCGGTGAACGGCGTGACCAGCGCGACGAGCGTTCCCTTGAACATGGAGTCCTCCTGGATAGCCCTGTTCCCGGGGGCACATTTTACGGCCGGCTGGCCGGCTGTCCAGTCCTAACGGTCGTCCACGGGAGAGAGGGGGCCAGGGCAATCGAGAGTGGCCGCCGTGTCGTGCCGCGGGTCCTGCGCGAGACGTGGCGGATGGTGAAATCATCGGGCGTTGCTAAGGCTACTTTGTCAACTTCGCCATCATCCACAAAGGCCGGGGCGCGGTGCCCAGTCGTGGGCACCGCGCGGTGGGCAAGACGGCCCACCGCGCTAGAGTCGTTGTCGGTTGGTAAGAGTTGACAAAGTAGCCCTAAGCGTTGGCAGCCGGCTCGCCGTCGGGGCCGTTGCACGGAACCGGTTTCCCGGCCCGGAGGACCACGTCTTTGCGCTGGTAGACGGCCTTGCCCTTGAGTTTGGTGGCGGGGTGTCTTACGCCGAAGGTGTGGGTCCTTCCGCCGCCGGCATCGCCGGCGCTGCTTCGTTCGTACTTCCAGTCTTCCTTTTCCAGAAACACGACGTCCACGCGCCAGATAACCACGGGTTGGTCGGGATTCAGGCTCCGGGTCGGATCGACGAGATACCGCCACACGATGTACCAACCGGGGTGGTCGCAATGGGACTGGATGGCCCACGGCCGCTTGCTGGCCTTGCTCTCCAGAGAGTCGTTGGGGCCGGGCGTGCTTCCGGAACCTCGCCGCTTCAGGTCCGGGAAACGCTGCTGAGCGGTGTCGATGTGGCGGTGTTTCTCGTAGTTGCTGACGGCATCGAGCGCCTTGGTCCCGAAGATGCCAACCAGGGCGCTGAAGACGTTGGCCTGCTCATAGTATACATCGACGAACTCGGCCAGTTCGCGCTCGATATAGTTGACGGCCCGGTGGATGGCCGACGTGTCCAGGCCCGGCGGCAGCGGAACGTCTGCGTTGAAGTCAGCCCTTCGCACCATTGCCTTTCTTCTCGTTAGGTGTGTAGTGGGCCAGTTTCGGAATAGCCGTCCGTGCCATGTCGAAATACTCCTGGTTCGCCTCAAGACCGACGCTGCTCAGGCCACACGCGCACGCGGCCGCGATGGTGGATCCCGACCCCATAAACGGGTCCAGGAGTGTCCCTTCGCCGAAGGGGAGTGATGCGCGTACGACCCGCCGCAGGAAGGCCTGTGGCTTCAGCGACGGGTGCGGGGCCATCCGCCGTTCCTGCCCCCGCGCGGGTGAGGAGTAGATGAGGTCCTTGAACGGCTCTTCGTCCGAGATTCGCCGAAGGCCGCCCGTCCCCCATTTCCGAAGGTTGTCCTGGACACGGCCCTCGCAGGGCTTGCGGAACAGGCCCCACGGCTCCCAGCATGATTTCGGCATGACCGTGATATTGCGGAACTCCTCGTGGGCGTTTTTGGGACGGTCGCCACCGCGCAGCGTATGGACCACGCGGATGATCTCGCCGCGTTTCTCAAAGCCGGCTGCGATAAACGGCCCGTAAACCAAGTGCGACACCAACGGGTTTGTCGCCACGAACACGTGGGCTCCCGGGACGAGCACCGGCATCAGGCCATTTGCCAGGGTCTCGAAGAACGCGCGCAAGTCCCGGCGCTGCCGTTTTGTTAAGACGGTGAACCGCGGGACCGGCTGACGCTGGCACCCGTCGAACGATGGGGGTATGCGCCACACGCCACCGTTGCCGCTGCGCATCTTCTCAAGTTGGTCCGGTTTGTACTCCAGAAGGCCATACGGAGGGTCGGTGACCACCGCGTGGATGGAGTGCGGGTCGGTTTCCTTCAGCCAGTCGAACGCGTTGGCCAGGACCAGCGTATAGCATCGCTTCCCGCCGGCGGGACCGTCAAACAGGTCCGGAGGCACAAACGACCGCGTCACCTGCGTGGCGTGGTTGGCCTGGGGCATGGCTGCCTTGCATACACGGGGACGGGAGGCGTCGCCAGCATTATGCTGTCCCCGGCGGGAGAAGTCCAGAGGTTCGGTTCATTCGCCGGGTGTGGCGATAAGGCGGACCATCTCGCGGACGGCCTCGCGCAGGCCCACGAAGACCGCCCGGCTGACGATGCTGTGGCCGATGTTCAGTTCCTCCACGCCCGCGATGGCTGCCACAGGCTGTACGTTCGTGTAAGTCAGGCCGTGCCCGGCATGGACCACGAGTCCCAGGTCCCGGGCGCCCTGGCTGCCCTCGACGAGCCGGGCCAACTCGTGGCGGCGGGCGTCGGCGTGGGGCGCGTTCGCGTACTCCCCGGTGTGGAACTCGACGGCCTCGGCGCCGGTGCGAGCGGCGGCCTCGATCTCCTCCGGCGCCGGGTCGATGAAGTGGCTGACCACGACCCCGGCCTCCCGGAGCCGGCTGACCGCCTCCGTGACGCGGCCCTCCTGGGCGGCCACCGCCAGCCCGCCCTCGGTCGTCAGTTCCTGCCGGCCCTCCGGCACCAGCGTGGCCTGATCGGGTCGGATGCGGCAGGCGACCTCGACCATGGGTTCGGTGACGGCCATCTCGAGGTTGAGTTTGACCTGGACGGTGCGGCGCAAGAGTTCCAGGTCGCGGTCCTGGATGTGTCGGCGGTCCTCGCGCAGGTGGATGGTAATGCCCGCGGCGCCGCCGAGTTCGGCCTCGACGGCTGCCCAGACCGGGTCGGGCTCCGCGCCGCCGCGCGCTTGGCGCAGCGTCGCGACGTGGTCGATATTCACGCCGAGGTGTGGCACGGTTTTGTGTGGGGGCCGCGCCGCCAGGCCGTCAGGCGCGGCGGTAGCCCAGTTCCTCCAGTAACCCGAGCAGTTCGACCACCGTAATGCGCTTGAGGCCGTGCTGGATCTTATAGGTGTCGATTCTGTCCTGCACTTCCTTTGCCTCCTCGGTGATGGCGGAGGCATCCTGGGGCGGCGGAAACTGCCGCCGATCCACCCCAAGAATCTCCTCGACCTGTTGGGGCACGTCCTGCATCTTCTCGCGTCGTTCCTGGAATGCCGAGGACATGTGTTCCCCCCTTCATGATGCGCGGCGTCGTGGGCCGCACGTCTCCCATCCGTGTACATCGACGTGTGTGTATACCCATGGCTCGCTCAGGCGGAGCGCCCCGGTTACCGAGGTGTGAGCCTGAGTGCCTTGATGCCAAGGCCCGCATCCCGAGGTTTGCAGATACGCTGCGGCTTCTCCTTTCATACCGGCGCGGCGGCCGGGTGTCAACCTTTTGGCTGACGCTGCCGGCGCCGCGTGAACCGGCCGCCGGCCAGCGCCCGGACCAGGCCCTTGAGTTCCAGGAGCGTCAGGGCGGCGCTCGCCTTGGCCGCCGTCAGGCCCGACCGGTCGGCCAGCGCGTCCACGGGGGCCGGGTTGCCGTCGATCACTTCCAGCAGCCGGGCCTCTTCCGGCGATAGGTTCGCCTTCAGCGAGAGCGTCGCCTGATGGGGCTGGTCGTCCGCGGCGCCGGCCGGGAGGTCGAGGTCGGGGAACTCGTCCAGAATGTCCGTGACGCGTTCCACGAGGGTGGCGCCGTCGCGGAGCAGGGCGTGCACGCCCGCGGCACCGGGGGCGTCGACACGGTTCGGAACGGCGAAGACCTCCTTGCCGAGTTCGCCCGCCAGCCGGGCCGTAATCAGGGCGCCGCTCCGCGGGCCCGCCTCCACGACCACCGTGCCAAGGGCCAACGCGGCCAGGATACGGTTGCGGCGGGGGAAGTTCTCGGCCGACGGTCCCCTCCGGATCGGAAACTCGCTCATCAAGGCGCCCTGTTCAGCCACGGCTTCGGCCAGCCGTTGGTTCTCCGGCGGATACACCAAGCCCAGGCCGTTACCGAGGACCGCCAGGGTCCGTCCCCCTGCCGCCAATGCCCCGCGGTGGGCCGCGGCGTCGATGCCGCGGGCAAGACCGGACACCACGGTGAACCCGGCCCGCACAAGGCCGGACGCCAGGCGCTCCGCCTGGTCGCTGCCGTAGAGGCTGCACTTGCGGGTGCCGACGAGCGTGATGGCCTGGGCGTCCTCCGGCTGGAGCGTCCCCTTCAAGTAGATGACCGGCGGTGCGTCGGACAGGTAGCCGAGGGCGGGAGGATAGTCTTCGTCGCCGCGCACGATCACACGAATGTTAGCCGACCGGGCCCGGTCCAGTTCGTCGGCGGGGTCGCTTTCGGCGATGGCGCTTCGGATGCGGCCGGCCTTGGCCCGGCCGATGTTGCGGACCTCGGCGAGTGCGGCGGGCGACGCCTCAACGGCCGCCCGGGCCGAGCCGAAGTGCTCCACCAGGCCCGAGTACAGACGGGGACCCACACCTGGAGCCAGGTGCAACCGCACCGCGGCCAGCCGTTCGTCGTTGCCCATTGCGGCGCACGCCTTCCGTGCTGAGCAGTTCTACACGCTACAATAGCCCTATGGCACGCCGGTTGTCAACGGTTTTCGGCTGCCCGGCAGGGTGGAGGGTCGGGGGCGGGTGCGGGCCTCGGCGGTGCCGTATTCCGTCCGGCTGAGTTGTTTGGCGAAATCAAAGGTGGCAGCGGGCGCAAGCCGCTGAGGCCGGGTGCGGGGCCGCGGGAAAGGGGGGAAGGCGGGCGCCCGGAGCCGCAGCGCAAAATCGGAGCCGGGTCGGCCCCGCGCCGCCCGGCTCCCTGCCCGACTGCCAACGTCCTGCGATTCCGACCTCCTGGTTCATTGGGCGGATAGCCGACGCGGCTACAGCCCCAGTTCCTTAATGAGCCGGCGGACGGTGCCGTCGACACGCTCAGGCGTTTCCAGTTCGCCCCGAGCGATCAGGTCCCGCATCCGCTGGACCTTGTCGAAGCGGATGTCGGGGATGCGGCTGACCTTCTCCAGAAAGCGGAGTGTCTCCGCGATCTCGGGGACCTGCGGCATAGGTGGAGGGTGGGGCTGGCCGAGGGTCAGGCCCTCCTCCACGTTCTGCTTCATCAGTTCTCGGTCGTCCTGACTCATGCGCTGCTCCTGCCGAAGTCCACGGCTGCCCGTGTGGTCGCGGGGTGAATCCGGCTGCGGCTGTCGGGTTTCCGTCTTGTTTGTCGGCGTCGGTTCCGGTTTCGATTTTCGCTCCCGCGTCATCAGTGCTATCGGCTGAAAGGGAGGCGGTCTTGAGGAATGCGGCGGAAATGGCATGTGATGGTAAGTCCTTGTATAACAAAGACCTACAGCGATTTTATCGGCCTGAGGGGAGTGCGATGCCGGAAAAATCATTTTTGGAAAGACGGGGTTTGGGGCCGCCTGTTTTGCCATCCTTCCTAGATTAACATCGGCCGTTTCCGGACCCGTTCGCGCTACGGGCTTGCAGACGCAGCATCGCATGATAGAATACGGTGTTTTCGGCGGCTGCGGCCCGGGTGACCGGCAACCGAGGCCGTCCTGGCAATAGCGTGGAGGTGACAGCCGTGGCAGAGACGCTGAGCGAGATCGAAAACGCCTGTCTCCAGGGACGTGTAAGCGATGCCAAGACACTGCTTGACCAGACCCCGCCGGCCGAAACGGACACCGCCGTCTACCATTATCACGTGGGTATGGTGCGCGAGGCCCAAGGCCAATACGAGCACGCCCTCGATGCCTACGAGCGGGCCCTCCAACTGGAGCCGGCCCATCGGGCCACCCTGTTCCGGATGGCCTACCTGTACGATCTCCGGGGGCAGGAGGACCTGGCGGTTGACTACTACAAGCAGTGCATCCAGCAGCCGCCCGTCCACGAGGGCGCGCTGATTAACCTGGGTGTGCTGTACGAGGATGCCGGTCAGTACGACGAGGCCGCCGCCTGCTTCGAGCGGGTCCTCAGCGTCAACCCCAACCACGAGCGTGCCCGCCTGTTTCTGCGCGACGCCCTGGCCTCGAAGACCATGTTCTACGATGAGGAACACGAACGCCGACGCGACAAACGCAACCAGGTGCTGGAGATCCCCGTCACGGACTTCGAACTCAGCGTCCGCAGCCGCAACTGTCTCAAGAAGATGAACCTCCGGACCCTGGGCGAACTCATCCAGCACACCGAACAGGAACTCCTGTCGTACAAGAACTTCGGCGAGACGAGTCTCCAGGAAATCAAGGATATGCTGGCTTCCAAGGGCCTCTACCTTGGCATGGCCGTGGAGGAGAAGGACCAGAAACCGCCTTCGACGGTGCCCTTTGCGGTGCCGACGACATCCGCTGCCGCATCCGATGCGACCGCCCTCCTGGTTTCGGACGTTGAACTCAGCGCTCGCAGCCGGAAGGCCCTGGAGCGGCTGGGTGTCGAGACGCTCGGTGAACTCAGCCAACAGACCGAGGAGAAACTGCTGGCCTGCAAGAACTTCGGCGAAACGTCGCTGAACGAGGTCAAGCAGGTGCTTCGCGGGCATGACCTGTCGCTGAGCGGCTGAGGTGGCGTTCATCTTCAACGTTCACGGTTTAGCGCCGCTCGAGCGGCGCCACGCGCAGCCGCGGGCGCACCACCGGCGGGGGACGCGGCTACACTGGCTGGACCGGACCCTCTGAACGTGGAACCATGAACGTGCACTCCCCCGTGCTTGTCCACGCGTGCTGCGGCGAATGCACGGCGGCGATTCTGGAGCCGCTGCGGCGCCTTGGCCCATTCACGCTCTACTTTTACAATCCGAACATCCAGCCGCTGCTGGAATTCCGCCGACGGGCCAAGAGCGTCCAGGTCCTGGCCGATGCCGAGCACCTGGACCTGCTCGTGGACCTGGGGTATGACGCCAAGCGCTTCCTCAAGCGCGTCCCGTGGGACCGGCCGGCCCGCTGCGAGGCCTGCTACCGTTTGCGGTTGGGCGAGACGGCCCGCATGGCGGCGGAGCGCGGCTTCCGAGCCCTGACGACCACGCTCCTTGTGTCCGTGCACCAGGACCACAAGACGGTGTGCCGGATTGGCCGGGAGGAGGCCGAGGCACACGGGCTGGCGTTCCACGACGAGGACTGGCGACCGCTGGCCGAGCGGGGCCCCCGCGAGGCCCGGCGCCGCAACCTCTACCGCCAGCAGTACTGCGGCTGCCTCTTCAGCGAGCAGGAGCGGTTCGGCCCCACCCGCCGACACCTGTACCGCGGCGAAGGCGGGGGCGAGATCGTTCATCCGGAAAGGCAGACATGAACCCACCCGGCCTCAGGCCCGCCCCCACGGCCGTTGCCTCGACGCTCCGTATCCTGGCAATCGCGGTGCTGGCCTTCTGCGGCTGCGCGTGCGAGCGAACCCGCCAACCCTGGATGGCGGAGGACGTGCCCCGCGTTCGCGTCAGGATCGGCAAGGAGGCCGCTGCGCTCACCCTGGCCGTCAAGGGGCCGTGGCGGCTCGTCGCCGCCGAGGGCCGCATCTCCGACGGCGATTCGCTCGACTGGACCCGTGTCACGGCTTCGGGCGGCAACGTGGTCGTCGGGTCCATCGCCTCGGTGGACGGGCCCGTGGAAGTCCACGGAGCCGAGGGGGACCCGGTCAGCGTCCAGATGCCCGGCCGCCGGCGCCGGGCGTATCGCGGCCATCTGCGAATCGAGCCGACGTCCGGCGGACGACTCCGCGTGGCCAACATTGTGCCCATGGAGGCCTATCTGGCGGGCGTCCTGGCGGACGAGATGTACGAGGCCTGGCACCTGGAGGCCTTCAAGGCCCAGGCCGTAGCGGCACGCACCTACGCCCTGCGCCGACGCAACACGCGCCGCCGGTATTCGTTTGACCTTTACGACACGCCCATGAGCCAGGTCTACGGGGGCGTGGGCGCCGAGACGAAAAAGGCCTGGCGGGCCGTCCGCGACACCCAGGGCGTGGTGGCCACCTACACGAGCGGCGACCGACGCGTCCTCCTGCCCACCTATTACCATTCGACGTGTGGCGGCGATACCGTGCCGGCGGGCACGGTTTTCGGCGGGTCCACGCCGCCTCCCCTGAGGGGTGGGACCGGGTGCACCTATTGTCGGAAGTCCTCCCGATACCGCTGGCGGAAGGACGTGGTGCTGACTCTGGCTGAGATCTCCGCCGCCGCGCGCCGGAGCAGCCTTCCCGCGGTCCGGCAACTGGGACGCATCGCCCGCGTGGAGGTGGCCAAGCGGACCGGCGGCGACGCCGGCCGGGCCGAGGTCATCCGTCTGGTGGACGAGGCCGGCCACCGCGTCCGCGTCCGCGCATCGGCGTGGCGGCTGATGGTCGGCGCCCGCAAGGTGCCCAGCACGTGGTTCTGGATCGAGGACCGCGGCGACGCCATCGCGCTGGTGCGCGGCCGGGGGTTTGGCCACGGCGTGGGGATGTGCCAGTTCGGCGCCCAGTTCCTGGCGACTCACGGCCAGACGGCCGAGCAGATCCTCCGGTACTACTATCCCGGCGTGGAACTGGTGCGGGCGTATTGAGGCGCTGCGCTGTCATTCCGAGCGAGGCCCGCAAGGGCCGATCCGAAGTTGGACCCGTTCCGGGGCCGAGGAATCTCGCCTCGGCTGTGGCTGTAAAGCACGGCGAGATTTCTCCACTCGGGCTTCGGCCTGGCGGCCTTGCCCTCGGTCGAAATGACAACGCGTTGATTCGTCTCTTCAGGTAAGGCAGCATGTCAAGCACCCCATTCAATTGGCAAACCCTCGCCGGCGAGGCATCGGGCGGGCCGCGCGCCGGCCGGCTCACGACGCCACACGGCGCCGTCGAGACGCCGGCCTTCATTCCCGTGGGGACCCGCGCCACCGTCAAGGGCGTCCTGCCCGAGCCGCTGCGAACGATTGGCGTGCAGATAGTGCTGGCCAATACCTATCACCTGATGCTCCGGCCAGGGACGGACGTGGTCCGCGACCTCGGCGGCCTCCATGCCGTCATGGCCTGGGACGGGCCTATCCTGACCGACAGCGGCGGCTACCAGGTCTTCAGCCTGTCCGAGCGGCGGCAGGTGACCGACGACGGCGTCACGTTTCGCAGCCACATCGACGGCCAGAGGGTGGACCTGACGCCGGAGTCGGCCGTGGCGGCCCAGAACGCCCTGGGGGCCGATATCATCATGGCCCTGGACATCTGCCCGCCGTACCCGTGTCCGCGCGGGGAGGTGGAAGAGGCCGTTCGCCGGACGCTGGCCTGGGCCGGGCGATGCCGGGCTGCCCACGCCCGGGCCGACCAGGCCCTGTGGGCCATCGTCCAGGGCGGTGTCCACGAGGATTGTCGCCGCCGATGCGCCGAGGAACTCGTCGCGATGGACTTCCCCGGCTACGCCGTCGGCGGCGTGAGCGTGGGCGAGGGGCACGACCCTCTCTGTCGCGTTCTGGACTGGACGGCGCCACGCCTGCCGGCCGATAAACCCCGGTACCTGATGGGCGTGGGCGAACCGCGAGACGTGGTGGCGGCCGTGGCGAGGGGCATCGACCTCTTCGATTGCGTCCTGCCGACGCGAAACGGCCGCAGCGCCTCGGCCTACACGACCGGGGGGATGATTCGGCTGCGGAACGAGCGGTTCAAGGCGGACGCCGGTCCGATCGAAGCGGGATGCGACTGCCCCGCCTGCCGCGGCTTCAGCCGGGGGGCCATCCGCCATTTCTTCCAGGCGGGCGAAATGCTGGGGCCGATCCTCACGAGTCTCCACAATTTGCGGTTCTTCACGCGGCTGTTCGGACGGCTGCGCGAGGCCGTTCGCGCCGGCCGATTCGCGGCCGACGCCCAGGCCATGCTTGACAGATACGACCGGACCGACTAAAAGTATGACCTTTGGGACGCCCTCTCCCTTGACGGGAGAGGAACAGGTGAGGGTGGACGGGTGCAGGAAGCGCGGCGGTTCTCCGTAACCGCCGCGCCGACATACAGGTGGCTATGCCCCCGGGCACCCGACCTTTCGCCGCCGGGGAGAGGGGAGAAACCGCCGTCGCCTGCGACGGATATCGGAAAGGACGTCATTGTGAAAACCTATGCGATCGTCGCCGAAGAGCCCAAGGGTCCGGCGCCCGGCGAGAACGACCAGCAGGGGCAGCAGCCGTGTTCCTGGCACTTCATGCTCCTGATGGGCGGGATGCTGGCCGTCTTCTACTTCCTGCTCATCCGCCCGCAGCAGAAGAAGCAGAAAGAGGCGGAACGACAGAAACAGGAGATGCTCAGCAACCTTGCCAGGAACGACCACGTCATGACCATCGGCGGCATCCACGGCGTCGTAACGAACGTCGGCGAGGATGAGATTACCATCCGCATCGACGACAAGACCGACGCCCGCATGCGCATCACCCGTGATGCCATCAGCAAGGTCGTCGGCGAGGATGAGGAGGACGAGGGCGAGGAATCGAAGTAACCCGGCCAGCGCCCCCGCCGCATGGAACATGATTCCCGCGCGGTGGGCCTCCCGGCCCACCGCGCGTAACAGCGGGAGCGGATAGGCTCCAAGCGCGGCGGGTCGGGAGACCCGCCGCGCGGGAAGTCGCACGAGGTATGGCGCGGGGGGTACGGAGACCCGCCGCGCGAGACCTAGCCGCGAATGGGAGTGAGCGGGCCGCTCGGCCGCTCGGCCGCTCGGCCGCTCGCTGACGCTCGCGGCTATTGAGACCGGCAAAACCAATGTAACCAGAAAGGGGCCACGGTTTGCTTGTCAAACCGTGCGCCGCGGCCCCGGAATCACGGATTGCGAGCAATCCGTGGTACCCGCTGAAGGCTGCAACATTGGTTTTACCGGGCTCAATAGCAACGCCATCCTACACACGAATCGAGGCTGCAATGAGCCGATGGGTTTACTGGGTCAGCGTAATTGCCATTGTCGTCGTCGTGGGGTTTCCGCTGTATGGTGTCGTGTCGGATCCCCAGGCCGACCTGCGCGACCTGTTTCACCTGGGCATCGACCTTCAGGGCGGTACGAGCCTGATTTACGAACTGCGCGCGCCGCCGGAAGGCCGGGCACCGGTGGCCGAAGAGGCCATCCGCGTCATCATGGGCCGCATCGATCCCCAGGGCACGCGAGGCTACACGGTCCGCCCCCTCGGCAAGCACCGGCTGGAGATCGTCCTGCCCGGCCGGCAGACCCGCGTCCGCATCGACGCCGAGCCGGTGGCACTCCAGCACGTGGCCACGGCCGTCGAGGCGGCACGCCGCCGCGACGAAACGATGACCGTGAAGACCCTCGAGGCAAACCGTGAGGCCTTCCTGGCGGGCACCCGCCTCATCTTGCACCTGAAGCCGGCCCTCTGGCTCGACGACATCACCAGCCGCATCGCCGAGAAGGTCCGAACCCTTCCGGAGGACGGCCGGACGCCTTACGCGGTGGTGGGGCTCGAGAAGGAAGACCAGCGGTGGGAGACCGTTGCCGTCTTCGTCACGCCCGCCCCCGACGCCGACGCCGACCTGGACCGTTGGCGCAGCCTCATCACCGACGCCCTTGCCACCCAGCGCGACGTCACGCGGGTCAAGCGCCTGGTGGGGCAGGCGGGGTTCCTGGAGTTCCGCATCGTGGTCAATCGCCAGGAGGACCGCGACAAGGCCAACTTCGACCGCATCGTCCGCCTCAAGCAGGCCGGCAAGCCGCCCGGCGACCCGCGGTTCAAGTGGTATCCTCTCAAGAAGGGGTGGACGTGGTACGAGGAAGGCCTGCTCGACGCATGGCAGTACGTCTACGTGGTGGACAAGGAAACAAAGACCGTCGAGGCCCTGGTCGACGTCTCCGACGGCCAGGACGTGACCGGCCAGGACCTGGCCCGGGCCTGGCCCGACACCGACGGGGCCGAGCCGATCGTCCGGTTCACACTGAAGGCCGACGCGGCCGGCCGCATGGCCCGGCTGACGCGGCAAGAGATGGTCGGCCGGCAGATGGCCATTATCCTGGACGGCGTTATCCAGTCGGCCCCCGTGCTCAGAGACACCCTCTCCACCGGCGGCATGATCAGTGGTTACAACAGGGTGCGTGAGCGTAACGAGGTTATCACGGTCCTGAACTCCGGCCATCTGGCCGCCAGCCTTGGCGACCCCGTGACCGAGCGGACCGTCGGGCCGGAACTCGGCGCCGACAACATTCACCGCGGCTTCCAGGCCAGCCTCATCGGCTTCGGGCTGGTGGTCGTGTTCATCCTCATCTACTACCGGTTCGCCGGGCTGGTGGCCAACTTCGCCCTGGGGCTGAACCTGGTGCTGATCGTCTGCATCATGTCGGTGGTTCGGCAGGCGTGGACCCTGCCGGGCATCGCGGGTCTGATTCTGTCGCTGTCGATGGCCATCGACGCCAACGTCCTGATCTTCGAGCGCCTCCGCGAGGAAAAGGGCCGCGAGGGCAGCCTGGCGTTCGCCCTCAAGCGGGCGTACCAGAGCGCGTTCCGGACCATCCTGGACGCCAACATCACCACGCTCATTCCCGCGTTCATCCTCCTGGTGCCGGGTCTCTCGACCGAGGAGGTCAAGGGCTTCGCCGTCGTCATGATCATCGGCATCATGGTCAGCATGTTCACGGCGGTGGTGATAACGCGGATGATCTTCGAGACGGGCATCCGTTGGGGGATTCTGAAAGACATCGGGATGTTCCGGCTGTTTGCCAGCCCCTCGGTGGACTGGATGCGGTTCGTCCGGCCGGCGGTCGTCATTTCGGGTACGGCTGCTGCCATCGGCGCCGTCCTCTTTTTTGCACGGGGCGACGAGAAGTACGACATCGAGTTCACCGGCGGCACGCAGGTGGAACTGGCGGTCAAGGTCCCTGAAGGCCGCCAGGAGGTGGCGATCGAAACCGTTCGCGGGCGGGTCACGGACGCCCTCGGCCCCAACGCCACGGTCCAGGAACTTCAGTACGCTTACCAGCCCGTCGGCGAGAAGGTGGACCGGTTCCTGATCAGCGTGCCCGCCACCGACGACGCGGACGCCGACACCGCGGCGGCCGACGAGGCCGCCGTCAAGGACGCCCTCTCGACGGCCTTCGAGGACATGCGCCCCGACCTCGGCACCAGCCGGGCCGAGGTCCGCGCCTCCGAGGTTACCGAGGCGGTTATCCGGGACCGGATACGGTCCGAGGCCGCGCCGGCCGAGGGCGCCCCCGATGCGCCATCCGAGGAAGCCGGTACCGGGCAGACCGGCGCCGACGAGCCCTCCGGCGATTCGGCCGACCCCGACGCCGCCCCGTCCGCCCAGTTCATCCCGCGCGAGTTCCGGGGGTTCCTGAACATGATCCGCCTCCAGGCCGAGGTTGACCCGCCGCTGCCCCTCGGCGAGGTCCGCCGACGCCTCGACGTCTTCCTGCGCGACCGCCATCCGGACCTCGTCGGTACGCCGTACGAGGTGCGCGGCCAGAGGCCCGGGGCGCGTTCCGGCGAGTTCAAAACCCTGGACATCTGGGTCCAGGAGGAGTACGGCGGCAAGCGCGGCCCGGACACGAACCCCGCCTTCTGGGCCGACGTGGTGCGCCGGGCCATCGGCACGGAGCAGACGTTCGCGTCCACCACCTCGTTCGAGAAGACCATGGGCGAGGAGGCCTGGGACAAGGCCGTCATGGCCATTCTCCTGTCGCTCACACTCATGATCGTTTATATCTGGATTCGCTTTGCCCGGCTGTCCTCCGGCCTGGCGGCCGTCGTGGCCCTGGTGCACGACGTGGTCATCACCCTGGGGGCGCTGACGCTGGCGGCCCTGCTGGCCGAGACCGTCGTCGGCGACGCCCTCCTGCTGGCCGACTTCAAAATCAACCTCCCCATCGTGGGTGCCTTCCTCACCCTCGTGGGTTACTCCATCAACGACACCATCGTGGTCTTCGACCGCATCCGCGAGAACCGCGGCCGGCACGGCGACATGTCCGTCCCGGTCGTCAACAACAGCATCAACCAGGTCATCTCGCGGACGGTGCTCACGAGCACGACCACGTTCCTGGCGGTCATGGCCCTGTACGTTTTTGCGGGGCGGTCCTCGACGGTGCACGGCCTGGCGTTTGTGATGCTGTTCGGCACACTCGTCGGAACGTACTCTTCGATTGCCATCGCCAGCCCCGTCCTGGTGCTTCGCGGTTACCTGTACCGCGTGTACGTGTGGGCCTACCCGGTGGTGTGGATCGGCCTGCTGGGCTACCTGGGGCTGGTGTGGAAGGCGCCGGCGGCCTTTTTCGGCACTTGGATCGGCTGGGTCACTACGCCGCTTGCCCTCGCTTGGTTGGCCGTCACGTGGCCGGTGGTCCGCAAGGATGCCTACGGCGAGGCTGAGCCCCTGGTTCAACGGGTGCCCATCGTCGGGCACGTGCTGACGACGATCAGCCTGCTCGCCCCGCTGGCGGCGGTGGGGTTCGGGCTTGCGACGGCCGTGGCACCCGACGGGGCCGAGTGGACGGCCTGGACCGGGCCGGCGGCCGTGGCCGCCGTCGCAACCATTCCGGTCACGTGGGCCCTCTGCCGGAGTGTCTGGGGCAAGGCGGGCGGGAAAAGTTAATCGCCCGCCGCCTCTGCGACCGATACAATCAGACGGGAGAGCGCAGGGAACCGGACGGTTCGCCAGCCGCGAGACACCACGATGCGCCCGCTTACAAAAGTCGTTCTGGTCCTGGTGCTGGTGGCCCTGGCCGTCGGCGCCCTGTTTATCGCCAGCCGCGATTGGAGCGACCTGGGCGCCTGCGAATCGCTCGGCCCGCAGGCCGTCAGGAATACGTCCGAAGGTGGCCGGGAGTATAGCGACCCGCTCGCGA
>CAYTJE010000015.1:12954-29607 GCA_964437855.1 uncultured Anaerolineales bacterium | reverse complement strand
AAGTCGTCGATGACCCGGTGGAACGTGAGGCCGTCGTAGTAGCCCTTCTCGGCCAGGGCAATGAAGTTGGCCACGGTGTTTGGCGCCTCGTCCTCGGCCAGTTCCAGGACGATATCGCCCTTTTCGGTGTGGATGGTGACCTGCGGCAGGGGTTCGGCCATGGGCTTCGCACCTCTCTCAGGGGATTCAGAACGCAACCTGGATTCAACACAGCCGACCAGCACCGCCAGCGCGACGAGCGGCAGCAGGCGACTGGCCGAAGCAGGAATCGTCCGCCTTGGCATCATGTGTCTCCTTCGCCGCGGGAGTATAGCGGATAAGAGGGGCCGGTGCCAGCGGTCTCGGCGGAGATGTGCCGGATCCCGCCTTCAGTGCGCGGTGATTCGCCCCCGCAAGCGCGCCGAGCAACCCCGGCGGCGAACAGGCACCGATCCGCTCTGTCATCGGGGGGCGGCTCTTCAACCCTCCATGTCGAGGCGAAGCGCCTCAATCTGCTCGAGGGCGTAGCGCGGTCCGTGGCCGATGCCGGGACACCGCCGACCTGCGGCCTCCCACGTCTTGGGGCCGGCCAGGTTCGTGGGCCAGAACGGCCAGATGCGGCACTGGAGCGGCCGGACGGGGTAGACCGTGCACCGCCCGCCGCCGTCGAGCATGATGCAGTCGTAGTTGGGCTTCTCCTTGAAGGTCAGGCCGCGCCACGCCCGCCGCAGGTACGTCCGTCGGAACGCTTTATACGCCATGCCCAGGTACTCGGCGATGCGGGCCGCCTCGTCCTTCCCGACCCAGACGTACCCCGGCCCACCGCCGCAGCACCGGCCGCACGCCCGGCAGGCGAAGCGCAGCCCATCGGCGTACCACGGCCGACCGTCGTCGCGTGTCTGGATACGGGGCATATGAAACTCCCGCGCGGTGGGGCTCCCGGCCCACCGCGCGACAAGCAGAAGACCACGGCGAGATTCTTCGCTCACTCCGTTCGCTCAGAATGACAGCGCTGCGCGCCGCGGCTCAACGTGACGGCGAGCGACATGCATTCTACGGTCCGCGGTCGGCCGGAACAACACATCGACCTTGCGGCCGGCGGCGGGCGGCTTCTATAATGCCGCGCGACGCCTTCAAGGAACCCAGCGGATGGGCACCATCCACGTCCTGCCCGAGGGGCTGGTCAACCAGATTGCGGCCGGCGAGGTCGTGGAGCGGCCGGCCAGCGTCGTCAAGGAACTCCTGGAGAACGCCCTCGACGCCCAGGCATCGCGTATCCGCCTGGAGGTGGAGCAGGCCGGCAAGAAACTCATCCGTCTCGCCGACGACGGCACCGGCATGGCGGCCGAGGACGCCCGCCTGGCCCTGGCGAGCCACGCCACCAGCAAGATCGACACCGGCGACGACCTGGAGGGCATCACGACGCTGGGCTTTCGCGGCGAGGCGCTGGCCTCGATCGCTGCGGTCGCCGACGTCCGCCTCGTGACGCGCCCGGCCGAGGCGGTGGAGGCCACCGAGGTCACCGTCTGCGGCGGCACGAGCGAGCCGCCCCGGCCCACCAGCGGGCCGGTCGGTACCACCGTCGAGGTCCGCAACCTCTTCCGCTACGTGCCGGCCAGGCGGAAGTTCCTCAAGACCGACGCCACCGAGATGGGGCACATGACCGAGGCGGTCACGCGGACGGCCCTGGCGTACCCGTCGGTCCACCTGGCGGTCACCCACAACGGGCGGAGCGTGTACGAGTTGCCGCCCGCCGAGGGTCCTCGCAGCCGTATCGGCGCCTTCTTCGGGTCCGACCTGGCCGAGGCCCTGCTGGAGATCTCGAGCGAAGAACCGGCCGGCCGGCTGTGGGGTCTCGTCGGGCCGCCGTCGGTGGCTCGCTCGACGGCCGGCACGCAGTACCTCTTCATCAATGGCCGGTACGTGCGGGACCGCGCGCTGCTGCACGCCCTGCGGGAGGCGTACCGCGGGCTGCTCGAGGGCCGCCGGCAGCCGGTGGCGTTCCTCTTTCTGACCGTCCCGCCGGACCGCGTGGACGCCAACGTGCACCCGACGAAGATCGAGGTCCGCCTCCGCGACCAGCACCTGCTGTACGGGCAGGTGCTCTCGACCGTACGCGAGCGGCTGCTCGGGCCGGGCATCACGCCGACCCTGACGCCGCCGGCCGTCCCGGCGGCGGGGACGGGAGCCGACCAGGACGAGGAGCAGCCGGGCGAGGGGTCGGACGCGGCCGCTCCCTCAGGGTCGGGGCTCGGCGAGGGCACGCCCGCCGGCCAGGCCGAGCGCGAGGACCGCGTCCGCCGGGCCGTGGCCGACTTCCTCCGCAGCCCGCCCGCCGCGCGGCAGGAGCGGCTCCCGCTGGGGGGACGGAAGCCTCGCGGGGCAGGGAGATCGTCGGCGGATGCCAGTACCCGCGATCTTGCGATCGCGGCCCGGCCGCAGCCTCGCCCGAAGACCGGCGACAGCCGCGAGGCGGCGGGCGAGCAAGGCGAGACACCCGAGCCGACCGCCCGCGGCGCCGTTCAACTCCATAACACCTACCTGGTGGCCGAGACCGACGACGGCATCCTCATCGTCGACCAGCACGCCCTGCACGAGCGGGTCCTGTTCGAGGAGATCATGCGCCGGCTGGAGGCCGGACCGCTGGAGAGCCAACGGCTCCTGGTTCCGGTGACGCTGGCCGTCTCGGACCGCGAGATGGCCGCCGTCGAGCAGCACCGGGAGGCGCTGGGGCGGCTGGGCATCGAGGCCGAGGCCATGGGCCCACGCGACGTGGGCATCCAGGCCTTTCCGCCGCTCCTGGACCGGGCCGACCCGGAGGGGACGCTGCGCGACTTCCTGGCGTGGGTCCTGGCCCTCGACGCCCCGCCCACGCCGCGGCAGGTGCTCCAAACCCTGGCGCACGTGGCGGCGTGCCGGGCCGCCGTCAAGGCGGGCGAGCCGCTGAAGGCCGAGGAAATCGAGGCGCTGCTCGCCCACCGCAAGGCGGCCGAGATGGCCTCCACCTGCCCGCACGGCCGGCCGACGGCCCTCGTGCTCCGCCGCAAGGACTTGGAAAAGCAGTTCGGGCGCGACTACGCCGCGCCCCCTGCCCGGGCGGACGACGAGAGTCTGCCGTACTGAGAAATCGGATGCGCTTGCGATTTGAGCGCGGCGGTTCTCCGCAGGCCACCGCGCGTTCGACGCGGCGGCCGCGGCGGGTACGTCCATACGGGCGTATGCCGAGATTGATCCGCCGGAGGCGGGGCCGCGGCAAGGTGACAAAGTAATCCTGTTATGAACACTCTTTGAAAAAGGCGGAGGAGATTTATGTCCACCCTCAACCGACGCAATTTCCTGAGAGCGGGCGGCCTGGGGCTGGCCGCCGTCGCGGCCTCGGGGTTCCTTCGCGGGCTCAGCCGGGCGGCCGAAAGCGATGCGGCCAAGGCCCACGGACCGCCGCGGCGGAACGTTATCTTCATCCTCAGCGACGACCATCGCTATGACTTCATGAGTTTCATGAACGAGGCCCCGGCGTTTCTCGAAACCCCCCACATGGACCGCATGGCACGCGAGGGGGCCCACCTCGCCAACGCGTTCGTCTCTACGGCACTGTGTTCGCCCAGCCGGGCCTCGGTGCTGACCGGCCAGTACCTGCACCATCACCGCGTGGTCGACAACCAGCGGCCCGTGCCCGAGGGCACCGTGTTCTTCCCGCAGTATCTCCAGAAGGCCGGGTACCAGACGGCGTTCGTCGGCAAATGGCACATGGGGCACTCGCGCGACGACCCCCGCCCCGGCTTCGACCACTGGGTCAGTTTCAAGGGCCAGGGGACGTACCGGGACCCGGTCCTGAACGTCAACGGCACGCGCGGGACGTACAAGGGCTACACGGCCGACGTCCTGACGGACCAGGCCCTGGCGTGGCTGAAAAACGGCCGGGAGCCCGACCGCCCGTTCTACCTGCACCTGGCGTACAAGGCGGTGCACTACCCGTTCCAGCCGGCGCCGCGGCATCGGGGCCGGTACGCCGAGGCCCGGGTCCGCCGGCCCGAGACGATGGCCAACACCGAACGCAACTACCAGACGCAGCCGCACTGGGTCCGCGAGCGGCGGTACAGCATCCACGGCGTCGACCACATGGAGACAGGCCAATACGATAACGACCCCGTCCCCTCGTTCGACGATCTCTATCGCCGCTACGCCGAGACGGTGCACGGCCTGGACGAGAACATCGGGCGGCTGCTCACGTACCTGGACGATTTGGGCCTGAGCCAATCGACCCTGGTCCTCTACATGGGCGACAACGGGTTCGAGTTGGGCGAGCACGGCTTTTACGACAAGCGGGACGCCTTCGAGGAATCGATCCGCGTGCCGATGCTGGCGTACGCGCCGGGTTTCGTGGAACCCGGCGCGCGCGTCGAAGCGATGGTCCAGAACATCGACGTGGCCCCGACGGTGCTGGAGGCGGCGGGCGTGGCGCCGCCGCAGTCGGCGAAGATGGACGGCCGGTCGTTTCTGCCGCTCCTGCGCGGCAAGCAGACACCGTGGCGCGACCACATCCTGTACGAGTACCACTGGGAGTGGAACTTCCCGGCCACGCCAACCCTGTTCGCCATACGCACCGAGCGCTATAAGTACATCTACTACCACGGCGTGTGGGACCACGACGGTTTCTACGACCTGGAGACCGACCCGCTGGAGCGGCACAACCTTGTCAACGTGCCGGCGTACCGCGAGCGCATCGAGGCGATGAAGGCCCGGCTGTTCGACGAACTGGAGGCGAGCGGCGGCCTGGTGGTGCCCGTCCGCCGGCCGGCGGGCCAGCGGCTCGACCAGCGGAAACTCAGGCGGTAGACGAAGCGCGGAACGGACGCGAACCCCATGCGAACCTCCCCGCTCCCTTACGGTCGCGGCTCGGTGGGGTGTCACGTTTGCGGCGCGCTTTGAACCGAGAACCTCCCCGCTCCCTTACGGTCGCGGCTCGGTGGGGTGTCACGTTTGCGGCGCGCTTTGAACCGAGCCGCGAGCGTGAGCGAGCGGTTGGACACGGCACCCTGCGCACCAGCCCTACTCGAACGCCACGAACGCCTCGGCCTTGGCCCCGCAGATGGGGCAGAAGTCCGGGGCGTCGCCCTCGATCGTGTAGCCGCAGACCTTGCAGATGCGGACGGGGCCGAGTTCGACGTCGCCGCCGGCGTCGACGGCCTGCTTGGCCTTGGCATACCAGTCGGCGTGGATCTTCTCGGCCTCCAGGGCGTAGTGGAAACTCTGCTGGGCCTGCGCCTCGCCCTGGAACGTGGCCACGTGGAGGTAAGCGGGGTACATCTCCTGGATTTCGAAGGTCTCGCCGTCGATGCCGCCCTGGAGGTTCCGGCTGGTGCCGTCCAGGCCGAACACGCCGCCGCCGGTCACATCGAAGGCGCCGGCCTCGCCGGCGAGGGCGCGGAAGTGGTTGTTCGCATGGACGAGTTCGGCGTAGGAGACGGCCTTGAACATGCGGGCCACGTTGGGAAACCCCTCGGCCTCGGCCTTGTCGCTCCAGGTCTTGTAGCGCATGTGGGCCATGGACTCGCCGGCGTAGGCGCTGCGGAGGTTCGCGGCGGTCATTGCGTGCATGGGTTCCCCTCCTTCACCGAGTCGGGGCAGCGATGCGGCGGGCGGCCTCCACCTTCAACCATCGTATCCTAATGGGGCAGGCGGGAGGCTTTCAAGGCCGGCGCAAGCGAATGGAGCGGGCGATGGGATTCGAACCCACGACGTCCACCTTGGGAAAGTGGCACTCTACCACTGAGTTACGCCCGCTGACGGAAGATATCGTACGGCCGGTCCGGGTGGCTGTCAATCCGGATTCCGGCCGCGCGGGAGGCCAGGGGCAGCCATCGGCCGAATTCATGCCCCCCGGAAGGCCGAATTATCCGCCACTCCGGGCGTCGCGGACGGTTTCACTCTATGCGGCGACCCGTCGCGCGGAGGGCGTCTATGCCCGTTCAGCCCGGTTCGCCGCCGGACAGGCGCCGACAGACCGGAGACCGACCATGACCGAGATGCCGAACCGCCCTCCCGGGCAGCCGGCCGACGACCCGCCGGAGACCCAACCCCGTATCGCCCGGGACGACGACATCGAAACCGTCAAGGCCCTGGGCGCCGCCTACGAGAAGATGTGCGAGGCCATCGCCCGCGTCATCGTCGGCCAGAATGAGGTCATCGAGCAGGTGCTGGTGGCCGTCTTCTGCCGCGGGCACGGCCTGCTGGTGGGCGTGCCGGGCCTGGCCAAGACGCTGCTCGTCAGCACGATCTCCAGGCTCCTGCACCTCTCGTTCAAGCGGATCCAGTTTACGCCGGACCTCATGCCGTCAGACATCACCGGCACCGACGTGCTGGAGGAGGACCGCACCACGGGCAAGCGGGTCTTCCGCTTCGTGCACGGCCCCGTCTTCTCGAACATGATCCTGGCCGACGAGATCAACCGGACGCCCCCCAAGACCCAGGCCGCCCTGCTGGAGGCCATGCAGGAACACATGGTGACCTGCGGCGAGACGACCTATGCCCTGCCCGAACCGTTCTTCGTCCTCGCCACCCAGAACCCCATCGAGCAGGAGGGCACCTATCCCCTGCCCGAGGCCCAACTCGACCGCTTCATGTTCAATATCCTGGTCGATTACCCGGACGCCGACCAGGAGATGGCCATCATCAAGCAGGTCACCGGCACGTACGAGGCCCAACTGGAGACGGCCCTGACGGGCGAGGACATCCTGCGGCTCCAGGAGATCGTCCGCCGCGTCCCCGTGGCCGACCACGTGGTCCAGTACGCGCGGGACCTGGCCCGGGCCTCCCGGCCGAACCGGCCCGAGGCCCCGGACTTCGTCAACGAACTGGTCCAGTGGGGCGCGGGGCCGCGGGCCGGCATCTACATGATCCTGGCCGCCAAGGCCCGGGCCATCCTCCACGGCCGGTACCACGCCACCACCGACGACGTCCGGGCCATGGCGCTGCCGGTCATGCGGCACCGGGTCATCACGACGTTTAACGCCGAGGCGGCCGGCATCTCCACCGACGAGGTGGTCGAGCGGCTGCTGGCGGAGATTCGGCCGGCGGTCGAGACCGCCATCGCCTGACGCCTCGGCGCGCGGAGCGGCAGCCATGGCCGCGGGCGCGGCCGTATGTGTTTACTGATTCAAGTAAAAGCAATGTCCGGGTTTGTCATTCTGAGGAGCGGCGAAGCCGCGACGAAGAATCTCGCCTCGACCCGTTTCGCACGGCGAGATTCTTCGGCCCGCAAGCGGGCCTCAGAATGACAATGCTAAACACGTACCGGACCTCGCGGGACGGCCGAACCCGCACAGGGGCGGGCACGACCCATGGCCAAGAGCCGACACGACACCCCGGCACGTGACTACATGCGTCTTCTGGACCCGGACGCGCTGGCGAAGATCCACCGGCTGGAACTCATTGCCCGCGGCCTCGTGGAGGGCTTCGTCTCCGGCCGGCACCGCAGCCCGTACAAGGGTTTTTCCGTCGAGTTTGCCGAACACCGCCAGTACGTGCCCGGCGACGACCTGCGGGACCTGGACTGGCGCGTCTACGCCAAGAGCGACCGCTACTACATCAAGCAGTACATCGAGGAGACGAACCTGCGGTCGGTCATCCTGCTGGACGCCTCCGGGTCGATGCGGTACGTCGGCCGGGAGGCGGCGCGGCACGACGGGCACCGCCTCTCGAAGTTCGCGTACGGGCGGTTCCTGGCCGCCAGCCTCGCCCACCTGATGATCAACCAGCAGGACGCCGTCGGCCTGGTGACGTTCGATACGGCCGTCCGGCGGTACATCCCGTCGCGGTCCCGGGTCAGCCACCTCCGGACCATCCTGGAGGAACTCGTCCGTACGGAGCCGGGGGCCGAGTCGGCCCTGGCCCCGGTCTTCCACGACATCGCCGAGCGGGCCCACCGCCGGGGGCTCATCGTCATCATCTCCGACCTCTTCGACGACCCCAAGGAGATCCTAAACGCCCTGCACCACTTCCGGTACCGGAAGCACGAGGTCCTCGTGCTGCACGTCATGGCGGAGGAGGAGATCACGTTTCCGTTCGACCGGTGGAGCCAGTTCCGCGACCTGGAACTGGAGAGCCGCCGCGTCCAACTCGATCCGCGGTCCGTCCGGTCCGAGTATCTTCGCCGCGTGCGCGAGTTCATCCGCGAGATCGAATACGGCTGCGGCCGGATGGACGTCGATTACGTGCAACTCTCGACCCGGCGCAGTTTCGCCATCGCCCTGGCCCACTACCTGGCCGGCCGCAAGATGCGAACCAAGGCGGTTGCGAACAAGTAGCCCCGGTTTCCCAACTCGCCGCAGCCCGGCGGCGAACGGCCCGGAAGCCCTCGGCGCTTCGGCCCGGGCCGTCGGACCGGTGTCTGAACGCCAACGAAAGGAATCCTGCGATGCGAACGCGCACGATCGCCCTTCTGGGGTCCGTGGCGGCGGCGATGACCGTCAGCCTATGGGGCCCGGCTGTGGCCGCCGCGAAACACGATCCCCCGCCGCCCCGGAGCCGGGCCGAGGTCCAGGCCGTCCTGGCCAAGGCCCCCCGGTCCGAGACCGGCACGCCCCGGCCCATCCACATCATCCTCCTGGCCGGCAAGAAAGACCACGGCCGCAACCAGCACGATTACCCCCTGTGGCAGAAACGTTGGAAGGTCCTTCTCGGCGGCAAGGGGCCGGACGATGAGCCGAAGGTCAACCTCTTCCGGCCCGAACCGGAGTCCGGCACCGACGCCGCCACCGCCGGTGCGCCGGGCGTGACGGTCACAACGGCCATGAAGTGGCCCGGCAAGGAGCAACTCGCCAAGGCCGACCTGCTGGTCATGTTCTCGAAGGCCCGGTGGACCCCCGAGACGCTTGCGGCCCTGGAGGCGTTCCTTGACCGGGGCGGCGGGTTCGTCATCGTTCACGCGGCCATCTGGCAGAAATCCAAGCCACTGGCCGACCTCGTCGGTATGGCGGCGTCCAACCAGACGCAGTACCGCCACGGCGTGGTTGACCTCGCCATCACCGACCCGTCCCATCCGATTACGCGCGGCTTTCCGGAGACGGTCCGCTTCATGGACGAGACGTACTTCCACTTCCAGGGCGACCCCAGCCGGATCACGGTCCTCGCGACCAGCCGGGAGCGACTGGCCAAGGGCAAGCCACAGACCCGGCCGGAGCCGATCTTCTGGTGCCGCTCCCGCGGCAAGGGACGCGTCTTCGCCTGCATTCCGGGGCACTTCACCTGGACGTTCGACGATCCGCTGTTCCGGCTGCTGATGCTTCGCGGCATGGCGTGGGCGGCCGGCGAGTCGCCGTTCCGCTTCGGCCCGCTCGCCGTCCGCGGCGCCGCGCTCGGCCACTGACCGGACTCACCGATATCGCCCGTCACCTTCCCGGAAGGAGGGCTACGATGAGCAGGACGGGTCACGTAAGCCGACGCGCGTTTCTGCGAACGGCGGCCGCCGCGGCTGCCGCAGCGCCGACCCTGATCGCCTCGACCGCCCTCGGGGCCGGCGACGTGCCGCCCGCCAGCGACCGCATCGGCGTTGCCAGCATCGGCGCGGGCAACATGGGCGGGAACCATCTGCGCGGACTCGTCCGCAACGGCGAGGTCCAGATGGTCGCCCTCTGCGACGTCGATTACCGGGTCCTGGAGGCCGCCGCCCAGACCGTCGACCGGGCCTACGGCGAGCGGAAACGGCCCGGCACGTTCACCGGCTGCTTCCAGACACGCGACTTCCGCGACGTGATCCACCGCCGGGACGTTGACGCCGTCGTCATAGCCGTCCCCGATCACTGGCACGCCCCCATCGTCGTTGCCGCGTGCGAGGCCGGCAAAGACGTTTACGGCGAGAAACCCCTCAGCCTGACCATCGAGCAGGGCAAGGCGATGGTCCGGGCCGTCCGCCGTACGGGGCGCATCTTCCAGACGGGCACGCAGCGGCGGTCGTCGGCGGGCGTCCGGCACGTGTGCGAACTGGTCCGCAACGGCCGCATCGGCCGGCTCCAGCGGATGGCTTGCGGCGTGGGCGGCTGGAACCGCCAGTGCGAGCCCACCTGGCAGCCCGAGCCCGTCCCGCCGGAATTCGATTACGACCTGTGGCTCGGCCCGGCGCCGTGGGCGCCGTACCATCACCAGCGGTGCCACTACTCGTTCCGCTTCATCCTGGACTACTCGGGCGGCCAGTTGACGAACAACGGCGCCCACTGGGCCGACATCGCCCAATGGGCCATCGGGGCCGACGGCTCTGGGCCGGTCGAGGTCGAGGGCGCCTGCGACTGGCCCGAGACGGGCCTCTTCACCGTGCCGCGCAACATCGACGTGACCGCCACGTACCCCGGCGGCGTGCAGGTGAACTTCAAGGACAGCGGCGGCGTGCCGCGGTTCTACGGCACCGAGGGATGGATAGGCATCGACGGCCGAGCCGACCCGCCAAGCCTTCTCGACTCGGTCATCCGGCCGGACGAGGTTCGCCTGTACCGGTCGGGCGGCAGCCACATGGGCAACTTCCTGGAGTGCGTGCGGACGCGGCAGACCCCCGCGGCGCCGGTCGAGGTGGGGCACCGGTCCGTCACGGTCTGCCACCTGGGCGTCATCGCGATGCGGCTGGGGCGGAAGGTCCGCTGGGACCCGGCAACCGAACAATTCCCCGACGACCCGGAGGCCCAGCGCCTGGCCGACCGGTCCATGCGGGCCCCCTGGACGCTGTAGCCCAAAGGGCGAAGGCGGGCCCGGCGGCTGACTGTGGATGGATCGCGCGGCGGGCAGGACTGCCCGCCGCGCATCGTCGATCACCCCCCGAGCGACTTGGCCGTCTTCTCGACGAACGCCGCACACGCCCGCACGTCGTCGACGAGTTTCGGCGAGTCGTGCTCGTACTCGACGGTCATCACGCCGCGATAGCCCTGGCGCTTGAGTTCGGCCAGCACGGCTGAGTAGTTGCCGGCCCCCTGCCCCAGGGGCACGTCGCGCGACTTGGTGTTGCCCTTTTCGGCGGCGTCCTTCAGGTGGACGTCGTGGATGCGGCCCTCGTAGACCTTCAGGCACTCGACGGGCTCCAGGCCGGAGCGGACCCAGTGGCCCGTATCGGGGCACGTGCCGATGCGTCGGCCTCGGCCCTTGCAGGCCTTCATGACGCCCTCGGGGTTCCAGTACGCATAATTCGGTTTGCGGGGATGGTTGTGGATGGCCAGGTTGATCTCGTACTCGTCGCAGAGGGGTTCGATGGCATCCAGCGCCTCGGCGGACGGCTCGGCGACCATGGCACGGACACCCATTTCCTTGCAGAACACGAAGGTCTTGCGGTTCTTCTCCTTGTCGGGACCCAACTTCGCATAGAACGCCGACATGGCAATACCGAGGTCGCCCAGTTTGCGCTTCAGTTCCTTGCGGGCGCCGGCCGGGAGGTCTTCGTTGACCTTCAGTTTCGGCCGCTTCTTATCGAGCCGGAGGAAGAAGCATGGCTCGATGTGGCACAGGCCGAGTTCGGCGATCATGTCGAGCGCCTCGTACAGGTCGAAGCGGCGGAACGTGTACAACTGGGCCCCGACGAGCCATCCCATTGCGGCGGCGGTCGGTGTGCTGCATGCCACCTTGCCGACCGCAGCCGCGCACCGCCCCCCGACACCGCCCAGGACCGCTCCGGCCGCCAAGGCCGATCCGGCCCTCAGAAAATCGCGTCGCCCGAGTTCTGCGTCCATGGTCATCCTCCCTCGTGTGTGGTGTACGGGTTCGTTCGTGCGACAAGCCTGCGAGCGCGTTCCGCGCGGTGGGGCTCCCGGCCCACCGCGCCCGCGCGGTGTCCAGTCCTGGGCACCGCGCGGTGGGCAAGACTGCCCACCGCGCTATGCTCGTCGTGTCTGCGACGGTTATCGTGACACCGCCGGCGGCGAAAGTCAACATTCCGCCCCGGTCGACATGAACGCCGGAAATCCGGTAGGCGCAAGGCCGTCCCATCCCCATAATGGCAGACTATCCTGCCGGCGGTGCGGGAGGTTCCACCCGCCGGGATATCATCATCCGCGAGCCACAGACGCAAGGAAGCCCATGGCCAAGCCGACCGTCCGAAGCGGCATCATCGGGGCCGGGTTCGCCGCCACGTTCCACTACGAGGCCGTCCAGGCGGTGGCCGGCGTGGACGCCCAGGTCGTCGGCGTCTTCGCCACCGACGCCGACCAGGCCCGCGCCTACGCCGAGCAGCGCGGCATCCGGTGCTTCGAGAGCCGCGAAGCACTACTCGACGCGGTCGACCTCGTCCACGTCTGCGCCCCCGTGGCCGTCCACGAGGAACTGACCGTCGCGGCCCTGGAGGCCGGCAGGCACGTCATCTGCGAGAAGCCGCTGACCGGGTACTGCGGCGACGGGTCGGAGGACTTCAACGGCGACACGTTTCCCAAGGAGTCGGCGCTGGCCGAAGCGCTGGCGAGCGTCCGCCGCATGCTCCGCGCCGAGGCCGCCTCCGACGGCCGCATCCTCTACGCCGAGAACTGGGTCTACGCCCCCGCCATCCAGAAGGAGCGCGAGATCCTGGAGAAGACGGGCGGCCAGATTCTGTGGATGCACGGCGAGGAGGCCCACAGCGGCTCCCACGCCGCCACGTACGCCGACTGGAAATACAGCGGCGGTGGCGTGATGATCGGCAAGGGGTGCCATCCCCTGACCGCCGCCCTGTACCTGAAGCGTGTCGAGGGCCGGGCCGCGAACGGCCAGCCCATTCGCCCCCGCGCGGTCACCGCCCGCACGCACGCCCTGACCCGCATACCGACCTTCCGCGACGAGGGCCACATCCGCTGCGACTATCACGACATCGACGACTTCTCGATGATGCACGTCGAGTTCACCGACGGGTGCCTGGCCACCATCTTCGCCTCCGACATCATCCTGGGCGGCATCCACAACTGGCTGGAGGTGGCCGCCAACAACCACCGCGTCATCTGCAACATCAACCCGAACAACGCCATGCGGGCGTACAACCCGGTGGAGGAAAACTTCCAGGACATCTACGTGGTCGAGAAGATCGGCACCAAGCAGGGCTGGTCGTGCCCCAGCCCCAACGAGGATTACTTCACCGGCTACCCGCAGGAGATCGAGGCGTTCTACCGTGCGGCGGCCAGGGGCGAGCCGGTCGAGACCGATTCCTCGCTCGCCGCCGACGCCATCGCGACCATCTACAGCGCGTACGTCTCCGCCGAACGGAAGGGGGCGGAGACGGACGTGCCGCTGCTTTGACGACGGGCGGCCGGTTTCAAAGCGAACAGGAACGCGGAAAACCGCGCACTGACACACTCAGGTACTCAGGCCCTTAGGGCTACTTTGTCAACGCTTACCAACCGACAACGACTCTAGCGCGGTGGGCCGTCTTGCCCACCGCGCGGTGCCCACGACGGGGCACCGCGCCACGGCCTTTGTGGATGATGGCGAAGTGGACAAAGTCGCCTTAGGTACTCGCATACTTGGACGCTGCACCGCTGCGGACGCCTGTCCGTGGAGCGCTCGTAGAATCCGAAAGGAAAACGAGACCATGACCAACAACACCGCACCCGAGACCGTCCCGGACGGCATCGCCGGCCAGGATCCGCAGATTGAGAAGGACCGCCGGCTCATCCGGGAGGCCAAGTCCAAAGGCCGCCTCGCCACCCTGGGGGCGTACACGCGCCTGTCCGGTCCCGGGTGGCTCCAGAGCGCCATCACGCTGGGCGGCGGGTCGCTCTCCAGCAGCCTGTACCTGGGCGTGCTGGCGGGGTTCAGCCTCATGTGGCTCCAGCCGCTGGCGATGATCATCGGCGTCATCATGCTCAGCGCCATCGCCTACGTCACCCTGTCGACGGGCGAGCGGCCGTTCCAGGCCATCAACAAACACGTCAACCCGGTGCTGGGCTGGGGCTGGCTCTTGGCCACGCTGATGGCCAACTGCGTCTGGTCCCTGCCGCAGTTCGCCCTGGCGGCCAAGGCGTTCCGGCAGAACCTGATGCCGAGCATCTTCGGCATCGAGGTCATGGCGCCGACCACGGCCAACGGCATCATCGTCGGAGCGGTCGCCCTCCTGTGTATCGCGATGGTCTATTTCTACGACAAGGGGGGATGGGGCGTGAAGGTCTTCGACATCATCCTCAAGGCCATGGTCGGCATCATCGTCGTCTCGTTCTTCGGCGTGGTGATTTACATGAGCGGCAAGGGGGCCCTGGACTGGGGCGGCATCCTGGCCGGCCTCGTCCCCGACCCGACGCTGCTGTGGACCCCGGCCGAGACGTTTGACGCGGCCCTGGCGGCCACGGGCGAGTTCCGCGACTTCTGGTCGGGGCTCATCGTGACCGACCAGCGCGACTCGCTGATCGCGGCGGCGGCGACCGCCGTCGGCATCAATATGACCTTCCTCCTGCCCTACTCGATGCTGAAGAAGGGCTGGAACAAGGACTTCCGCGGGATGGCCTCCTTCGACCTGGCCATCGGGCTGTTCATCCCGTTCGTTCTGGCCACGGGCTGTGTGATCATTGCCTCGGCGTCGCGGTTCCACACGACGCCGGCCGTCCACTTCCCGAAGGCCGAGACCCTGCCCGCCGTCCTCCAGATGGTGACGGACCCGTCCTTCGCTCGGCTCGACGAGGAGGCCCGGCGCACCCGCCTGCGGTCCATCCTCGACGACGGCTACATCGGCGAGGAGTCCGAGGAAATGGTCAAGGACAAGCCCCTCACCGTCTACGTGACCACCGAGATCCTGGACGAGGTCAACGAGCCGGGGTTCGCCGATCTGAGCGCCACCGCCAAGCGGAACCGGCTCCGCGACGCCCTCCTCGGCGCCGACCCCAGCGCCGTGAAAGGATACCGCGGCAACACGCTGAAGCGAATCAAGGAGGCGAGGGGCGCCGAGGCGCTGGCCGCCGACACCGCCGGCGACACGCCCGTGGAGGTCAAGGCCCGGGAAGACCGCCTGATCAGCGGCCTTCCGCTGGCCGACCGCCGCCTGGCCGCCATGATCGTCCGGCGGGATAACATCCAGTTGGCCGAGGCCCTGAAACCGCTGACCGGCCACGTCCTGGCCCACTACGTGTTCGGCATCGGCGTGGTCGGGATGGCCATCTCCAGCATCATCATCCTGATGCTCATCAACGGGTTCTGCATCTGCGAGGCCGTGAACCGGCCCAGCCGCGGCTGGCTGTACCGGGTCGGGAGCCTGATCCCGGCGATCGGCGTCCTCGGACCGTTCATCTGGTCCGGGGCCGCGCCCTACCTGGCGCTGCCGACGAGCGTCGCGATGTTTATCGTCATTCCCATTGCCTACGCCGCGTTTGCCCTCGTGCTGAACCAGCGCCGGCTGCTGGGCGACGAGATGCCCCGCGGCGCCGGCCGATGGATCTGGAACCTGGCCATGGCGATCGGCGTCATCATCGTCACCATCCTCAGCGTCTACATGGCCCACGATAAGGCCGGGTGGTGGGGCATCGCCGGCATCGCCGCCTTCATCGGGGCGGTGGCGGTCGCTCACGTCGTGCGCAGGAAAAAAGGCAAGGAGGCGCTGCTGTGAACCAGGCCCAGTGGGACACGCTGCGGGCGGTCGTCGCGGGCGAGGGCGCGGGCCCCGTGCCCGTCGGCTTCATCATCGACAGCCCCTGGCTGCCGAACTGGGCCGGCATGACCCTGCTGGACTACTTCGCCTCCGAGGCGCGGTGGCTCTCGGCCAACCGGCGGGCCATCGACCGGTTCCCGGAGGTCCTCTTCCTGCCGGGGTTCTGGTCCGAGTTCGGCATGTGCACCGAGCCGTCCGCGTTCGGCGCCCGGCCCCTGTGGCACGAGGACGAGTTCCCGTTCGCCGAGCCCGTTCTCGCGAGCACGGACGCGATCGCCGACCTCGCCCGGCCGGACCCCGCCCGTCACGGCCTCCCGCCGCTGGTGCTGAAGCGGCTGGTGCACGCGCGGGGGGCCATCGAGGAGGCCGGCCACGCCGTCCGCTTCGCCGTCGCACGCGGGCCGCTGAACGTGGCGGCGTTCCTGATGGGCAACACCGAGTTCCTGATGGCCTTGAAGACCGAGCCGGAGCGGGTCCACGCCCTCCTTGCGACCGTCACGGATTTCCTCGTCGACTGGCTCCGCCTCCAGGCCGGGACCATCGAGACGATCGACGGCATCTTCCTGCTGGACGACATCGTGGGGTTCCTGGGCGAGGACGATTTCCTGGCCTTCGCAGGGCCGTACCTGGCGAAGGCGTTCGCGGCGGTGGACGCCCGCGTGCGGTTTTTCCACAACGACGCACCGGGGCGGGTGTGCGCCCCCCACCTGGCGGAGATCGGCGTGAACCTGTTCAACTTTTCGAGCGATCACACCCTGGCCGAGATGCGCGAGTGGACGGGCGGCCGGATCGCACTCCTGGGCAACATCCCGCCGCGCGACGTCCTGGCCGCCGGCTCGCCGGACGACGTGCGGCAGGCGGTCCGGGACGCGCTCAACGATGCCGGCGACACGGCGGGCCTCCTGCTTTCCTGCGGCGGGGGCATGCCCCCCGGCGTCCCTACGGAGAACATTGAGGCGTTCGTCGAGGCGGCAGGGGAATGAGCCGGGCGCCGCTGGCATACCGCACGGCGGGGCTCCCGGCCCGCCGCGCACCAAATCATCATACCGCGCGGCGGGGCTCCCGGCCCGCCGCGCACCAAATCATCATACCGCGCGGCGGGGCTC
>CAYTJE010000015.1:0-12854 GCA_964437855.1 uncultured Anaerolineales bacterium | reverse complement strand
CTGGCCCGCCGCGCGTACTCAGTATGCGCGTTCCTCGCGCGTTGGGCCGGGAGGCCCACCGCGCGGGAATCGCGAGGAGGCATTTTTGGCCGCGACGCGCCGGCATAGCGCGTGTTCGATTATCGGGGGTGCCACGGGCGGCTTCCCCGCCCGTGTGTACCAATACGCCGCATCCTGCCGGCCGGACAAGGCCGGCCGGGCCACACAAACGGACCGCTTCAGGAACGCCCATGAACCATTTGCGCCTGACCCGCCGGACCTTCCTGGCCGTCTCGGGAACCGCGGCCCTGCTCGGCTGCACCCGTAGTCGGGCCACCGAGGCCAAGGCGGGCTTCCACCTCGAGGAAACAAAGGACGGCCGGCTCCGCGTCCTTGACGCCGGAGCCCCCGTTCTCGCGTACAACTTCGGCGGCCAACTCGCCGGCGGCGCCCCCGAACGCTACCGCCGGGCCTGCTACTGCCACCCGCTCTACGCGCCGGACGGCACGGTCCTGACCGACGACTTCCCGAAGGACCACTACCATCACCGCGGCGTCTTCTGGGCCTGGCCCAGGATGAAGGCCCGCGGCAAGGCGGTCCAGACCTGGCACCTCCAGGGTATCCACCAGAAGCATGCGGCGTGGCACCAGCGGACGGCCGACCCGGGCCTGGCCGTCCTCGACGTCACGAACGAGTGGCTCCTCGACGGCGGCGAACGCGTCGGCAGGGAACGCGCCCGCATCCTCGTTTACAAGGCGTCGGACGTCGGCCGCGCGATCGATTTTCACCTCACGGTCGAGGCCGTCGGCGAACCCGTCGAACTCCTCGGCGCCAAGGGCAAGGGCTACGGCGGGTTCTGCTTCCGCTTCGCCCCGCGCAAGGGCACCGTCCTCACGACCGACGAGGGCATCCAGAAGAAGGACAGCAACGACCTCACGCCGGCGTGGGCGGACCTCTCCGCCCGCTTTGGCGGCAAAAAAACAATGGCCGGCGCCGCCATCTTCGTCCACCCAGCATTGCGCCCGAAGCCGCGCGGATGGACGCTGCGGCACTACGGGTTCCTCGGCCCCTCCTGGCCCCACCTGGAGCCGTACACACTGGAGCCGGGCGAGGCGGTGACCCTGGCGTACCGCGTGTACCTGCACCGCGGCGACGCCGACGAGGGCAAGGTGGCCGAGGCGCATGCGCGGTACGTGCGCTCCGCTGGAGAGGAATCGTGAACGTCCCGCGCGGCGGCCCTTCGTATACATATAGCGTGGACCTGAAGATTGTCACCCTGAGCGAAGCGAAGGGTCTTGCCGTGCGAACAACAGCAAAGCAACACCCACGGCGAGATTCTTCGGGCCGTACGGCCCTCAGAATGACAGCCCTAAGCCCCTGTGCGAGATCACATAGAGGAAGCCCCATCGCGAAGGAGGCCGTTATGTTTCACCCGACGCGCCGAACGTTTCTGAAGGCCGCGGCCGCTGCGGCCGCCGCACCGCAAATCGTTCCCGCCACCGTCTTCGGCAAGGACGCGCCGAGCAACATCCTCGCGGTGGGCTCCATCGGCACCGGCCGCATGGGACACGGCGACATGCGGAACGCGCTGTACCAGGGGCTGGACGAATCCGCGGGCGCCCGCATCGTGGCGGTGTGCGACCTGGACCTCGACCGGGCCGGGCACGCCAAGCGCGACGCCGAGAAGCGGTACAAAGAGCGCAACATCGAGACGACCGTCGACGTGTACCAGGACTTCCGGAAACTCCTGGCCCGCAAGGACATCGACGCCGTCACCATCTCGACGCCGGACCACCAGCACGCCCTCTGTGCCGTGGCTGCCGCGGGCGCCGGCAAGCACCTGTATCTCCAGAAACCGTTCACGTACTCGGTGGTGGAGGGCCAGAAACTCGTCCAGGCGGTCCGCCGGAACGGGGTGGTCCTCCAGACCGGGT
The DNA here is from genome assembly GCA_964437855.1 of uncultured Anaerolineales bacterium. GTDB lineage: Bacteria > Planctomycetota > Phycisphaerae > FEN-1346 > FEN-1346 > BS750m-G62. The sequence continues at coordinate 10,941 of CAYTJE010000015.1, read as the reverse complement.
CGCAGCAGCGGTCGGACATCCGCTTCCGAAAGAGTTGCGAACTCGTGCGGAACGGGTACCTGGGCAAACTGAAGACCATCGAGGTCGTCGTCCCCACCGACCACGGCAAAGGCGACCCCACGCCCATGCCCGTCCCCGAGAACCTGAATTACGACATGTGGCTCGGCCCGACGCCAAGGGTGCCGTACACCCAGGACCGCGTGCATCCGCAAAAGGGCTTCGGCCGGCCGGGATGGCTCCAGATCGAGGCCTATTGCCGGGGGATGATCACCGGCTGGGGCGCCCACATGTATGACATCGCCCAGTGGGCCCTCGGCGTGGACCGCGACGGCGGGCCCGTGGACGTCCGGGCCACCGCCGAGTTCCCCAAGCGGGGGCTGTTCGACGTCCACGTCGGCTACAAGGCGGAGGCCACGTACGCGAGCGGCGTGAAACTCATCTCGCACAACGGCAGCGCCGGCGTCAAGTTCATCGGCGACCGCGGCTGGCTGTGGGTGGCGCGCGGCAAGTGGAAAGCCGAACCCGAGGACATCCTCCGCACCCAACTCGCCGACGACGACGTCCGCCTCTACGAGAGCAAGCACCACATGCTCAACTTCCTCCGGTGCTGCCGGACGGGCAAGGACCCCGTCGCCCCGGCCGAGGTCGGCCACCGCTCCAACAGCGTGTGCGTCCTGCACCACATCGCCATGAAGTACCAGGGCAAGACACTCACCTGGGATCCGAAGACGGAGCGGTTCACCGGCGACAGCACCGACGCGAACGAGATGCTCGATTACCCGCACCGCGAACCGTGGACGATCTGACATCACGAACACCGTTCAGTCGCGTGCCGACTGCGGCCCGAGAGGAACGTCGAACCCGGTGGAGGAACCGCGCCATGACCTGCCTGAGCCGCCGGGCCTTCCTGTGTCGGGCCGGCACGGTCGCCCTCAGCGCGCCGCTCGTCGTCCCCGCTTCGACCCTCGGTGCCGACGGTCGGCCGGCGCCCAGCGAGCGGATCAACACCGCAACGATCGGCTTCCGCGGCCGGGGCGGACAGCACCTTCGCAGCATGCTGCACAGCGACCGGTGCCAGGTGGTCGGCCTGTGCGACGTCGACTACAGCGTGCTCGCCCGGGGCGAGAAGCAGGTCAACCAGGCCTATGCCGACGCCTTGAAGAAGGGCACGTACCGGGGCGTCTTCACGACGCGCGATTTCCGCGAACTGCTGGACCGCCCCAGACTCGATGCCGTGACCATCGGAACCCCCGACCACTGGCACGCCGGTATCACCATCGCCGCCGCCCGGGCCGGCAAGGACATCTACTGCGAGAAGCCGATGAGCCTGACGGTCGGCGACGGCCGGGCCATGGTCCAGGCTGTCCGTCGCCACGGCCGGGTGTTCCAGACCGGCAGCCAGCAGCGGTCCGACGGACGGTTCCGCTTCGGCTGCGAACTGGTCCGCAACGGCTACATCGGCCGGCTGAAGCACATCGAGGTGGGCATCCCCGGCAACAACAAGCGGTGCGAGCCCACGTGGAGCCCTGAACCCGTCCCGCCGGAACTCGACTACGATATGTGGCTCGGCCCGGCCCCCTGGGCCCCGTACCACCATCAGCGATGTCACTACCAGTTCCGCTTTCTCCTGGACTACTCCGGCGGCCAGGTGACCAACTGGGGCGCCCATCATAACGACATCGCCCAGTGGGGCAACGGCACGGACCACACCGGGCCCGTTTGCGTGACGGGCGACGGCGAGTTCCCCGAGACCGGCCTGTTCACCACGGCCACGCGGGTCGATTTCACCTGCACCTACGCCAACGGGGTGACGCTGCGGTGCAAGACGGGCGGCTCCGGTACGAAGTTCATCGGCACCGACGGGTGGGTGCACGTTCGCCGCGGCCACATCAGCGCCGAGCCGAAGGCTATCCTGGACGTCACCATCGGGCCCGGCGAGGTCCACCTGTACCGCCCCCACGGCAGCCATATGGACGACTGGCTTCACTGCATCCGGACCCGGCGCGACGGCGCCGCGCCCGTGGAGGTGGGCCACCGGTCCGCCACGGTCTGCCATCTGGGCAACATCGCGATGCGGCTCGGCCGACCCGTCACGTTCGACCCGGAGCGCGAAACCTGCCCCGGTGACGAGGAGGCGGGCGCCATGCTCTCCCGTCCGCCCCGCGCACCGTGGCCGATTTACTGAGGCCGCACGCCAACGCGGTTATCGACCGCCCGGCCCGGGCGTCACCGGTCGCGCGGCGCCGGAGCCGTTCGAGTCACCCCTACGGGTGACGGGTACGGGACGGCCCGCGGTCCCGTCCGAGCGACGGTTTCCGCCGCTGGAGGCGACAAACGACCGAGGAGAACACCATGCCCCACGGGCAACTTTCCCGCCGACGGTTCCTGACCACCTCGTCCGCCGCCGCCGGCCTGGCCCTGGCGGCACCGGCCGTCGGGGCCGGCCCGTCCAGGACCGAGGACCTGCACGTGGCCATCATCGGCGCGGGCAACCACGGGCGGCAACTCCTCCGCTACGGCCTGAAGATTCCGCGACTGCGGTTCAAGGCGGTGTGCGACATCTGGCCCTTCTCGCAACGGTACGCCAGCCGTCTCCTGGCCGCCTACAAGCAGCCGGTCCACGTGTACGAGGACTACCGCGAGATGCTGGCGAAGGAGAAGGACCTGGACGCCGCCATCATCGCCACGCCCGACGCCTTCCACGCCGACCAGACGGTGGCGTGCCTGGAAGCCGGCCTCCACGTCTACTGCGAGAAGGAGATGCACCACACCCTGGCCGGGGCCCGCCGCATGGTCCAGGCGGCCAGGAAGACCGGCCGACTCCTCCAGATCGGTCGGCAGCACCGGTCGAACCCGCGATACCATCTGGCCCTCGACTTCATCGACACCAAGAAGGCCCTGGGGCGGATCGTCCACGTCTCCGGCCAGTGGCACGGCCATCCGCGGGTGCCGCAGGCGTGGAAAGAGAAATACACCATCGACGATGCGGTGCTTGCCCGGTACGGCTACGCGTCGATGCAGCAGTTCCGCGACTGGCGATGGTCGAAGCAGTTCAGCGCCGGGCCGATGGCGAACCTCGGCTCGCACCAGGTGGACGTCTTCAACTGGTTCCTGCACGCAACGCCGAAGGCCGTCCTCGCCACAGGCGGACGCGACTACTACGATTTCTATGATTGGTACGACAACCTCTCGTGCCTCTTCGAATGGGATTACACCTGGCAAGGCGAAACCAAGACCGTCCGCGGCAACTACAATATCGTGACGATGAGCGAGGACCGCGGCTTCTTCGAGGTCTTTACGGGCGACGAGGGCGGCCTGACCATCTCCCAGCATGCCGACAAGGGCGGCCTCCGCCGGCAGAAGGGCGCCCCCTACGCCGACTGGGAGAAGGACCTCGAGGGCGACGGCCGCACCTACCCGCCCATCCCGTATCCCGGCGAGCCCAAGCCCGTCCACCAGGTCCACCTGGAGAATTTTTTTAACACCGTCCGCGGCCGGGCCCGGCTCACCTGCCCCGCCGAGGTCGGGTACGCGGCAGCGGTCTGTGCGTTGAAGGCGAACGCGGCGATGGAGGCCGGACGCCGCGTCGAGTTCGCGCCCGAGGAGTTCAAGGTGTAACACAGGATGCCGCGCGGCGGGGATCCCGGCCCGCCTCGCCACACGGGTGTCTTACGCGGTGGCCCCGTCCATACGGAGGCGTATGCCGAGGACCACCGCGCGGGATTCAGTGCGGAAAGGAAACCCACATGACTGCCACACGCATCGGCGCAAACCTCCTGTCGGCGGCGCTGCTTGCCGCCCTGCCCGCGGCTGCTCTCGCCGCCGAGGAGAAGAAGGACGAAGGCTGGCGCCCGCTCCTGAAGGGCAAGGACCTCCAGGGATGGAAGACCGACGAAAAGGTCAAGCAGCACTGGAAGGTGGCCGACGGCATACTCACCTACGATGGCAAGGACGGTCACCTGTGGACCGACAAGGCGTTCGGCGACTTCGTCCTCAAGGTCGACTGGCGGCTGCCCGAGCGCGGCGACAGCGGCATCTACCTGCGCGGCAAGTCGAAGAGCCAAATCAATATCTGGTGCAACGACCTGGGCTCCGGCGAGGTCTGGGGCTACCGCACCGACAAGAACCAGCCCGAGGCCATCCGCAAGGCCTGCACGCCCGCGAAGCGGGCCGACAAGCCCGTCGGGCAGTGGAACAACTTCGTCATCACCATGAAGGGCGACCGCCTGACGGTCGTCCTGAACGGCGTGGAGGTCATCTCCGGCGCCCGATTGCCCGGCGTGCCCGAGAAGGGCCCCATCGCCCTCCAGCATCACGGCGACCCGATCGAGTTCCGCAACATCCTTATCAAGGAACTCGGCGAAAAGAAGGACGAGAAGGAAGCGGAGTAAACGAACCCCGGATACGGAAAGGTCCCTCCATGCATCGCATCACCCGACGCATCCTCGTGGCGGCAGCGCTCGTGCTGACCCTCGGTTGGACCGCCGCCGCCCAGGCCACCTTTACCTTCAAGGACACCCCGGGCGACCACATGGACGTCCTCCTCGAGGGCAAACCCGTCGCACGCTACATGTACGCCTTCGACCAATCCAGTCCCGAGCGACTGCACGAGACGTACAAGCCCTACCTGCACGTGCTCGAGCCCGACACGGCCCGGCCCATCACCAAGGGAGCCGGCGGAAAATTCTCGCACCACCGCGGCATCTTCGTGGGCTTCAAAATCAACGTGGCCGGCAAGGGCAAGTACGACTTCTGGCACATCGCGCGGGACCTGCCCTACGCCAAGAAGCACGTCGGCAAGCCCATCCACCTGATGCGGCACCGGGAGTTCGTCCGGCGAGAGGCCGGAGCGGACCAGGCATCGCTGACGGCCCTCATCGAGTGGCTGGACCCCGATGGCCACCCCCTCGTCGAAGAGCGTCGGACGATGACCTTCTCCCGCGCCCCCGCGCCCGCCATCGTCCGCATCGAAGTGGCGACCACGCTCAAGGCCGTCGCCGGCGATACGGCGTTCGGCGGCGACCCGGAACACGCCGGCTGCCAGTACCGCCCCCACAACGATGTTGCCGAAAACAAATCCGCCAAGTACGTGTTCCCGAAGGAGCGCATTAACTCCGGCAACGTCAAAAAGGAGCGCGACCTGCCCTGGGCCGCCCTCACGTACACCCTCCGCGGCCGCACGTACGCCGTCCAGCACATGAACCACCCCTCGAACCCCAAGGGGACCCGCTACTCGGCGTACCGCGACTACGGCCGGTTCGGCGCGTTCCCGACCTTCGAGGTCCCGAAGGGCGGGACCCAACGGCTGCGCTACGCCCTGATCCTCTGGAAAAAGACGTTGCCCCCGCGCAGGACGCTGCAACAATACTACGAGGTGTTCGCGGGCAAATAGGGTAAGAACGTGCCGCGCGGTGGGTCAGGAGACCCGCCGCGCAGGAAGTGGTATACAAGAGCGCGGTGGGCAGTCTTGCCCACCGCGCGGTGCCCGGGACGGGGCACCGCGCTACCGGCCGGCGGATGCCGCGATCAGAGAGGCAACCATGCGCCTCCGGCAGAACGGGATGACCGTGGTCGCCGCCACCGCCGTGCTCCTCGCGGCGCCCGTCCCGGCGGCACGGGCGGCGCCGCCGTCCGACCGCCTCCGCGAGAGGGTCGAGGCCGACTGGGACGCCCAGGAACAACGCCTCGGCCGAAAGGCCGGCTCCCCCGCGTCCATCCGCGAGGCGGTGGCCCGGAGCGGCCGGCTCCTTCAAGCCCTGGCCTCGATGCCCGACGGGCCGGACACCGCCTCCGCCTCGGCCAACCTCGACCGCCTGCGCCGCGCCGCCGAGGACCTCGATGCGCTCGACGCGGCCGAGCGCCTCGCCCTCTACCGCAAGGTCCGCTGGCTCACCCGAACCGCAGCGCTGGCCAGCCCCCTGCTGGCCGGCAAGCCCATCGCGTTTATGAAGCGCCGGCGGTTCCCCTGCCAGATGCTCCACGAGTACATCGCCTACTTCGCCGACCACAGCGGCATCTTCGGTGGGAGCGTGTGCGTCCTGGAGGACCCCGGCCGGAGCCTGAAAACGCGCGACCTGACCCAGGGCCGCCTGCCGCCCGGCTGCTACTCCGGCCTCACGGTTTCCTACGATGCCCGGACGCTCTACTTCGCCTACGCCGAGTGCTACGGCCGCAAGATCCCCTTCGGCTCCTACGACCAGCCGCATTACGGCATCGTGGCCATCGACCTGGACGAAGACGCCATCCTGCAACTGACCGAAGGCCACTACGACGACTTCGACCCGTGCCCTCTGCCGGACGGCGGCATCGCGTTCATGTCCACGCGCCGAGGCGGATTCACCCGCTGCAACAACCCCACCGAACCCGTCCAGGTATACACCCTTCACCGCATGGACGCCGACGGCACGAATATCCGCACCCTCTCGTTCCACGAGACGAACGAATGGCACCCGAGCGTGCTGAACGATGGACGCATTGTCTACTCGCGATGGGACTACCTGGACCGCTCCGCGTCGCACTTCCACGGCCTGTGGGTCAGTAACCCGGACGGCACGAGCCCGAGCCTCCTGTTCGGCAACTACACCCGCCGGATCACCGCCTGCTTCGAGCCGCACGCCATCCCGGGCTCCGACCGCATCATCTTCGTCGCCGGCGCCCACCACGCGTGCGTGGGCGGCAGCCTGGTCATGCTGGACCCGTCCCGCGCGGCCCTGGACCGCAGGACCGGCACCGACCGGATGGATGCCATCGAGGTCCTGACGCCCGGCGTCTGCTTCCCGGAATCCGAGGGCTGGCCCGAGTCCTATTTCCACAGCCCCTGGCCGCTCTCCGAGGACGTCTACCTCGTCTCGTTCGGCTACGGGCCGATTCCCGGCATGTCGAGCGGCGGCAAGCGCGACACCACCGGCCTCTACTACCTGGACCGCTTCGGCAACCTGGAACTGCTGTACCGCGACCGCCGGTGGGCGTGCATGTACCCGATCCCGCTGGCCCCGCGGCCAAGACCGCCCGTCGTCCGGAGCGTGCGACACACGGAATTGGGGGACCAGGGCGAATTCGTCCTGACCGACGTCCAGCGCAGCCTCTTGCCCTTGCCCAAGGGCCGACGCGTCCGGAGCCTGCGCATCTTTCGGGTCCTTCCGAAGACGACGCCGACCGTCAACCGGCCGCGCATCGGCCACGCCAACGCCGAGCCGGCCCGGATGCTGCTCGGCACCGTGCCGGTCGAGGCCGACGGGTCCGCCTACTTTCGTACCCCCGCCCGTGTGCCGCTGTACGTCCAGGCGGTCGACGGCCGCGGCCGGGCCGTCCAGAGCATGCGGAGCACCGTCTACCTTCAGCCGGGCGAACGCCGGGGATGTGTCGGCTGCCACGAACCCGTCGGCGCCGCCCCCGTCCCCCGCGAGACCCTGGCCACCGCCCGGCCGCCCTCGACGATCCGTCCGGGCCCCGCCGGCACCCGGCCGTTCGGCTATCCGCGCCTCGTCCAGCCGGTCCTCGACCGGCACTGCGTCCCCTGCCACGACGGCACCGAGGGCCACGCCAAGAGCGACCTCGTCCTGACCGGCGACCCCGCCGGGCCGTTCTCCCGCTCCTACGTCAACCTGAAGCCGTATTTGCGATGGCACGAGTGGGGCCGCGCCAGCATCGACCGGACGGTGACCCGGCCTCACGCCCACAACGCAAGACCGGCTCCCCGGTTTGGGCTTGACAACGCCGGCGCTGCGCGTATCGTTATGCCGTGGGGTGTGGGCGATTAGCTCAGTTGGCGAGAGCGCCTGCTCGACACGCAGGAGGTCGCAGGTTCAAATCCTGCATCGCCCACCATTGCCTTCCCGGGCTCTCTACCGTCCCGTGAGATGTACGTGTGTCCCTGTTCAGGCCGGCGGGGTGGCCCGGTACTCGCACGCTACTTCCTGCGCGGTATCCAGCCCCGCCCCGCGCGCGGTGGGCGGAGGGCCCTCGGGACCTGGCGTGGTGATGCGGCTGGCAGAGCATGCAATGGAGACCTGCGCATTAGCAGACATTCGAACGCTCCCATTGTGCCGTTTTCTTTTCTTTTTGCTTGCACTGATGTGGCATCTGGTGTAATGTACTGCCTCGGGGGACAGGGAAAGGATCAGTTTTATGGCAAGGAAGAAGAAATTGGGTGGATCCGCGAAGGCGGAACTGTCTGAGTGGGCGCGGGGGTTTTCGCTTCTGTCGGATCCGACGCGGCTCGGTATCCTGAAGATGCTCGCGGCCGGCCCGAAGAACGTGACCGCCCTCTGCGATGCGCTCGGCCTGAAGCAGCCGACCATCAGCCACCATCTGGGGCTGCTGCGCATGGGCCGGCTGGTTACCGGCACACGCCAGGGCAAATCGGTTGTCTACACGACCGAAAAGAAAAACCTGAAGGACTTGTCGTCGGCGATCTCGAAACTGACCCCCGGCAAGTAATCGCTCGCCGGCACTGGCTCCACAAGCACCCCGCCAGACGGGCCAGAACCGCGAGACGACCGACCCCAGCAGGCCGAGCCGGGCGGCGATCCTAACACGACGACACGACTTCCCGCGCGGGAAAACGGCAAGCGGTCGCGCGGGTGCCGAACCCGCTGAACCGGCGCATCGCCACCAGGGACCTCTGAAACGGGCTGACCCGGCCCAGGCCGGCGTGCCTTTTCCCGGCCCTACATAATAGTCGGCAAACGCGGCGCGGCCGCGGCCTGACAACCACGGGGGACGGCTTGCGCCGTCCCCTTTTTTGGCTCAACACCCAATACCGGGGACGCTCACGCTCCGGAAGCCGGCCCCGCCGGCGGCCGACCCCGGGGGGAGATTCCATCTCCCCCAGACCCCCTCGGCCCATGCCCAACGCACGCGGAGGCAAAGCGCGGGGGGGCTCGGCCTACGCCTCCGTATGGACGTACCCACCGCGCGCCCATGCGCGCCGCGCGGCGGGGGCCCCTCGGCTACGCTCGGGACAGGCTCCGACCCGCCGCGCTCCTCCGGATTCGCCCCGCAAGGGGCGCCCCTGGCAGCCCCGGAGCCGGGGCCGAGGCCCTCACACCCACCACGGTTTTGGGAGGAGAGCCCTTTTGCTTTTGCCTGTTGCTTTTTGCTTTACGCCCGTGGCCTGTGCCAGTAGGTTCGGACCATCCTGCTCGCAGCAAGCGGGTCTTGGCACTTTTACACGTGAACTGCCAATCAGGCGCTACCGGAATGGGGACGCGTTGCGGCCGGCCCCCTGACGGCCCAGACTGCCGCGACTGACCCCATGGCCAGCAACCCGAAAGGAGGAGAGCCATGAACGTGCGCGTCGATCCCGATCTGTGCACCGGCTGCGGGGTCTGCATCGATATGTGCCCGGAGGTCTTCCATCTTCGCGACGACGTCTCCGTCGTCCTCGTGGACACGGTGCCGGCCGAGCACGAGGACACCGTCCGCGAAGCGGCCGAGGCGTGCCCCGTGGAAGCCATCGCCGTAGAAGAGGGCTGACCCCCGCAGTGCCCGCCCCGGCACGCCGGGAGCGGCGGCGGACACACGCCCAGGGGGGAGCACGCATGTTCCACCTTCGCGAGCGCGGCGCCACCGTCTGGGGAGAAATCCGCGGCGGCCTGGTCACCTTCCTGACGCTTTCGTACATCGTTTTCGTTCAGCCTGCGGTCCTGAGCGACGTGGGCATGCCGCCGGGCGACGTCTTCGTCGCCACGTGCGTCTGCTCAGCGCTGGCCTGTTTCCTGATGGCGTTTGCGGCGAACTACCCGTTCGCGCTCGCCCCGGCCATGGGGCACAACTTCTTCTTCGCCTACACGGTGTGCCTGACGATGGGCATCGCCTGGCCGGCAGCGCTGCTGGCAAACCTGGTCGCGGGCGGGGCGTTCCTGATCCTCAGTTTCTTCGGCCTCCGCGAGGCCGTCATGCGGGCCGTGCCCGACAACCTGAAGTACGCCGTCGCCGTCGGCATCGGCCTGCTGATCGCCTTCTCCGGCCTCCAATGGGGCGGCGTCGTTCAGAACAGCCCCGCCACGCTCGTCCAGTTGGGGTGCTTGACGAGTCCCGTCGTGCTCGTCTCGCTGGCGGGGGTGGCGATCATCGCCGTCCTCCTCGTGCTGCGTGTGAAGGCAGCCATTCTGCTGGGCATTCTGGTCACCGCCGCCCTTGCCCTTGGCGTGAGCCACGCGTCAGACCTGGCCTACGAGCCCGCCGACGGCGTGGAGGTGATCCCCGCCGAGCGCATGGGCGAGCGGGCCGAGGCCCTCGCGACCGGCGCCGCCGACCCCGTCGAGCCGGTCAGCCCGGAGCGCGTCCGGATGACCCTGGCCCAGTGGCCCGAGCGGTGGGACTTGCCGTCCTGGCCGTCCGAGACGCTCGGTGCCGCCGTCACCCGCGGGTGGGACCTGCTGACGGGCCGCCCGTGGACGACCGTCGCCCTCGTCATCTTCATCTTTTTCTTCCTCGATATGTTCGACACGGTCGGCACGCTCATCGGCGTGGGCGAACGGGCGGGGTTTCTGGACGCGCGCGGCCATTTGCCGCGCGCACGCCAGGCCCTCTTCGCCGACGCCGCCGGCACCGTCGCCGGCGCCCTCGTCGGCACGAGCACGATCACCACGTACATCGAGAGCGCGGCGGGGGTGGAGTCCGGCGCCCGGACGGGCCTGGCGTCCGTCGTGACGGGCGCGTGCATGCTGCTCGCGCTGCTCCTCCTCCCGCTCGTCCACGTGGTGGGGGCGGGGGTGGAGTTCGTCGCCGAGGGCACCGGCGAGACGCTCGTCCAGGTGGCCCAGGGGACGGTAACGGTGGTGCCCATGCGGCCGGTCATTGCCCCCGTGCTCGTCCTGATCGGCGTCATGATGGTGGGCAGCGTCGCGAAGATCCGGTGGACCGATTACACGGAGGCGATCCCGGCGTTCCTGGCGATCGTGATCATGCAGTTCAGTTTCTCGATCACCGACGGCA
>CAYTJE010000014.1:0-30037 GCA_964437855.1 uncultured Anaerolineales bacterium | reverse complement strand
ACTGCGGGAAGTACATCCACCCGTGGCCGCTGAACGGCTGGGTGAAGACCGCGGCCGGCAGGCCGGCCTCCAGGATGCGGCTCATGGGCCGGTTGGGCGCCCCGCCGCCGTGCCCCTGGAGGTGGAACATGAGGACGGCGTCGTCGCCCTGGAGTTTGGCGATGACCTCCTCGGCCTTGGCGGGCGGGAGGACCTCGCCGCCCGTGAACGTGACGTCGCCGAGGCGCTTCTCGAGGTCCGCCAGGTAGGCCTCGAACTTGGCGATCTCCTCCTTCGGCCGCGACATGTAGATGCCGCCCGTCCGGCCGATGTAGAGTTTGTGGATGCGCACCGGCGGCGTGGCGGGCCAGTCGTCCTCGTCGCCGACGGCGGCGGCGCCCGCGCGGCCGGCCTCGCCGGCGCACCCCGCTGCCGCTATCATCCCCCCCGCCAGCGAGGCGCCCAGAAACGACCGTCGGTTCAGTTCGGCGCTCATGCCTCTCTCCCTTTATTCTGTCCGGGACACACGTCGCCAGGCGGGGACGGTCCGCGGCGGCCGGCCTCCGCGCCCTGCGACGCCATCACCCTACTCGCACGCCGCGCGGGATGCAACCGGGAAACGCCGGCCGGGACGCCAAGAAGATTCAACTTGCACGGCCCCGGTGTTCGATGTAAGAAGGAGGGTCCCGTATCCGGCCCCGGACCGAGGGTCGCGAGACGTTTGCTGGGGAAGCCATCATGGATCGCAGACGGTTCCTGCGGAAGATGCTTTCGGGCACGGCGGTGACGGCGTCGGGCCTCGTCCTGCTCGGCTGCGAGCGGAAAGGGCTGGTCCGCGAGCCCGTGTCGCCGTACTTCGGGCCTCGCCGCGGCGGGTCGGAGGCCTATGCCGAGGCATCGCGGGGCCGCCGGCCGACCCGCGCGACCGCTCGCCCGACCCGCGTCGCCCGCGGCGGCGCCTGGACGCCGTCGGGCCCCGAGCGCGGCTGGCGCTACATCATCCTGCATCACAGCGCCACCGACCGCGGATCGGCCGCCATCTTCGATCGCATGCACCGCGACCACGGATGGGACGAACTGGGATACCATTTCGTCATCGGCAACGGCACCGACTCCGCCAACGGCGTCGTGGAGATCGGCAGCCGCTGGCCCAAACAGAAGCACGGGGCACACTGCAAGGTGCTCGGCCACCCGGAGTACAACGACATGGGGGTGGGCGTGTGCCTGGTCGGCAACTTCGACCACTACACGCCCACCGACGCCCAGATGGCCTCCTGCGTCCGCGTCGTCCAGTTCGTGAAGGACCGGTACGGCATACCGGAGAGCCATATCTACGGCCACGGGCAACTCAAACCCACGCACTGTCCGGGCGCGCTGTTCCCCTACGATCGGGTTTACGGCGGCCTGGCCTGAGCGGGGCCCGTCGCCCCTGCCCGTCGAATGGCCGTCCGGAAACTGCCGGACCTGCCGCGCCGCCTGCCGGGGCGCCGCGGTGGGCCTACCCCAGGACGGCGTCCTTGGCGGCCTTGGCCACGCGGAATTTCAGGACCTTCTTGGCCGGGATGTGGATCGGCTCGCCGGTTTGCGGGTTCCGGCCCATGCGGGCTTTCCGGTCGCGAAGCACGAACTTGCCCAGGCCCGGAATCGTGAAGCCGTTCTTGGCCTGCTCGTAGGCCAGGGCGACCATTTCCTCGACGACCTGCTGGACGTCCTTCTTCGCCAGGCCGGTCCTGTCGGCCAGCGTGCTCATGATCTGCGACTTGGTCATTGCCTTTGCCATGGACCGTGCTCCTTCTCCGGGTTCCCTGAGGCGTCCTGGCTGCCTGCCCGCCGCGGGCAGGGGCCGGTTCCTGGTCAGCGACTCGCGCCGGCGGCCTCCGCCGACGCGCCTGTCCGATACGATAGGAAGTCGTCCCGGCACCGCAACAAAAAACCGGCCGGTTTCCCGCGCCCCCGGCCCCGCCTCGGCCGGGCCGGGTCACATCCACCCGGCCAGGGCCGGCGTCCGGCCGGTTGACGGCCGGGTCGGTCTCTGCGATAATAGCCGGGCTTGGGCGTCCCCTGCGGAGCCCGCAGGGGTGCGGCCGCCTGGAGAATCCCCCCGGAAAGGAGATAACCGTGCTGCACTACGACCGCGAAACCCAGTCGTTCTGGACCGACCTGAAGCCGACGAAACTCGAGGACGCCGAGGAACCCAACCTGTACCGCGACATCTTCCCGTACCACGAGTTTCCGAAGATCCCGTTCACCCACGAGCGGGTCCCCACGTTCATCCCGGAACACACCTGGATTACCGATACCACGTTCCGCGACGGCCAGCAGGCCCGCGCCCCGTATACGGTGGACCAGATCGTTCAACTGTTCAAGTTCATGCACCGCCTGTCCGGGCCGCACGGCCTGATCCGGGCCACCGAGTTCTTCCTGTACTCCCAGAAGGACCGCGAGGCCGTCGAGAAGTGCCTCGAATTGGGCTACGACTACCCGGAGGTCACCGGGTGGATCCGGCCGGTCAAGAAGGATTTCAAACTGGTCAAGGAGATGGGCCTGCGGGAGACGGGCATCCTGACCTCGGCGTCGGACTACCACATTTTTCTGAAACTGCGGCGGTCGCGCCGGGAGGCCCTCCAGATGTACGTCGATACGGTCCGGGCGGCCCTGGACGAGGGCATCATCCCCCGGTGCCACCTGGAGGACATCACCCGGGCCGACTTCGAGGGGTTCGTCGTGCCGTTCGCCGTCGAACTCATGGGATTGGCCGAGGAGTACCAGATGCCGGTCAAGATCCGGGCGTGCGATACGCTCGGCTTCGGCGTGCCGTACGTGGGCGCCCAGTTGCCGCGATCGGTCGCCAAGGTCATCTACTGGCTTCGCCGGCGTGCCGGCGTGCCGCCGGAGTGGCTGGAGTGGCACGGCCACAACGATTTCCACAAGGTCCTGGTCAACGCGACGACGGCGTGGCTGCACGGCTGCTGCGCCGCCAACGGGACGTTCCTCTCGATCGGCGAGCGGACGGGCAACCCCCCCATCGAGGGCCTCGTCGTCGAGCACGCCATGCTCTGGGGCGAGACCGAGGGCGTCGATTACTCCGCCATCACCGAGATGGGCGACTACTACCGCGCCGAACTCGGCCACGAGATCCCTCCCCGCTACCCCCTCATCGGGCGCGACTTCAACATGACCCGGGCCGGCATCCACGCCGACGGGCTTCTCAAAAATGAGGAAATCTATAATCCATTTAATACCGAGCGGATCCTCGGCCGGCCCGTACGCATCGGGCTCACGGACAAGAGCGGCGCGGCAGGCATCCGGGCGTGGATCGATTACCGCTACGACCTGCCCGAGGAGATCGCCAAGGACGACCCGCGCATCCGCGAGATCGACGAGTGGATCGCCGCGCAGTACCAGGCCGGACGCGTCCCCGCCATGAGCGACGAGGAAATGGACGCCAAGGTCCACGAGGTCTTCGGCGACGTGCCCCGCCGGCCCGAAACGCGGTAAGGCGTGTTCCGGGCCGCGCGGGGTCTGGCGTAGTAGGATTACGCGGGGTCCTTCTCGGGCGTCCACTGCTCGGCGCGGCGGCGGAGGAGGTCGGCCACCTTGGCGTGCCCGGCCGTCCGCGCGGCCTGCTCCGGCGTGCCGAGGCCGGGGGCCGACACAATCGGATCCGCCTGCCGAGAGAGCAGAGATTCCACGACGGCGTAGGCGCCGGCCCGGGCGGCGGCGTGGAGCGGTGTGCGGCCGGCCTCGTCGCGGGCATTCGGGGCCGCTTCTTTTTTCAGCAGATGCTCGGTCATCCGTTGATGGGCGTCGGAGTCGCCGGCGGCGGCCAGGTGAAGGGCGGTCCGGCCGGCGGCGTCGCGGGCGTCGACCCGGGCGCCACCCCTGAGCAGCCGGGCCACGTTGTGCCAGTTGCCGGCCGCGGCCGCGGCGTGCAGGGGCGTGCGGCCGTCGGCGTCGCACACGTTCGGGTCGGCCTGGTGCTGGATCAGGGCCCTGATGGCCCGGGGCCCGTGATGCCGGGGGACGGTGGCGGCCACGTGGAGCGGGGTCCGGCCGGCGGCGTCCCGGGCGTTGGCGTCGGCGCCGTGGTCGAGGACGGCGTCGAGCAGGGCGCCCGCCTCTTCGCCGGCCCCCGCCGCCAGGCAGGCCGGCGGCGTGCCGTCCGGCGCCGGACGCCCCGTGTCGCCTCCCCCGGCGAGCAGGACCCCCAGCACCTCCTCGTGCCGCCACCGAAGGGCCTCGTGGACCGGTGTGCCCATCGGGCCGGCGGCGTTCGGGTCGGCCCCCTTCTCCAGCAGGGTCCGGGCGACGTCGGTGTGCCCGTACCGGGCCGCCACGTGCAGCGGCGTGCCGGCGCTGCCGCGCGCCGTGACGTCGGCGCCGCGTCGGATAAGAAGGTCGGCCAGGTGCGGTTTGCCGGCGCATGCGGCTTCGTGCAGGGCGGTGGAGCCGTCGTCGTCGGCCTCGCCCACCTCGGCGCCGGCCTGGAGGAGTTCCTCAACGAGACCGTAGTGGCCGCCGCGGACGGCGTCGAACAGGGGCGTCTGGCCGCGGGCGTCGCGCGGGCCGGCCCGGGCGCCGCTTGCGAGCAGGGACCGGACGGCGCCGAGTTTCCGGTTGGCCGACGCCACGTGGAGCGGTGTCCGCCCGCGGTCGTCCGTCAGGGTCGGGTCCGCGCCGTTCTGGAGGAGCAGGCGGACGGCGCCCTCCTGTTCTTCGGCGGCCAGGTGGAGGGGCGTCGCGCCGTCCGGGCCCCGCACGTTCACGTCCGCCCCCTTCTCCAGGAGCAGCCGAACCAAGTTCTCGTCCTGTCGGGCGGCCAGGGCGAGCGGCGGGAGGACCGGCCGGCGTTCCGCCTCGCCCGGTCCGTCGATCGCCGCCCCGTACTCCAGCAGCGTCTCGACCATGGCCGGGTCGCCGCGGAGGACCGCCTGGCCGAGCGGGCTGATCCCCGGGGCGGTCTGGCGGTTCGGGTCCGCCCCCGCCTCCAGGAGCCGGCGGACCTCCCCCCGGTTCCGCTTCCGGATGGCCCGGCCCAGGGGCGTCTCGCCGTCGGCGCGGCGGCCGTTGAGTTTGAACCGGGCGTCGGCCAGCAGGTCCGTCAGGTCGGCGTGGCCGTGGTCGATGGCCACGCGCACCGGCGTCCGGCCGTCGGACGCCCGGATGTCTTTGCGGGCGCCGGCCTCGATGAGGCGTTCGGCCAGGTCCGCGCGGCCCGCCCTGGCCGCGTAGTGAAGCGGCGTCCATCCCCGGCGGGTGAGAGCGTTGACCCGGCCCTCGGCCCCCAGGAGGGCCTCGGCGACGGCTTCCGAGCCGGCCTCGGCGGCCAGGTGGAGCGGCGTGGCGCCCTGGGCGTCGGCGGCGTCGGCGTCCGCGCCGTTCTCCAGGAGCAGGCGGACCGTCGCCGGCTGCCCCGCGGCGGCCGCGCGGTGCAGCGGGGTCCGGCCGGCCTGGTCGCGGGCGTCCAGGTCCGCCCCGGCGCGGAGGAGGACCTCGGCCGTGGCGCGGTGCCCGCCCTCGGCCGCGGTGTGTAGCGGCGTCACGCCCCGGGCGTCGGCGGTCAGGGCGGAGGCGTGCTTCGCCAGGAGCAGGTCCGCGACGGCGGTGTGCCCGCCGGCGGCCGCCAGGTGCAGCGGCGTCCGGCCGTCCGGCCCGGACGCCGTCGGACTCGCCCCGGACCGCAGGGCCTCCCGGACGGCCTCGATCCGGCCGGCCCGGACGGCTTTCAGGAGCCGTTCGGTCCGCCTGGCGGCCAGCACGCCGGGCGGGGGCGGTTCGGCGGGTGCCCGGGCCGGCGCCTCGGTCTCCGGCGGGGCGGGCGGTTCGGCCGCCGGCTCGCATCCGCCGGACCACGCCAGCGGCAGCAGCAGACACAGCCAAAGGGTCGCGGGATGTCGTCCGGCACGGGGGCGGTTCATGGCCTCCCAGGTTCTTGGGTTCCGGTACGGGTCCGGGCGTTCGACGAAACGGTGTCGCACCGGGCGCATTGCTCTATAATGGGGCCGGCGGCCGCGGGCTACCGCTTATTCCTACCGCACCGGGCTGCCGGGTGCAACACCGGTCTGCAAACGGGGAGGCGCGGGCATGATGCGACGGCTGCTTGGCGGGACCTTGTTGACCCTGCTCGTGGTGGCGGCGGGCGCCGCGGAGCAACCGCCCCCGCGCCGGCTGGTCGCCACCGACGGCAAGGGATACCTGGAGACCGTCGGCGGGTACCGGGTCCTGCACCTGAAGGGCACGCCCGAGGCGATGGGCCGGCAGCACGGTCGGCTCCTGAAGTCGGCCGTCGCCGCCAACGCCACGCACCTGCTGACGGGCGGCGGCGAGGGCGAGGAGGCCCCCTGGCGCCAGGTGGCGGGCGGCGTCCTGAACGCCGTCTTCCGCGACAGGATCCCCGACCGCTATCGCCGCGAGATGGAGGCCCTGGCCAAGGCGGCCGGCCTCGCCCCCGACGCCGTCATCGCCTGCAACCTCATCCCGGAACTGTTCCACTGTTCGGGCTTCGCGCTGCTCTCGAAGGCCACCGCCGGCGGCGACCTGTACCACGGCCGGGTGCTGGACTACGGCGTGGACCTCCGGCTCCAGGAGCACGCGGTCCTCCTCATCCAGGAGCCCGACGGCCGGCAGCCGTTCGTCAACGTCTCCTACGCCGGGTTCATCGGCTCGGTCACGGGGATGAACACGGCGGGGATCAGCATCGGCGAGATGGGCGGCGGCGGGGTCGGCCAGTGGAACGGCGTGCCGATGTCGCTGCTCGTGCGGATGGTCCTGGAGGACGCCCGCACCCTCTCCGAGGCCGTGGCCGTCTTCACGGACCATCCCCGCACGTGCGAGTACTACTACGTGGTGGCCGACGCGTCGGCCGACTCGGCCGTCGGCCTCTGGGCCACGCCCGGGAAGGTGGAACGTATCGGGCCCGGCCAGCGGCACGAGCGGCTGCCGGAGCCGGTCGAGCACGCGGTGATCCTGTCGGCGGGGGACCGGTACGGCCGGCTGGTCCGGCGGGTCCGCGAGGGGTTCGGCCGCTTCACGGCCGAGACGGCCGTCCGCCTCATGGACGGGCCCGTGGCGATGACCTCGAACCTGCACAACGCCCTGATGGTGCCGGGCCGGGGTATCGTGTACGTGGCCAACGCCGCCCGCGACGGCTCGCCGGCGTGGAAGCAGACGTATCACCGGTTCAACATCCGTCGGCTGCTGGCCTCCCGGCCGGCGAAGCGGGCCTGGGCCGAGTAACGTTGCGGGCTTCCCCCGCGTCTTCCCGGTTTCGCCTTGCCGCCGACGCCGCGCGCCGCTACAACGGGGGCAGATTCGGACCGCGCGACCCTGCCCGGCGCCCGAGCGGAGTGCCATGCCCGACGCCTCATCCGACTCCTGGACCATCGGCCGGCTCGTGGAGTGGACGCGGGCCTACTTTGACCGCAAGGCGGTGGACCAGCCTAGGCTGGAGGCCGAGATCCTCCTGGCCCACGTCCTGGGCCTGGAACGGATCGACCTGTACATGCGGTACGAGCACCCGGTGGCCGAGGCCGAGCGGGCCGCCTTCCGCGACCTGGTCCGCCGGCGGGCCGAGGGCGAGCCCACGCGGTACCTCGTCGGCACGTGCGAGTTCATGTCGCTGGCCTTCCGGGTGACGCCCGACGTGCTGATCCCGCGGCCGGAGACCGAGCGGCTGGTGGAGGAGGTGATTCGCCGGGTCCGGGCGGCCTCGCCGATTCCGCTCGAAGCGGCCGCCGAGGGCGGCGCCGACGAAGCGGTGGCCTCCCGGGTGGAGGTCATCGAACTCGGCACCGGCTCCGGGGTGGTGGCGGTCAGCCTGGCCGTCCACCTGCCGGGCGCACGCGTGACCGCGACCGACGTCTCGGGCGCCGCCCTGGAGGTGGCCCGGGCCAACGTCGAGGCCCACGGCGTGGCGGACCGCGTGACGCTGCTGGAGGGCGACCTGTACGACGCGCTGGACGCGGCCGATGCCCGCGCGGCCGATTTTCTTCTGGCCAACCCGCCGTACGTGGCGGAGGGCGAGTGGGAACGGCTCGCGCCCCCCATCCGCAACCACGAGCCGCGCGGGGCCCTTGTGGCCGGGCCCGAGGGCACGGAGGTCATCGACCGCATCGTCCGCGGCGCGCGGGCGTACCTGAAGCCGGGCGGCGTGCTGCTGGTGGAGATCGGCGAGGGCCACGGCCGGCAGGCCCGCGAGATGGCCCAGGCTGCCCGCGGCCTGGTCGACGTGGACATCCTGAAAGATTACGCCGGCCGCGACCGTATCCTCGTGGCTCGGCGTGAAGAAGACGGGTAGCGCCTGTCATCCTGAGGTCCCGGACGCGTGTGGCCCGGCCCGTACGGGCCGGGAGAACACGGATTGACAAGCAATCCGTGGCACCGGCGCCGCGCACCGCGTGGCGGGTGCCTCTCGGCTCCGCTCGGGACAGGCTGCGACCCGCCGCGCATCGCATTGAAGAATGGAGTGACACCGTATGGACGCACTGGTCATCACCGGCGGCCGGCGGCTGACCGGCCAGGTGAAGGTGAGCGGGGCCAAGAACGCCGCCCTGCCGATCATGGCGGCGTCGATCCTGGCCGACGGGCCCCTCGTCCTGAAAGGCGTGCCGGACCTGGCCGACATCCGCACGATGGCCGGGCTCCTGGGCGAACTGGGGGTGGCGGTCGACCGGAAGCGCGGCGGGACGGTGGTGCTGGAGAGCCCGGCCCGGTCCCGGTCGAATCGGGCGCCGTACGACATCATGCGGACGATGCGGGCGGGAATCTGTGTGCTCGGGCCGCTCCTGGCCCGCCGGGGCCAGGCCGAGGTCAGCCTGCCGGGCGGCTGCGCCATCGGTGACCGCCCCGTCGACCTCCACCTGAAGGGCCTGCGGGCCCTGGGGGCACGGCTGGAGGTCGAGCACGGGTACATCGTCGGCTCGTGCCGGCGCCTGCGCGGCGCGGAGATGTACCTGGGCGGACCGTTCGGGTCGAGCGTCACGGGGACGGCCAACATCCTGATGGCGGCCGCCCTGGCCGACGGCACCACCGTCATCGACTGCGCCGCCTGCGAGCCGGAGGTCCAGGACCTGGCCCGCGTTCTGGTGAAGATGGGGGCGCGGATCGAGGGCATCGGGTCGCCGCGGCTGGTGGTCGAGGGCGTGGACCGCCTGGGCGGGTGCGAGCACCGGATCATCCCGGACCGCATCGAGGCGGGCACGTTTCTGCTGGCCGCCGCCGCCACCCGCGGCGACGTAAGCGTCCGGGGCGCCCGTTGGAACGACCTGTTCGCGCTGCTGAGCACGCTGCGCGAGATCGGGGCCGACGTCGAACGGTCCGACGACGAGGTCCGCCTTCTGGCCCGCCGCCGCTTGCGGAGCGTCGACGTCACGACGCTGCCGTTCCCGGGGTTCCCGACGGACCTCCAGGCCCAGATGATGGCGGCGCTGACGACCGCCGACGGCATCAGCGTGGTCACCGAGAAGATCTTCCCGGACCGGTTCATGCACGTGGCGGAACTGGGGCGCATGGGCGCCCTCATCCGCAAGCAGGCGAGCGCCGCGGTGGTGCACGGGACGGAGCACCTCTCGGGCGCGCCGGTGATGGCCAGCGACCTGCGGGCCTCGGCGGCGTTGGTGATTGCGGCCCTGATGGCCCGGGGCAAGACCACGGTCTCGCGCGTCTATCACCTGGACCGGGGGTACGCGGGGCTGGAGAAGAAACTCCGCCGCCTGGGGGCGGCCATTCGCCGCGTGAACCTCAAGGGCTGAGGAAGGCGCGAAAAAGGTTCCAGGAGCCTTTTTCCGTCAGTGCGGATTCAACTCTGAAACGCAACAAGCCAGACGAGGGTTTGTGGCGTTTGAGGACCTCGGCCTCGGCTCCGGGGCTGCCGGGGGCTTAACCCTACAACGCCGAGTCGGAGGTTTGCGCGGCCCGTACGGGCCGCGCGTCACCCCCCTCGTGCGTTGGGCATGGGCCGAGGGGGTCTGGGGGAGATGGAATCTCCCCCAGGGTGTGTGCGTGGCCACGGGAACGCGCCGCCGGCGGGCGGGGCGAGGGTCACCGGCGTTCGAACGGCCCGCGGAGCCGGGGCGGCTCCGGCCGGCCGCGGATGCTCGTGCTCTCGAACGTTTCCCGTCCGGCTACGCCGACGAATTGCCAGTTCCCCTCTTCGTCGGCCTGGAAACTGAGGTTGAACTCCAGGGTCCGGTGCTCCAGGTGGAGCCAGACCTGGGCCATGGCGACCCGCTCGCCCGTCTCGACCTGGAAGATCTGGAGGGCCCGCAGGTCGCGCTGGACGGGGTCGCCCGCGCCGGCGAACAGGCCCGTCAGCCGATCCCGGAACAGGTCGAAGCCCGCCTGGCGCTGCGGCGATTGGGGCGTGATGCGTTCGAAGGCCTCCTGCCACCGCCGGCCGGTGATCTCGTCCATGATGGCGTGGGTGCGGCGCCGGAGCGGCTCCAGCGTCGGATACGTCTTGTACCACGACCACGCGTGGTACCCGCCGGCGCCCAGGGTCAACCCGATGCCCAGCAGGAGGCCGACCAGGGCCAGCCGGCCGCCCGTCAGGACGCCGCGCGACCGCCGAATCCGCCGCAGCGCTACCAGGCTCAGGGCGATGGCCAGGACCGGCACGGCAACCAGCGGCGGGGCCAGAAACGCCGTTACCCCCAGGGTGCCGCATACGGCCCCCAGGACGGCCGGCGTGCTGACGGCGGCGTACTCGGCGTCGATGGCCCGGTCGAGGTCGGCGTCTTTGCTCGGGCGTTCGGCCATGGTGGGTTCCAAGCACGCGCCGGGCAAGCCCGGTGGCTAACTGTGCGCGGCGGGTCCGCCGACCCGCCGCGCGCTTCACGACAAAGGCGCGCGGCTCGCAAGCGGGCCGGCGAACACGAACGCGCCTCACGCAGCGGGTCTTCCGACCCGCCGGGCGACCCTTGGGGCCTCGTCACAGCCGTTTGGCCACCACTACCGTCCGGTCGTCGCGGAACCGGCCGTGGGGGCTGACCGAATCGGTCAGGCCCTCGATGGCCCCGATGACGGCGCCGGCCGAGCCGGCCAGGTGGTCGCGGATGGTTTGGACGACGGCGTCGAAGCCGAGTTCCCCGCCGTCGGCCGTCTCGCATTCGAAGATGCCGTCGGAGATCAGGAAAAAGGCGTCGCCGGGGGCGAGGGGCATCGGGTCGGCCGCCTCGAAGGCGGCGTCCGGCAGGATGCCGAGCGGGATGCCGGTGGCGTCGAAGCGCTGCTCCCGGCCGTCGGCCCGCGCCAGCAGCATGGGGCCCTGGCCGGCGCTGGCGCACGTGATGGTGCCCTCGGCGTCGTCGAGGACCGCCAGGGCGAGGGTGACGAACCGTCCGGCCTCGACGTCGGCGGCCAGGAGGCGGTTGGCGTCGGCCAGGACGCACTCCGGGCACGCCTCTCGCAGGACGAGGGCGCGGACGAGGGCCCGGGTTTCGGCGGCCAGCAGGGCCGGCCCCACGCCGTGGCCGACCGCGTCGCCGAGCATCATGCCGACGCGCCCGTCGCCCCACGGGAACAGGTCGTAGAAGTCGCCGCCGGCGTACTCGGACGGCCGGTTCCAGCCGGCCAGGTCGAAGCCGTCGGTGGCGGGGGGCTGTTCGGGGAGCAGGTCGGCCTGGATCTGCTGGGCCAGGTGCATCTCGTCCTCGAGCCGGCGTTTGGCCAGGAACTCCTCCAGGAGCCGGGCCCGTTCCAGGGCCACGCCGGCCTGGTCGGCCAGGGCGCGGAGCAGGGCGGCGTCGTCGTCGCCGAACGCCCCCGACCGCTTGTTCAGCGCCTCCACGACGCCGACCAGGTCGCCGTTCAGGTTGGTCATGGGGACGGCCAGGATGTTTCGGGTCCGCCAGCCGGTCCGGCGGTCGACCTCGCGGTTGAACCGCGGGTCGGCGTAGGCGTTGGGGATGACCAGGCACGCCTGCGTGCGGGCGACCGAGCCGGCGATGCCCCGGTCGGCCGGCATCCGGATCACCTCGATCTCGCTGCGGGTGGCGACCTGGCTGTACAGTTCGTCGGTGGCGGCGTCGTAGAGGAAGAGGGTGGCCCGCTCGGCGTCGAGCAGGTGACAGGTTTCCTCGGCGATGGACTCCAGCAGCGGGTCCAGCCGCGGCTCGGACGCCAGCCGGCGCGTAATGGCCAGCAGCGCGTCGAGGTGCCGGCGGAGGGTGGCGGCGTCGCTAGGCGTCTCGTCGGTCATCGGGCAAGTCCGACCTTAGAGCCTATCCGAATAACCCTCTGGCTTCGGCCGGCTGCGGCGACCGCATGCGGCGTCGGGCTGCATCGCCAGCCCAGAGACGGGCTGCCTGCTTCGCCCTCCTTGCCTGCGGGCGCCTCGCTCGGCCTCGGGCCGACGAGAGGTTATCCGGATAGGCTCTTAGCCCTGGCGGAAATGATACGCCCCCCGGCGGCGGGGTCTCAAGGGAATTGTGGGGCCGCCCTTCGAGGCCGGTGTGGCAACATTGTCTGGCGAGGTTCGAACCTACTCGTAGCGCCGGGGTTTATCCCCGGCGTATGCCCCCCGTGGGCCACGGCCGCCGGGCATAAAGCCCACCGCGACAGCGCGGTCGCCAGGAAGTATTGCCGCACCCTTCGAGCCCGATGCAGGAGGGCGCGCGGCCCGTACGGGCCGCGCTACCCTCCGAACTTAAAGTGCTATAGGCAACCTCACCGCAGCCCCTTGGGCGGGCCGAGGATCTCCGAGAGGACGATCGCGCGGGCGACGTTCCGGCCCCGCAGCATGCCGCCGATGTAGTCAACGCCGGCGGCGCCCCGCCGGCCGACCGCGCCCTCCCGTGCGGACAGGGAGGAGGCCAGCCCGGGCCGGCCCATCGTCGCCAGGGTCGGGAAGGCTGCCCGGCCGAGGCGGCCGAGCCGGGCGCCGGCGCCGGAGACGTCGCGCCGGCCGGCGTCGGTGCGGACCTGCTGGCCGGCGGCCCGCTGGGCGGCCTCCACCCGGTCGGCCTGGGCCTCCTCGGCGGTCCGGGTCGGCCGGCGGCGTCGGGCCTGGGCCGGGCGGGGCCGGCGGGGCTGAGCGGTCCGGCCGGTCCGCCTCTGGGCGGCGGGGCGTTGGGGCTCGCCCGGCCGCGTCGCGGCGCCCGGCTGCGGCTCGGCTGCCGGCTGCCGGCGCTGCCGGCCTGCGGTCTCCTGGCCGGGCCGGCCGGAGACCGTCCGCGGCGTCTGCTGGCCGTGGGCCCGTTGTCCTTGCTGGCGTTGGGTCTTTCGCCCGCTGTCGCGCTGGGCGGCCTGCCTCTCGCGCTCCTGTTTTTCCAGGTACTTGCGGAGCAGGCTGCCGCCGATGGCGATGATGGCGAAGAGGACCAGGGCGAGGATCTGTTCCATGGTGTCCTCCGTGGCGATTGGGCATTTCGCGGGGCGCACCTCTTTGCAGCATGGTGGTCTCCGCCGTCTTACGACGGCGGCTCGGTATGGCCCCGCAGGTCTTTACTCCTCTTCAGGCGGTTTGGGCGGTCCGGCGCTGTCGCCGATGTTCTGCCGCATGCCCGTATCGGCCTGGATGTTCTTCATGCGGTAGTAGTCCATGATGCCGAGGTTGCCGGCACGGAACGCCTCGGCCATGGCCTTGGGGACCTCGGCCTCGGCCAGGACGACCTTGGCGCGGTTTTCCTGGACGAGGGCGAGCATTTCCTGTTCGCGTGCGGCGGCGGCGGCGCGGCGTTTTTCGGCCTCGGCCTGGAACATCCGCTTGTTCGCCTCGGCCTGGTCCGCCTGGAGGCGGGCGCCGATGTTGTCGCCGACGTCGACGTCGGCGATGTCGATCGAGAGGATCTCGAACGCCGTCCCGGCGTCCAGGCCCTTTTCCAGGACCCGCTTGGAGATGGAGTCGGGGTCGCGGAGGACGGCCTTGTGGCTTTCGGCCGAGCCGATGGTCGTGACGACACCCTCGCCGACGCGGGCGATGATGGTCTCCTCGGTGGCCCCGCCGACCAGCCGCTCCAGGTTCGCCCGGACCGTGACGCGGGCCTTGGCCTTCAGTTGGATGCCGTCCTGGGCCACGGCGTCGACGGTGGGCCGGCCGTGCTCCGGGTCCGGGCAGTCGATGACCTTCGGCAGGACGGAGGTGTGGACGGCGTCGAGGACATCTCGGCCGGCCAGGTCGATGGCGGCGCCGGTCTTGAAGTCGAGGTCGATGTTGGCCCGGTCGGCCGCAATCAGCGCCCGGACGACCTTCGGCGCGTTGCCGCCCGCCAGGTAGTGGCTCTCCAGGTCGCGTGTCTCGACGGCGATGCCGGCCTGGACGGCCATGATCTTCGTGCCGACGATCACGTTCGGGCTCACCTTCCGCAGCCACATGCCGATCAGGTCGAGCCAGCCGATGTCGGCTTTCGTGGCGAGGCAGCGAACCCACAAACTGAAGAACCGGGCGAACAACAGAAAGATGACCAGGCCGAGCAGAAGCAGGATCGCGATGAGGGCCCACCATCCGCCGGTCAGCGCAAGCGGCGCCGGGACGGCCGCCTTGGCAAGCAGGTTGAATAGCATGACGTTCTCCTCCTTACGACGAGTTCATTCGCTGCATCGGATCTTGATATCCCGCCACTTTCGTAACGGGCTCGCACCGCGAGTGCGGTGGTTGCCGGCCCTGTCGAGCCAAGCATAAGCAATGTCCGCGTGGGTCATTCTTCGTCGGCCCTTGCCGGCCTCCTCAGAATGACGACCCGGGCGTCTCATGTGTTTTGCCAACCTCACGAATCCTTGCCGGGCGGGTTGGTGTTCTCCTCCTCCCCCGAGATCGTGCGGACGACCACGCGGGCGCCGTGCTCGGCCAGGATGCGGAGGCGGGCCCCGGGCTGGACGTACTCGCCCTCGGTCACGCAGTCGATGGTCTGGCCGTCGTCCAGGGTCATCTTGCCGGCGGGCCGGAGCAGCGTCTTGGCGGTGCCCTCCCGGCCGACGAGTTCGCCGGGCCGGCGGTGCGTCAGGTCGCCGGCCGTCCCGCGATTCGCCGGGCCGCCCAGGATGATCCGCTTGGCAACGGGGGTGTGCGGCCAGATGCGCATCAGCACGTAGAGCAGGAGCGGCGTCAGCAGCAGCGTGGCCAGCAGCGTGAGGATGCCGGCCGTCTCCCCCAGGAAGAACGCCATCACGATGGCGCCCAAGAAGGAGAGCACCGACAGGACCGTCAGCAGCCCGCCGCTGGGGACGAAGATCTCGGCCGTGGCAAACAGGACGCCCATCCCCAGGAGCAGGGCGACCCATCCCCAAGAGGTCTCGACCGCCGACATCACCGCCAGGACCAACGGTTCCATCAGGCAGACTCCGTTTCCGATTTCCGGACGCCGGTGGGCGGCGGGTCTCCGCACCCGCCGCGCGCATCAGGCAGATTCCGTTTCCGATTCGTGCGTCTCGTCCGGCGCCGGGGCCACCACGATCCGGTTGCCGCGAACCTGGACCACCCGGACGGGTGTGCCGGCATCGAGGAACTCGCCGTCGGTCACCACGTCCACCAGGCGGTCGGCGATGCGTGCCTTGCCGGCCGGACGGAGCATGGTGGTCGTCCGGCCGGTCTCGCCGACGCGGGTGGTCCGCTCCTGGCTGGCGGCGGCGGCCCGGCTGGAGCCGTCCGAAACGGTCGTCTCCGCCAGGACCAGCCGCCTCAAGAGGGGCATCTGCGGCAGGAACCGGGCCAGGGCCACGGCCGCGATGATGAAGACGGCGATGACGCCGGCCGTCGTGGCCAGCGAGTGGGCCAGGGCGTCCCAGTCCACGCCGCCACCGCTGCCGGGCTCGGTGTAGGACGGGGGCAGGACCAGGATGATGCTCGCCAGGACCAGCAGCACGCCCAGGCCGCCCATCACGCCGAAGCCGGGCGTCACCAGGAGTTCCACCACCAGGAGGGCACCGCCGAGGACAAACAGCAGGACGGGCAGCCACTCCGGCCGGCCCGCCAGGAACGAGGCCGTGAACAGCAGGGCGAACGCCGCCAGCCCGATCGCGCCCGGCACGCCGACGCCCGGCGTGTGCATCTCCACGTAGATGCCCAGCAGCCCGACCAGCACCAGCAGGGCCTTGAAATACATGTTGTTCAGCCACGAGACGAACGTCTCGCTCCAGGTAACCGGGTAGACCTGGATGCGGTCCTCGATGGGGTACAGGTCGTAGAGCCGGTCGAGCCGCGGGACGATGTGCCTCGCGATCCCGTAGGGGCGGGCCTCCTCGGCGCCGAGGGTCAGGACCTCGTCGCCCGAGACGACCGTCTTGCCCTTCGTCCAGTCGGGGCCGAGGGCGAAGAGGTCCTCTTCCTCGATGTATCGGACCTGGCCGGTCGTCTTGTTGCGGGCCTCGATGACGACCGTCTGCATCGAGACCATGGCCTTCAGCAGCGCCTTGGGGTAGTCGTGCTGCTCGGCAAGGGTTTCGAGGCGTTCGACGATGGTGCCTTCGATCTTGGCCCGGACCTCCTCCTCCATCGGTTGGACGCCGCCCACGGGCGACCCCATGTACGGCGTGCAGGCGCCGACGGAGGCCTCCGGCGTCATGACGATTTCCTGACAGGAGAACGCGACGATGGCGGCCGCGCTGTAGGCCTTGGCGTCGACGTAGGCCACGGTCCGGACCTGTCGGCCGAGGCGTTGGAGGTCGCGGCTGAGTTCCAGGCCGTCCTCCAGGTACCCGCCGCCGGAGGTGATGTGGAAGATGAGGAGGCGGCACCCGTCGTCGGCGGCGTCGGCGGCCCGGCGGGCGACGCTCGTGCGGAGGGCTTTATCGATGATGCCGCTGACCGGCACCCGGGCCGTGGGCAGCGGGCCTTCGGGTTCCTGCGCCGGCGGCGGGTCCGCGGGACCCGTGGCCGTAGGAGGGGCGGCGTCGGTCGGCTCGGGCGGCGCCGGGCCGGCGGGCGGCGCCTCGGCCGCCAGCGACGGCCAGAGCCCCACCGCCAGGACGGCGGTCCAGGCCGCCAACCGCAGCGCGCGCATTGACCGCGGGCAAGACATGGTTCGCTCCCCGGCTCCCGCGTTCGGCGGGGCCGACCCTCAGGGGTGCAAGTATATACGCCACACGCGACGGGGGCTATTCAAAATCACGAAGGCCGTGGGTGGGGTGTGGCAACGATTTCCGGCGAGCGTCGAACCGACTCGTGGCGCCGGGGTTTATCCCCGGCGAATGCCCCATCCCACGGCCGCCGGGCATAAAGCCCGGCGCTACGGCGAAAATGGTTGAGGAGTCCCCGCTACTCCGCGCGGGTGATGCACTCGGGCGGGATATCGTCGGCGAGCCAGACGGCCGGCCCGCCGCGGTAGAACCGGACGCCGCCCTTGGTGGCGGACTCGGTGTCGATCCGCAGCACGACGGGGTCCCGGCAGCGTCGCCGGCCCACCTCGCGGGCGGCGGGCGTGTCCGCCGACAGGTGGACACGCTGGCGCTGACCGGGTCCGAGTCCCTCCGCCAACACCTGGTCGGCGGCCTCCGGCGTGGTGCCGTGAAAGAGCAGCGGCGGCGGGTCGGCCCGCTCGTACTGGATGGGCTGGGCCAGGCTGTGCCCGTAGCGCGCCCGGATGCGGCCCTCCTCGATGGCGAATCGCGCCGCCGCGGGCCCGGAGGCCACCAGGCGCTCGATCTGCTCGCGGGTGACCCGCTCCAGGCCCGGCCGGCCGCGGAGGCCCTCCAGGAGGGCGTCGAGGTCCGCCGAGCCGCGCGCGTCCAGGTCCAGGCCGATCTCTTCCGGGTGGTGCCGCAGCACGAACGCGAGGAACCGGCTGATCCGCTCCTCCCGGGACGGCCGAGGGCCGCCCCGGCCGCGATCCCGGCCGCGCCCCTCTTTGCCGCGGCCCCGCTGATTGTCTCGTTGAGCCATAAGCGGCCCCCTGGTGTGCGTTCAACGGCCGATTGTGCCGTACGATAGGAATCGGGCCTGCCGCGTGCAAGCGAAAAGGCCGCCCTTGCCCCCGGGAAGGGGGATGACACAGCCGCTCGCTTACGCTCGCGGCCGGTGTGTCGCTGGCGCAGCATGGCTGGCCGCGCCACGCGAGTAAGCGGCGGCTGCATGGCTGGCCGCGCACGCGAGTAAGCGGCGGCTGTTCGGCGGCGCCGTTGTAAAAACGCCTTGCTGCACCGGCGCGCCGGCACGTATGATAGAGGTTCGGCTCAGAGCGGGGCGGCCCGTCTCAGGCCGTGGCGGACATCGGCTTGCGGCGCTGCCCGTCTCCGGGTCTGCATGGGTTAGGATGGAGGAGAAGAGAGATGCGCGACGTGCGACTGCTTCTGGTCCTGCTTCTGGCGTTGGGGATCATCGTGACGGGCGGGGTGGCCATTCCGGTGCTGATGAATCTGGCCATGCCGGAGGCGGCGCCGATGGCCCGGACCGACGCGTGGGCCGCCGAGGAGCCCCTGGAGCCCCTGCCGCCCGTTCCCGAAGGCCTCGACCGCCTGTCGGAGCGGTTCCGGGCGGTGGCGAAGCACGTCAAGCCGGCGGTGGTCGCCGTCGGTGTGAGCAAGACGGTGGAGGCGTCGCCCTGGCCGTTCGGCGACGACTTCTTCCGCCGGTTCTTCGGCCGGGGGTTCCGCGGTCCGGGGGGTGAGCGGAAGTTCGAGCAGCGCGGCCTGGGGTCCGGCGTCATCGTGAGCGCGGACGGGTACATCCTGACCAACAACCACGTGGTGGCCGAGGCCGACGAGATCACGGTCCGGCTCTCCGACGGCCGGGAGGCGAGCGCCGAGGTCATCGGCACGGACCCGCCCAGCGAGATCGCGGTCGTGAAGATCGAGGCCGACGGCGACCTGCCCGTGGCGAAACTCGGCGACGACACCGCCATGGAGGTCGGCGACTGGGTCCTGGCGGTCGGCTCGCCCTTCGGCCTGGAGCAGACCGTCACGAGCGGGATCATCAGCGCCACCGGCCGGCGCGGCGTCGGCATCACCGAGTACGAGAACTTCATCCAGACCGACGCCGCCATCAACCCGGGCAACTCCGGCGGGCCGCTCGTGAACATGGCCGGCGAGGTCGTCGGCATCAACACCGCCATCGCCAGCCGGAGCGGCGGGTACATGGGCATCGGATTCGCCGTACCCATCAACATGGCCCGAAAAGTCATGGAGCGCCTCGTGGAGGAGGGCGAGGTGATCCGCGGCTGGCTGGGCGTCAGCATCCAGCCCCTGACGCCCGAAATGGCCCAATCCATGGATATCCCCCAGAAGAAGGGCGTCCTCGTGAGCGAGGTCTTCGACGAGACCCCCGCCGCCGAGGCCGGCATCCAGGCCGGTGACGTCGTGCTCGAGTTCAACGGCAAGGACGTCACCGACCCCAGCGCGTTGCAGTCGGCCGTTGCCTGGACCAAGCCCGGCACGCGGGCCAAGGTCGTCCTGGTGCGCGGCGGGAAGCGCAAGACGGTCAGGGTCGAGATTGCGCGGCGGCCCGAGCAGCCGGACCTGGCCCGCGCCCGGTCGCCCGGTGGCGGCGCCGCAGCCGAACTGGAGGAACTCGGTCTCCAGGTCTCCGGCGTCACGCCCGAGGCCCGGGAGCGCTACGGCTACGAGCCGGGCCAGGGCGTCCTGGTCACCGGTGTCGAGCCCGGCAGCCTGGCCTCCCGCGCCGGGCTGGAGCAGGGGATGCTCATCCTCCAGGCCGGCGGCAAGGACGTGGGCCGCGTGGCCGACCTGGAGAAGATTCTGGAGAAGGCCGACCTCTCGCGCGGCCTGCCACTGCTCGTCCGGGCGGGCGACCGGCAGATGTTCATCCTGCTGAAGAAGACGTAGCGGCCCAGCCCGGAGTGAAACCAGCGAGCCCGGGGCTCCGACGGCCCTGGGCTCTTTTTACCCGCGGTCGGAGGACGTGCCGTGACCGACGAGGTTCCCGCGAGCCGCACCGCGCCGCACATCCCGTTCTCGCCCGCCCGGTGGCCCGTGTTCTACGGGTGGGCGATTCTCGGGTTCGGCACCCTCGGCGTCCTGATGAGCGTGCCCGGCCAGACGATGGGCGTCTCGCCGTTCACCGAGCCCCTGATGGCTGCCCTCGGCCTCTCGCGCGTGACGCTGAGCCTGGCGTACATGTTCGGCACCCTCGGCGCCGGGCTCCTGCTGGTTCCGGCGGGACGGTTGTACGACCGGTTCGGCGCGCGGGTCGTCGGGACGGCCTCGTGCGTGGTGCTGGGGGCCGTGCTGCTGGGCCTGAGCCGATGCGACGTGCTGGCCCGCCGCCTGGCCGACCTGGTGGGCCCGGCGCAGGCGACGGCCGCCGCGTTCGCGACCATCCTGGTGGGCTTCTTCGCGCTCAGGTTCAGCGGACAGGGCGTGCTGACGCTCGTGTCGCGCAACATGATCATGAAGTGGTTCGACCGCCGGCGGGGTCTGGCGAGCGGCGCGAGCGGCGTGTTCGTGGCCCTCGGATTCTCCAGCGCCCCGCTCCTGCTGAAACTCCTGATCGAGCGCTTCGGCTGGCGGGGTACGTGGACGATGCTGGCCGGCGTCATCGGCCTGGGGTATGCGGCGGTGGCCCTGGTGTTCTGGCGCGACAACCCGGAAGCGTGCGGCCTGGTGCCGGACGGGGCGCCGCCCGCCCCCGACGGGTGCGACGGCGAGGACTGTCCCGCCACCCGGAACGTTACCCTGGGCGAGGCCGTCCGCCGGTACCCGTTCTGGCTGTTCGCGCTCGGTCTGTCGCTGTTCGGGCTCTACATGACGGGCATGACGTTCCACGTGGCATCGATCTTCCGGCAGGTGGGCGTGGCGGAGCGGGAGGCGTATGGCATCTTCCTGCCGGGCGCGGTCATCGGGGTGGCGGTCCGCCTGGGCGGCGGGTGGCTGAGCGACCGCGTGCCCCTGAAGTACCTGCTGGCCGCCATGCTCGCAGGCATCGCCACGGCCTCGGCCGGCCTGACCGTGTCGGCCCCGGCCCTCCGGTTCTGGATCCTGGTGGCGGGCAACGGCGTGTGCATGGGCTGCTTCGGGCTGCTGCTCCAGGTCACGTGGCCCACGTTCTTCGGTCGGCTGCATCTGGGCACGATCAGCGGCATGGCCACCGCCCTGACCGTCTTTGCCAGCGCCCTGGGGCCGTACGTGTTCAGCCAGGTGTTGGAGGTGACCGGGTCGTATCGGCTCATCGGCTGGGTGATCCTGATTGCGGCGGGGGTGCTGATGGTCGGCTCGTTCCGGGCCGACAACCCGCAGACCGTGCCGCCTGTGGCTTCGCCGCCTCCGGGCACGTGACGCCCGCCGGCGCATTCGGCGCGGCACTTTGTTTTCCTGCGCGGCACTCGCGCGACGCGGCCGCCGCCTTGCACCCGCGGACGGCGGGCGGTATCCTGGGTGCCTTGGACCCGGACCGAACCTGCGGCCGGGCAGCCGAGCCTGCATGCACAGGAGACCCTCATGCCCGTGACGATGGATCTTTCGCACCTGCTCCAGGACGGCGGCAAAATCATCCTGTTCGTCTGGGACGGCGTCGGCGGTATCCAGGCCGGTCCCGACGATGTGACGGAACTTCAGGCCGCCCGCACGCCCCACGCCGACCGCCTCGTGGCCGAGGGCTGCGGCGGCCTGCTCGAGCCGGTTTACCCCGGCGTCACGCCCGGCAGCGGGCCCGGGCACCTGGGCCTGTTCGGCTACGACCCGGTCGCGTACCAGTGCGGGCGCGGGGCCCTGGCGGCCGCCGGCGTCGGCTTCGACCTCCAGCACGGCGACGTGGCCGCCCGGCTCAACTTCTGCACCCTCGATGCCGCCGGCAACGTGACCGACCGCCGCGCCGGCCGCATCCCTACCGAGGAATCGACGCAGGTCGTGGCCAAACTCGCGGAGGCGATCAGCGAGGTCGACGGTGTCGAGGTGCACTGGACGCCCGTCAAGGAGCACCGGGCCCTGCTCGTGCTTCGCGGCGAGGGGCTGGGCGACGGCCTGGAGGACACCGACCCGCAGGCCACGGGCGTCCCGCCGCGCCAGGTCAGGACGACGGACGATTCGCCCGAGAGCGCCCGGACGGCCGAGATCGTCCGCAAGGTTCTGGTCCGGGCGCGGGAGGTGCTGGCCGACGAGCCCAAGGCCAACATGATCCTGGCCCGCGGTTTCGCCGAGCGGCCTGCGTGGCCGAGCGTGGCCGACCGGTTCGGCCTGCGGGCCGCCGTCGTCGCGGGCACGCCCATGTATCGGGGTGTCGCGAAACTCGTGGGCATGGAGGCGCTCGCGGCCACCAACGAGGTCGAAAAGGACGTGGCGAGCCTCGCCGCCGCCTGGGACGACTACGATTTCTTCTTCCTCCACTACAAGCACACCGACAAGGCGGGGGAGGACGGCGACTTCGACGCGAAGGTCGCCTGCATCGAGGAGGCCGACGCCGCCCTCCCCGCGCTCCAGGACCTGGGGCCCGCGGTCCTGACGGTGACGGCGGACCACTCGACCCCCTCGGCGATGAAGGCGCACTCGTTCCACCCGGTGCCGGTGCTGCTCTCGGCCGCCACGGCGAGGCGCGACGGGGTGACGGAGTTCAACGAGGTGGCGTGCGCGGCGGGGGGCCTGGGCCTTCGGCCGAGCCCGCACCTGATGCCGCTGGCCCTGGGGCACGCGGGGCGGCTGGCCAAGTTCGGGGCGTGATGCGGGACCCCGGCGAGGGCCCGCTCTCGAAAACAATAATCAACAAGGAATAATCAATACTCAATAATGAATGGCTCGGGCCTGCGGCCCGAAAGGGGAAGCCTTCTCCGTTCAAGTCCTTCAGATCGTTCCTCTTCTCGTGCAATGAGCGGCGCTAACAACACCGCCGACGAAGGGCCTGCCTTCTGGTGCGACGCCATGCTGGGCGGCCTGGCCCGCTGGCTGCGGGCGGCCGGCTACGACGCCGCCTGGCAGGAGGGCATCGACGACGCCGACCTGGTGCGCCGTGCCCTGGCCCACGGACGCATCCTCCTGACGTGCGACACGGAACTCGCGCGCCACGGCGCGGTCCGCGCCGGGCGGGTCCGCGCCCTGCTCCTGCCGCACGGCCTGGAAAAGGTCGAACAACTGCGGTGGGTGATGCAGCGGCTGGGCCTTTCTCGCCGGTCGCCCCGGTGCATGGCGTGCGGCGGCCGGCTTCGCGGCATCCCGAAGGAGTCGGCCCGCCCCGAGGTTCCCCCGCGCACGTTCGGCTGGTGCGACACGTATTTCCGGTGCGAGCGGTGCGCCAAGGTCTTCTGGCGGGGGACGCATTGGCGGAGGATCGAGGCCCGCCTGAAGGCCCTGTAGCCCGCCGGACGCGTCTCCCACCCCCGCCGAGGTTTGTTCAAGGCCGCCGTCCGTTCCTGCCGATACGTGGGGGCTGGAGGAGTATGCGCTGTTTCCAGGGTCGCGCTCGCGGGATGGGGATGGGGGCCCCGTGGACAATTGGTGGGTTGTATACGCGCTGCTTCGGCTGTCGGTGCTGGTGGGGGCGGCGGCTGCGATTCCCGCGCTTGTCTGGCGGCGGGTTCGCGGGCGCCCGTTCAGTTACGTCGTCCTGTTGCTCGGCCTGGCCGCCCTCGTCGGGGCGGAGGCCTTCCACCTGACCGGTCCCTGGTCGTCCGGTCCTCCGTCCGGTTCAACGGCCGGCCGGGAGGGGTTCGCCCTTCAAGCGGCCGGTTTCGCCCTGGTGCTTGCGGGCTTCCTGTTGCTGATGGATGACGTCCGGTGCCGGCAGGTGCGCCAGGAGCAACGGGCCTCCGAGGCGCTGGCCCGCGCCGACGAGGTGCACCTGCACAAGACCAAACTCCAGGCCATCCTCAACAGCGCCACGGGCTATTGCATCGTCACCTGCGACCGGGCGGGGCGTATCACGTCGTATTCCACGGGGGGCGCCTGGATGTTGGGCTGGGGGCCGGAGGAGGTCGTCGGGCGAAAGTCGCTCGAGGTCTTCCGTCCGCCCGATCATCCCCTGACGGTGGAGCAGTTGCTGAAGGTCGTGGCCCGCGAGGGCCGCGTCGAGCGCGAACTCCCCATGGTCCGCAAGGACGGCCGGCAGATCGCCGCCCTCGTGACCGTGACGCCCCTGGCCGGGTCCGGCGACCGCCCGGACGGCTACGTGCTGGTGGCCAAGGACATCAGCGAGATGAAGATGGCCCGCGACGCCCTGCGTCGTGAACGCGACTTCGTCCGCGGCATCATCGAGACCAACGGGCTGTTCATCGTGGGCGTCTCGCTCGTCGACGGCCGGGTGACCCTGTTTAACCGCGGGGCGGAGCGGATCAGCGGCTATCGGCGAGACGAGGTGATCGGCCGCACCTTCGCCGAACTCTTTGTCAGCGAGGACGACCGTCCCGGCCTCCACCGCGTGCTGGAGTCGCTCCGTTCGGGCGGCCGGCAGGCGGTCGGCCAACACGAGAGCACCATCGTGACCAAGGGCAGCGACCGCCGATCCCTCTCCTGGGCCTACTCCGCCTCCGTCGACGAGGACGGTGCGGCGGCGTACGTCGTGGCGTTCGGACAGGACGTGACCGAGCAGCGGCGGATGCAGGCCTCGCTGGAGCAGGCCAAACGCGAACTGGAAGAGGCCAACCAGGCGCTCTCCCGCCTGGCCACCACCGATTACCTGACGGGGCTCGTGAACCGTCGGCAGGCGGACCAGTTGCTCCGGCGCGAACTCGCCCGCGCTCGCCGCGCCTGCCAGCCGCTCGCCGTCGTCATGATGGACCTGGACCATTTCAAGGCGATCAACGATACGCGCGGCCACGAGGTGGGCGACCTGTGTCTCCGGCACGTGGCCGGGCAGTTGCGGGAGCGCCTGCGGACCACCGACGTGGTGGCGCGGTACGGCGGCGAGGAGTTCCTCCTCGTCCTGCCGGAGACCGGACTTGACCAGGCCGCCATGCTCGCCGACCAGGTCCGACGGCGCATTCAGGACACGCCACTGCGCCACGGGGGCGACGAGATCCGACTGGCCCTCAGCGCGGGCGTCGCCATCTTCGAACTCCACCGCGACGCGGCACCCGACCGGCTCGTCCGATGGGCCGACGAGGCCATGTACTGCGCCAAAAACCTCGGCGGCAACCGCGTCGTCGTCTGGGACGACATCAAGCAGGGCAACGTCGAACCCAGCCTCACCAGCACCCCGCGCGCCCGGGAACTCCGGCGACGCGTGGAATCGCTCGGCCAGCGCAACCGGCACGCCTTCCTGGACAACCTCTGCCGGCTGATCGATTCCATCGAGTCCCGCAACCCGTACACCGCCGGCCATTCGCGCCACGTGGCGCAGTACGCGGCCGCCATTGCCCGCGAACTCGGTTTGCAGGACGATGAGATCGACCTGGTCGGGCGGGCCGCCCGGTTGCAGGACCTGGGCAAGGCGGCCATTCCCGACGAGACGATCTGGAAGGACGCCCCCCTGACCAAGTCTGACTGGGCGATGGTGTGTCAGCACCCGGCGGCCACGGTCAAGATCCTCGGCCGCCTCTCGTTCCTCAGCCGCGAGGTGCACCTGATCCGCCACCACCACGAGCGGCCGGACGGCCGGGGCTATCCGGACGGCCTGCTCGGCGAGGCCATCCCGCAGGGCGCGCGCATCATGGCCGTGGCCGAGGCCCTCGAGGCCATGACACGCGACCGCCCGCACCGTCCCGCCCTTCCGCTGGACGTGGTCCTGGAGCAACTGCGGGCGGCGGCGTTCAAGCAGTTCGACGCCGCGGTCGTCGAGGCCGTCGCCGCCGTCGCCGAGAAGGCGGCCGACTGGCCGCTCGCCACGGCGCCCGCCCCGGCCGGCGCCGAGACGACCTGATCCGCTCGCCGGGCTCGCCGGGCCGCCGTCCCCTCGTCCGCGCCGCTTGGCCTTCCGAACGCTTCCTTCCCACCCTCGGGGCAGGCCGGGTGATTGACGCGCGGCCGCCGCGGCCCGATAATCGCCTCCCCGGGAGAATCGACTGTGACCCCCATGACCCCGCGCCCGCGAACCCTGGATGTCTGGGCGTACCGCATCCCGATGCGGATCCGCTTCGAGCACGCCCGCGCCGCGCGCGAGACCAGCACCGGCATCCTGGTCAGGCTGACCCTGGAGGACGACTCCGTCGGGTGGGGCGAGGGCATTCCCCGCGACTACGTGACCGGCGAGACGGTGGACGGGGCGGTCGAGGTCATCCGCGACCACTACGCCGGGCGCCTGTCGGCCGAGGCGCCGCTGGCGGCCGAGCCGATCGACGACGGCCGCGTCGTCCACAACGCCGCCTGGTGCGCGTGCGAACTGGCGTACCTGGATGCGCTCGGGCGGTCGCGCGGCCGGCGAGTGGCCGACCTGCTGGCCGGCCGCTTCGGCCTCCGGCCCCATCGCCCGCTCCGGCGTGTGAGCGGCGTGCTGGGCGCCCTGCCGGTGGCCAGGACCCGCCGCTCCCTCCGGCTGATGCGGCTGCTCTCGCTCCGTGATTACAAACTCAAGGTGGGCGCCGACGCCGAACGCGACGAGGCCAACCTGGCCGAAATCAACCGCCAGTTGGGCCGCGGACTCCGCCGGCGACGCGGACCCACCCGCCGAACCCTCCGCGTCGACGCCAACGGCGCCTGGGACCTCGAGGAAGCCGTCCGCCGGGCCGCCGGCCTGGCCCGCTGGAACGTCCTGGCGGTCGAGCAGCCGCTGGCCAAGGGCGACGAGGCCGCCCTGGCCGACCTCCGGCGACGCACCCGCGTGCCCATCATGCTGGACGAATCGCTCCTCACCTGCGCCCAGGCCGAGCGGTTGGTCGCCGGCGGGCAGGTGGACCTCTTCAACATCCGCCTCTCCAAAAACGGCGGCCTGGTGCAGAGCCTGAAACTGGCGGAACTGGCCGACCGCGCCGGCCTGGACGGCCAACTCGGATGCATGGTCGGCGAGACGGGTGTCCTCTCGGCCGCCGGCCGCATCTTCCTGGAACTCGTCGGCCGGCAGGTCCGGTTCTCGGAGGGGTCCTACGGCCCCGTTCTGCTGCGGGCCGACGTGACGCGTGAGCGGCTCTCGTTCGGGTACGGCGGGTTCGTCCGGGCGATGACCGGGCCCGGGCTGGGCGTCCGCGTCTCGATGCGGAAGGTCCGGCGCGTGGCCCGCCGCGCCCTGCACGTGGAGTACTGATTATGTCGAAGCGAGCCCGGGGCGCCGCGCCGCCGGTGGACCTGAGGTGACTGCGCTGCTTCCCGCGCGGCGGGTCTCCCGACCCGCCGCGCGGGAAGCGGAGGATCGATCATGTCGAAATCCGATGATGCCGCGGGGCCCCGCCCGCCGAAGTTTCCCCGCCACCGGTGGAAACCCGGCCAGACCGGCCGCATCGAGCAGCCGGAACGCGGCGGCCCGTACGACCGCCCGCGCGACCGGCGGGACGCTGACGAGGAGATTGATGACGCACTCAGGGAAGAGCCGAACAACAATGACCCGATAACGCACCCAGACGGATGTGATTAGAGCATTGTAAGTTCGCGTAGTAGCGCGGCGGGCCCGCCTCCGGCGTGTCAATCTCCGCACCCGCCGCGCATGCAGCATGGACCCATGAGGCGCGGTGGCCTGCGGAGAACCACCGCGCCACCATTCGGGATTAATCTGCTCTAGCGGCGATTTGGTGTGGGATGGGCGTTAGGGTTGTTCCGGCCCGTCGGTATCGGGCCCGTCCGGGTCGGCCTGCTCGCCGATGGGCGTGGTTTCGTCCTCCAGGCGTCCCAGGACCCGCAGCGCCTCCATGGCGGCGCGCTGCTCGGCCGTCTTCTTGCTGGGGCCCCACGCGCTGGGGTACCGCCGGCCGCGGATGACGACGGCCACCTCGAACGCCTTGGCGTGGTCGGGCCCCTTCTCGTCGAGCAACTCGTACTGGGGCGTGGCCCCCAGGCCGTGTTGGGCGTGCTGCTGGAGGAGCGACTTGTAGTTGAGGCGGTGTTCGCCGGCCATGACGCGGTCGATCTCCTCGTCCATATGACCGAGGATGAACCGCCGGGCCGGCTCCAGGCCGCCGTCCAGGTAAATGGCCCCGA
Source organism: uncultured Anaerolineales bacterium (assembly GCA_964437855.1). Lineage (GTDB taxonomy): Bacteria > Planctomycetota > Phycisphaerae > FEN-1346 > FEN-1346 > BS750m-G62. The sequence goes on along the minus strand of CAYTJE010000014.1, from coordinate 2,188 downwards.
CCACGGCCTCGTACCCGCAGGCCGTCAGACTGGCCGGCAGGTGCGGCGCCTCGATGATGCCTTTGCCGAGGTTCAGGTGTTCGGCCAGGTCGAGCCGGTCCGCCACGCGGGCGCAGGTATCGCGGCTGACGACGACGCTCTTGATGCGCGTGAGGTCGCCCTCCAGGAAATCGGGGAACCGGCTGAAGAGTTCCTCGCAGATCACGAGGCCCAGGATGGCGTCGCCGAGGAACTCGAGCCGCTCGTTCGAGGCCAGCCGGTCGTCCGCCACGCTGGCGTGCGTCAGTGCCGCCGAAAGCAAATCAGGGTCGTTGAAACGGTAATCGATCAGGTCCTGGACGGCCTCCAGGGGGTCGGGTTGGCTCAAGGCAGCGATCCTCCTTGTTCGGACTCCGGCTGGGGCCGCCCCGATTCGTATATCATTCTATAACGCATCGGCGCCGGGTCAACGGAAAAGGGCGGCGCGGCGGCCTTCTGCGCGTCGCGGCCGGCGGGGGCGGCGGGGGCGCGAAAAGCCTTGACCCCCCGGCAGGAGCGTTCGACACTTGCCGCCATGGCACGGGACGCCCCGAAACGCCGGACCCGACGCATCGTCCGCGGCCTCCTGGCCGGGGCCCTGCTGGTCCTGGCCCTCGGTGTCGTGCTCGTGAAGTCCACCCCTGATGTCTACGAGCGGACGGCCTCGATGGGCATTGACCGCGAGGCGGTTCGCCGGTTCGACCGGCGGGTCGTCAACCACGTGGGCAACGTGCTGCTGGACGAAAGCGGCGGGACGGCTCTGGACCTGGAGGTGACCGAGGCGATGGTCAACGCCCGGATCGCCCAGTTCCTGGCCGAGGAGCGGCGGGCGGGCCGGACCGTGCCCGCCGTGCTCGCCCACCTGCGCGTCGGCTTCGAGCCGGGGGCCGTCGTCCTGGCGACGCGCCTCGGACAGGGGTGGTCCGGGGTCGTCGCGAGCCAGTGGTTCGGCCTGTCGGCGGACCGTCAGGGGCGGCTGCGGGCCGAGCCGGCCGGGGCGACCCTCGGCGCCCTGCCGATGCCCGGCGGGTTCCTGGACGCGGTCCGGGGGTGGGCGGCCGGCGTCCTTCCCGGCGCCGACGGCGCCGCCGACGCCCCGGACGCCGACGAGCAGGAGCCGCACCGCCGCGTGCTCGAAGCGGCGCTGGATGCGCTGGGCGGCGAGCCGGTGCCCCTCGGCAAGGGGAAGCGGCGGATCATCCTGGAGGCCGTCGAGGTTGACCGGGGCGTCCTGCGGATGCGAGGCCGGCGGGCAGAGCGCTGAAACATCAATGATGAACGGGGAATGAGGAACGCAGAATGAGGAACGGCGCGGCCCGTACGGTCCGGACGCGGAGGCCGCCGGGCTAGGCCCCGTCGTCCTCGTCGGGTTCGGCGGCGACGCGGGCGACGGCGACGAGCGTGTCGTCGTCGTTCAGTCGGATGACGCGGACGCCCTGGGTGTTGCGGCCGATAGGCCGGATGGTCTTGGCGTCGACGCCGATCCGCATGATCTGCCCGCGCTGCGTGATGAGCATGAGTTCGTCGCCGTCGCGGACGGTCATCATGGCGACGGCCCGGCCGTTTCGCTTGGTGCTTTTGATGTTGATAATGCCCTTGCCGCCGCGGCTCTGGATTCGATACGCATCGAAGGCCGTCCGCTTGCCGTAACCGTGCTCGCAGACGGTCAGGAGGGTGGCGCCCGAGTCGGCGACGGCCATGCCGATGACCTCGTCGCCCTTCTTGAGGTGGATGCCGCGGACGCCGCGGGCGTTTCGGCCCATGCTGCGGACGTGGCTTTCCTTGAAGCGTATGGCCATGCCCTCGCGCGTGCCGAGGACGATCTCGTCGGTGCCGGTGGTGATCGAGACGTCGATAAGGGTATCGTTCTGAGGTAGTTTGATGGCGATGATGCCGCCGCGCCGCGGGTTGCCGTACTCCGACAGCGCGGTCTTCTTGATGGTGCCCTTGGCGGTGGCGAAGACGAGCCGGCGTTTGTCGTCGAATTCGCGCACCGGGTGGAAGCCGGCGACCCACTCGTTCGGCCTCAGTTCCAGCAGGTTGACGATGGCCCGGCCCTTGGCCTGCCGCGACATCTGCGGGATGTCGTAGACCTTCTGCCAGTAGCACTGGCCGCGGTTCGTGAAGAACAGGATGTAGTCGTGGGTGGAGGCGACGAACATGTGCTCGA
>CAYTJE010000013.1:0-30271 GCA_964437855.1 uncultured Anaerolineales bacterium | reverse complement strand
TGCCGAAGGAGGGAGTCGAACCCTCACGGGGCGCAAGCCCCACGGGATTTTGAATTCAAGGGCTTGGGGTACAATGAGGTCTAACGAGGGCAAGACAGGGCCTTTGAGGTACGTTGACAGCCAGCCGGGGCGCCGTTCTTTGTTGCGATTTTGTGAGCAGCCATGTGCTGAACGAGTCTACAGCCGTCCATGTGGGTTTTCCGCCGGCCTTCAATCGGGTGGCGGCTGAAAGGCCGCATGGCCTTCCGTGCCGACGCACAGGTTACCAGCGGTTTGATTTCGCGGGCGTTTGGTGCGGCTCGTGCGGTCCGGCTGGCGGCGGGGCACAACATGGCGGCGAAGAAGCGCAGCAGCCGGAGAGCGCAGCTACGATGAAGGTGGCGTCGGCATGCCGACGAGGCGTCCGGCCACTTCCACGGCACCGCCGATGGTCTCGGCGCAGGCATCGGCTCCCTGGCGGCCCGCCGGTTCCCGCGCCGGCCTGAACGCCGCGCCGTCCACGAGAATCCTGACAATCCCGCCCGTCGCGGTCTGGTGCACCGCACGAACCGTCCGCCCGACCGCTGCCACCCGCGTGCCCGGTAAGGCTGAGAGGAGCAGGCAGTCGGCGTTGTGCGCGCCGACAGCCATGGCTATGTCTTCGGCCGGGTGCCGGGTACTCGCAAGGCTGTATCTCTAACGCAAACGACAAGCAGCCCTAACCGAGTCTGCGCACGCGTGGGCTATACTTCCAGGACTCGGGAGCGTCCCGCCTAAGTGCCGGTGGCGGCCTAAATGCGGCTGGCACAGCCTGCAGGTGGGCTCCGGGGGGTCAACAGCCGAAAGCGAGAGCCATGGTATGTCCGGGCGGAGCGAAAGGAGGTGGAATGGATTAACCGAACGGTAAAGTCGCCTTAATGAGGGGTTAACCGGCGAGGGGCAGTCTCTCTCCACACCTGGGGGCTCCACTCGCTAGACCATGCCTGTCGTACGCCGTACGGCCGGATACATCGCAGGGCTGGACACAGTGGTAACGGATAACCAATGAGGAACAACGACATGAACACAATGGCAAAGGTACTGACAGTCGCGGTGCTGCTGGTCCTGGCGGCCGGGTCGGCCAGTCTGGGCCAGGCGGTGCCCGGCATGCCGGGTTACTACAGCATGCAGGTGCCTCCGCAGACGGAGGTGCTGCTGACCGTGCCGTATAACCCTCGGATCGAAAAGACGTTGACGGTCAACGCCGCCCCCGCGGGCGCCACGCTCTCAGTGGCTGAAGATCTCACCGGGCTCGACTACAGCGGCGGCACGTGGTACGTGCGCTTCATCGACGGCGGCGCGTCGGGGCTCTGGAGCACGATTCAGAGCAACAACCCCAATTCCGTAACGCTCTCCAGTGCGGCCATCGCGGGCCTGGCGACCAACGGGTGCGCGATGCGTATTTACAGGCACAATACGATCGGCAGCCTGTTCCCCTCCAAAGGCCTCGGCCTCACGCACGTGGCGGGCACGGAGATCGTGGTGTTCGACAACACCGCCATCGACACGTACAAGATGGGCAAGGGTTCGCTGTACACCTACCAGGTGACGCCCTTCTTCACGGGGTGGTCGGGCGGCGGCGCCGCCGTGGTCATCCCGCCGGAGACGATGTTCATCCTGCGCAACAAGCATGCCTCCAAGACGCTCGTCTTCGCCTGTGCGGGCACGATACCGGACTACGTGGCCAGTTACTACGCCCCTCCGGGCGCGGCCAATGAAGTCCTGGTGGGCAGCGGGTACCCGGTCGGCACCACCGTGAACCTCTGCGGCTTCAACGGCGTGGCCGGCCGCGAGATCGTCCTTTACAGCAACACGACCCCCGGCCTGTACAAGGGCGGGCAGGGCGACCTCCTCCAGTGGGTCACCTTCCTCGGCCAGTGGACGGGCAACGGCGGCACGAAGCCCGTTCCCGCGGCCGCGGGCTACATCTTCCGTCAGGGCGCCAGTGAGCCCGGCGGCAAGATCCAGACCATCAGGCCCTACTAGGGACGTACCGGCGTAACAGGAACTAAAGGAGCATACCATGAAGAAGGCCGCACTTATCGCTTTCGCGCTGACCCTGACCGCCTGTGCCACCGCCCAGGCCGGCGTGACCCTCTCGGGTTTCTACTACAACATGAACGATGCCGCCGACAACACGCCGGCGGCCCCGTGCAAGACCATCCTGGTGGTCGACCGTGACAACGACGGCGTCGCGGGCCTGCCCCTGGCGGGCAACGCCCCCACCGACACCTTCCTCTTCGATCCCGAGGACTGGATCGTGGAAGGCCAGTTCGGCGGCTTCGGCGGGCCGGTCAAAGAGTGGTACGAGATGACCGGTGACTACGGCGCCAACCAGTACATGGAGTCGGCGTCGTACTACTTCGAGTACGGCCCGAACGGGCTTGCCCAGAACATGAAACTCTTCCTGTTCTGGTTCCCGACCGTTACGAACATCGATGCGACCGAGCCGGGCCCGAACGCGCCGTTCGGCGTGGTTCAACTCCAGCAGGTGCTGCAGGCCGACTTCAATACGTTCGGCTTCGACCAGAGCACCGCCTGGGGGTTCAGCGACGCCGGGTACGTGACCGCGCCCGAGCCGGCCACCCTGCTTCTCCTGGCCGTCGGCGGCGGCCTGGCGGCTCTTCGGCGCCGCCGCAGCCGGTAACAACCGAATACGCACCGTAACCCAGCATCCCGTGCCGTATGAGGCCGGACGAACCGTTACCTGATCATTGGCCTGCCAGGGCAGCATGCGGGTCAATTCAACGCACGTACGAGGAAAGGATGAGCAATGATGCGAACTGCTAAGAGCGTAGCCATGCTTGCCGTGCTGGCGGCCCTTCTGGCCGGCCAGGCAGGCGCCGCGCATATCGTTGTGAACTCGGACATCATGCCCGGCGCCCCCGTTGTCTGGAGAAACACCAACCATTACGACCTGCAGTCGAAGGTTTACGTCCAGCCCGGCGCCACCCTGATCATCGAGCCGGGCACCGTCATCGCCACGACCACCGGCGCCAATCAGGGCTCCCTGGTCGTCTGCCGCGGCGCCCAGATATTCGTCAACGGCACCGAGACGGACCCCGTCATCTTCACATCGGCCAACGATGTGGCCACCTGGGCCGCTGATGCCACCCACCCGACCGGCAAGAATCCGAAGTCCGGCACCTGGCGGGAGGCCTGCAACGAGTGGGGCAGCGTGGCTGTCCTCGGCCGCGGCTACATCAGCGCCTCGCACTACGGCGGCGTGGCCGTCAACCCGTCGCTGCTCGGTGCCGACAACACCAAGATTCCGGACGGCTTCAACCAGAAGCGCATGGAAGGCCTCGTGGTCGGCGAAGGCGGCCGGCCCGCCGACTGGACCCGCTACGGCGGCAACGATGACGACGACGACAGCGGCGCCATCCACTACATGTCCGTCCGCTACGCCGGCGAAGTGCTCGGCCTGGCCGACGAACTCAACGGCCTCTCGATGGGCGGCGTCGGCCGCGAGACCGACGTCGACCACGTCGAGATCATGAACAACGTCGACGACGGCATCGAGACGTGGGGTGGCGCCGTCAACTACAAGTATGTCAGCATCTGGAACGTCGGCGACGACTCGTTCGACTTTGACGAAGGGTGGCGCGGCAAGGCCCAATTCGGCCTCATCGTCCAGGGCTACAGCATTGATGCCGGTCAGGGTTCCGGCGTCGGCGACAACTGCTTCGAGCACGACGGCGCTGAAGACAGCGACGCCCAGCCCTGCACCACGGCGTGCATCTACAACTTCACCACCATCGGCCAGTTTGAGGGCGGCGACCATGGCACCGCCTGGCGTGACAACGCCCGCGTCCAGTACCACAACTGCATCTGGATGACGCTCGGTGAGAACCTCGTCCAGAACGACGGTACCGACGGCGACGGCGCCCAGGGCTACGGCTACAACGGCACCCTGACGTGGGCCGCCACCTGGACCACCCCGTACACCTACTACGTCGACAGTTACCCCACGCCGAACCAGGGCCCGATCCTCGTCGGCGACGTGCCGGCGTTCTACGCGGCCCAGGTCTCCGGCAACCTCGCCGAGATCAAAGACTCCATCATCTATGACTGCACCTACTCGAGCGGCGCCAAGGACTACGACGGCCTGAAGAAGATCAACCGCGACACCACCGGCGGCGCCATTGCCGCCGAGGTCGAGGTGACGGCCGGCAAAATCATGCTTCTAAAGGCCGACACCGGCAGCGGCTTGGTGACGGAGCATACGATCGACCTCAACACCATGAACCTCGGGACGGTTGTCGACGCCATCGGTGTGAACAAGACGGTCGGCTATGCCAACTGGAGCGTGCTGCTCGCGGCCCCGCGCGATACGGCCGCCAACCTCCTCAAGACGACGGCTTCCTCGAACTGCCTTGGCAGCACCAGGAAGAACATCAAGTACACCACGTCCATCACCTGGCACACCACCTCCGACGCGGTCGGCGTGACGGTTGCCGGCGGCAGCAGCGGCGCCCCGAACAACAACCTCGTGATTCCGTACGTCAACGGCTCCGAGTCGCCCATCGCGGCCATCGGCTACGGCGCGAACGTGATCCGCGGCGGCCTCAGCATGTGGCCGGTGGTCAGCCTCGACCCGCGCGCCCGGAACGAGGCGGCTGAAGACCGCTGCCTGCCCCCGGACGACGGCTTCTACACCCAGGTTCAGTACGTGGGCGGCTTCAGCCCCGACGTGAACTGGCTCCTTGGCTGGACGGCCTCGAGTGCCTACGGCTACCACGCCGGTCAGACCAACCCGACCGTCTCCGAGATGACCATGGAACTGAAGGCCTCCGTGTTGTCCTTCAAGACGACCGCCGGCGTTCAGTACGTGATCGAGGAGTCGGGCACGGGTCACGAGTGGACGCAGTTCGCCATCGTCGACGGCACCGGCGGTATCGTCAACGTGGCGGACTATGGCACGGTTGAGGGCAACAAACTCTACCGTGTCCGTCCGCTGTAACCGCTGCTCGCAGGAGAGCATGAACTGACACGAGGATCTGATGGCAGGCTCCGTCATGGCCTGCCATCAGGTCTTCTTGAGCACCTGGAGAGGGACGAATTATGCGTTCCAGACGCCCTATACTGCGGCTGCTGGCCGCTGGCGCGCTGTTTGTAGCGGCGTGCGGCTGCGAGCAGCAGGCCAAGGACCAGGCCGGCGCGGCGCCGCGAAGTTTCGAGGAGGCGCCGCTGTCGGCGTTTCAGTCTGAGCTGCTGGACCTGGCGTTCGACACGGCTTCCGCCATCTGGATCAACCCGCACGTCAAGAACCGTGCCCGGGCGCAGCAGGAGGTCGTTGAGACGTGCCTTGAACTGGGCCAGCCGAAGCGGGCCCTCGGATACATCGAGCAGATTCCCAACTGGCGCCGCGGCTTGGCCTATGCGGACCTTGCCTGCTGGATGGCCGGGAACGGATACGGCGCCGACCAGGTGCAGCCGTACCTGGACTTGGCGGCCAGGCACGGCAAGGACCCCGACCAAGAGTGGCGGTGGGACCGCGTGCGCGTCCGCATCGCCGAGGCCTGCGTCCGCCTCGGGCAGATGGAGGAGGCGAGCCGGTATGCGGCCCGCGTGGAGCCGTCGGAGGCCGGCAAAGTGGCCGGCGCCCTGGCGGGCAGCGCCGACAGAGGATCGTTCGAGGAGCATATGACGGGCCTCAGCGCGCTTCTGGCGTCCGAGCATTTCGATATTCGCAGAAACGCCCTCATGGCGGCGACGCGGCTGTACGACCGCTTCTACGACAACGCCGTCGAGCGCCGGCAGGTGGACGAAATCGTCCGGGCCTCCTGGGGCCCGATGCCGCTCGGCATCCGCATCGACCTGCTGCTGGCGATGGCGGGTTCGGCGGTCGCCCACGCGGACCAAGCCACGGCGCTGACCCTGGTCAACGACGCGCAGGCCATCATGGAGGGCACGCGGTGGCCGCTGGAGTACTACGTGCCGCTGGTGGCCGACGTGGCGACGGCGCGGTTCCGGGCGGGGGACGAGGCGAAGGCGCTCGCCGATGCCAGGGCCGCGCTCGCCCGGTTTGACGCCGAGAAGAACGAGATCATCGACATGTTCCGGGCCCAGGCGCTGCGGCCGCTGGCGGAGGCGTTTCAGGCGATGGGCGACGCGGCCGGGGCGTTGGAGGTGTACCGGCGGGCGGTCGAGGAGGGCGTGGCGAATCCGAGCCTTCGCACGCGGGCCGAGGACCTGGCCGCAACCTGTGCCTCGATGGCCTCCGCGGCCGTCGAGCCGGATTCGGACCTCTGGGCCCGCATGCAGAAGATTCGCGAGAGCCTCGGGCAGGCGGAGTGACGCCCGGGCAGGTGGGGGTGGCAGGGGGGTGGAGCCGGACACGAGCGGGCGGCCGCCGCGGCCGGGTCGCCGGAGAAGCGGCCGTGGGCCGGCCCGCAAACGCGCACGAGCCGTCGCTTACCGCCGGCGGCCCGGGCGCCTGGAGTTTGACGCGCAACTGTGGATCGGGATGTGCTACAGCCGAGAGCGACTCCGCCGGCCGGGACGGTCGGGCATACGCTGCGCGGTGCGGTCTGGACCGTGGTGCTGCTGACGGCCGCAGTGGCCGCCGCCCAGCCGGCAGGGTCGATCCGAGGCCTGGTGTACGACAAGGACTTTGAGGCGCCGCTGCCGCTCGCGCAGGTCGTGATTGCCGAGACCGGCGAGAAGGCCGCAGGCACGCAGGAGGGCAACTTCCTTTTCAAGCAGGTGCCCCCGGGCACCTACACCTTGATCGTCTCGAAACCGGGGTACACCCGCCAGGTGAGGGGCAACGTGGTGGTGTCGGCGGGCCAGATGACGGAAGTCGAGGCGTACCTGACGGGCGACTTCACCGAGATGGAGGAATTCGTCGCCCAGGACCTGCAGATCGGCGGCGGGTCGGAGGCGGCGCTGCTTAGTCTGCGTATGGAAAGTCCGGCGCTCATGGATTCCATCGGGTCGGACCTGATGAGTCGGGCCGGGGCCAGCGACGCCGCCGCGGCGCTCAGGCTGGTGTCGGGCGCCACCGTGGACGGCGGCAAGTACGCCGTCGTGCGCGGCCTGCCCGACCGGTACGTCAACTCCCAGATGAACGGCGTGCGGCTGCCGACCGCCGACGTCGACAAGCGGGCCGTTCAACTCGACCAGTTCCCCGCCGCCGTCATCGAGAGCATTCAGGTCTCGAAGACCTTTACCCCGGACCAGCAGGGCGACGCCTCCGGCGGCGCCGTCAACGTGATCCTCAAGGGCATTCCGGACCAGACGACGCTAAGCCTGAAACTGGGCTCGGCCTGGAACACGCAGCCCAAGAAGGAGAGCGATTTCCTTTCCTACGAGGGCGGCGGTGTCAGCTTCTGGGGCGACGAAACGCGGGACCCCCAGCCCAACGGGCCCTGGAGCGGCGCCGTCGGCGTCAGCCGTGACGACGCCCCCTTCGATTACGACTGGTCGCTGGCGGGCGGGGGCAAGCACACCTTCGACACGGGCCTGAAGATCGGGGGCTTCGGCAGTTTTTACTACAAGCGCGACAGTTCCTACTTCGATGAGGGCATCGACGACTCCTGGTGGGTCGAGAACCCCGGCGCCCGGATGACCCCGCGGTACAGCCAGGGAACGCCCCAGCAGGGGACCTTCAACACCTCGCTCTTCGACGTGACCCAGGCCAGCCAGGAGGTCCAGTGGGGGGCCCTGGGCGTCCTGGGCGCCGAAATCGGGAACCACTCGCTGAGCCTGACCTACATGTACACCCGCGTGGCGGAAGACGAGGTGACGCTGGCCGAGGATACCCGCGGCAAGGAGTACTTCTTCCCCGGGTATGACCGGTACGACTTCCAGGACCCGGGCAACATCCAGAATCAGGCTGCCATGTACCTGAGAAACCAGACCCTGGCGTACTCCGAGCGGACGACGGAGACGCTCCAGTTCAGCGGGCGGCACACGCTCGAGATTCCGGAACTGGGCATCGACGGCGTCTTTGAACTCCTGCCGCCGGAGATCGACTGGACGATGGCGCAGAACGCGGCCACCCTGTACGAGCCGGACAAGCGGCAGTTCGGGACGAAGTGGCTGCCGCCGCTCTACTTTCCAGCCCGCCCGCCGTTCCGGCCGCAGCCGGTCATCCTGCCGGCCAGGCATCTGCCGCTTAAGCCGGATGCCACCTTCCGAATGGGCAACCTGCAGCGGACCTGGAAGGAGATCGTCGAAGACAGCGACCAGTGGTTCATGAACGTGAAGTTCCCCTTCGAGCAATGGAGCGGCGACGAGGGGTACGTGAAACTGGGCGTCTTCAACGACGAGGTCCGCCGCTCGTACGACCAGGACTCGTTCAGCAACTTCGGCGCGACGGGCGAGTTCCTGGGTGAATGGGAGGAGTTCTGGAGCGACTATTGGGATCCGACGATCAACCCGATCAGCGACGGCCCGCCGTACCTCGATGCCGATTACAAGGGCGAGCAGAACATCTCCGCCTGGTACTACATGATGGACCTGCCCCTGTGCTCCTTCCTGAACCTCATCGGCGGTGCCCGATACGAGACCACCGAACTGGCCACCACCGTCATCTACGAGGACGACGCCACCTGGTACGACGACGAACAGAACGACTTCGTGTCGTTCGATAACGACCCGGATGCGGCCAACGTCAAGTTCAACCAGGATGACATCCTGCCCTCCATCGGCTTCCAACTGAAGCCGATCAAGGACCTGAAGTTCCGAGGCTCCTACAGCGAGACGGTGGCCCGCCAGACCTTCAAGGAACTCACCCCCATTCAGCAGGCCGAGTACCTGGGCGGCCCCGTCTTCATCGGCAACCCCGACCTGAAGATGAGCGCCGTCAAGAACTACGACCTGCGCCTGGACTACGCACCCTACCAGGGCGGCCTGGTCAGCGTCTCGTACTTTTACAAGGAGGTCACCGACGCCATCGAGTACGTGCAGCGCGTGGCCGGCAACTACGTGTTCACGCTGCCCGTCAACTACCCCGAGGGTACCCTGAAGGGCTGGGAGTTCGAGGTGCGGCAGGACGTGGGCCACTTCTGGGACGTCCTGAAGGGCCTGACCCTGGGCGCCAACGCCACCCTCATCGAGTCCCAGGTCACGCTGCCGGCCGACGAGGCCACTCAGTTCACCCAGCCCAACATCCAGGCCCCCATGCCCACCCGCGACATGACCAACGCCCCCGAGTTCCTCTACAACCTCTTCGCCACGTATGACATCGAACAGACCGGCACGCAGTTCGCCGTCTTCTACACGGTGCGCGGCGACACGCTCGTGGCCGGCGCCGGCCAGTCCAAGGGCAACTTCATCCCCAACGTCTACGAACTCGAGTACGGCACGCTCAACGTCAGTGTGACCCAGAAACTCGGCAAGTACATCAAGGTGAAGTTCGCGGCCAAGAACCTCGCCGACCCGGACATCGAAACGGTGTACCGCTCCGGGTACATCGGCGCCGACGTGCTCAAGACGTCTTACAGGAAAGGTATCGAATACTCCATTGGCATCAGCGCGGAGTTCACGTTCTGACGCGCCCCGGCGGCCGGCATCCGGCAGGGCGTCCAGCAAAAGGCGGTGCGGCATGCATGAGAAACCGGAAGTCCTGAGTCACCGGCCCGGCGGCCGGGCCCGGACGCGGCATCGCCGCGGGCGCCGGCGCGCCCTTGCGGCGCTGCTGCTGGCCTTCATCCTGTGCTTCCCGGCGCTGGCGGCCGCGCCCGCTGCAGAGGGCGCCGGGGAGCCCCCGAGCGCGCCAGGCGCCGGCGACGCGGCCGAGCCTGCCGCCCCGGAGAAGGCCCAGGCCACCGAGGCGGATGCCGAAGCAAAGGGCGGCCCCAAGGTCGAGGATACCCGCGCCGCCATCGAGAAGTGGGTCGAGACCCGCAAGATCATCTCCAAGGAGAACCGCGACTGGACCCTCGGCCGCGAAGTGCTCAACGAACGCATCGGGCTTGTTGAGCGCGAGGTCAAGTCGGTCCGCGACAAGATCCGCGAGGCCGAGGCGAGCATTGCCGAAGCCGACAAGAAGCGGGCCGAACTGGCCGCCGCCAACGACAGACTCAAGAGCGCCTCCGCCGCCCTGGGCCGGACCGTCGTCTCCCTCGAGCAGCGCACCAGGACGCTTCTGAAGCGGCTGCCCGAACCGATTCGCGAACGCGTCAAGCCGCTCAGCCAGCGGTTTCCCGAGGACCCCAACGACACCAGACTCTCGCTCTCCGAGCGATTCCAGAACATCGTGGGCATCCTGAACGAGGTCAACAAGTTCAACCGCGAGATCACCGTGACGCCCGAGGTCCGCAGACTCGACGGGGGGCAGTCGGCCGAGGTCACCACCGTTTACGTCGGCATCGGGCAGGCGTACTACGCCAGCGCCGACGGCCGCATGGCGGGCGTCGGCACCGCCACCGAAGACGGCTGGCTCTGGAAGCCGGCCAACGAGGCCGCGCCCGAGATTGCCCGGGTCATTGCCATTCTGAAGAACGAAGAGGTGGCCTCCTTCGTGAGGCTGCCGATCGAGACCGAGTAACCGGGGGAGTATCGTGAAAACCACACACATGGCGTGGCTTCTGTGCCTGCTGGCCCCAGCGGCCGTGCTCGGCGCAGAGGCGGAATCCGGGCAGGACAAGCCCTCGTTCGGCAACGCCGCCGCCACCGTGCAGCGGCAACTCCAGGAGAGCCTGGCGGAACTCACCCGCCTGCGCGACCAGATCGCCGCCGAGAAACTGCCCCTGAGCAGAAAACTCAGCGACCTGGAGGCCGGACTCGCCGACGTCCGCCGCGAGCACCAGCAGGCGTCGCGGCTGCTCGACACCCGCACCCTGGACCTCAGTAACTTGCGTAACGAAATCAAGTCGCGCGAGGAGGAGGCCACCTACCTCTCCAACCTCCTCGGCGAGTACGTCCGCAACTTCGAGTCCCGCCTCCACATCGCGGAAGTCCAACGCTACCGCGACGTGCTGGATGCGGCCAAACTCGCGCCCGAGAACAGCAACCTCTCCGACGAGCAGAAGTACGAGGCCCAGACGGTGCTCCTGGCCGAATCGCTGGGGCGCCTGGAGGAGGGCCTCGGCGGCACGCGATTCGAGGGCACCGCCGTTGAGGCCAGCGGCCTCGTCAAGGCCGGCACTTTCCTGCTCGTCGGACCTGCCGCCCTCTTCCGGTCGATGGACGGCCAGACCGTCGGCACCGCCGAGCAGCGGCTCGGGTCGCTCGAACCCACCATCGTGGCCTTCGGCAACCCCGCGGACGCCGAGATGGCCGCCAGGGTCGTCCACGGCGAAGACGGACGCTTCCCCCTAGACCCCACCCTGGGCAACGCCCACAAGATCGAGTCCACCAAGGAGACCCTGGTCGAGCACATCCGCAAGGGCGGCCCGGTCATGTATCCGATTCTGACGATGGCCGGCATCGCCCTTCTCGTGGCCCTTTACAAGTGGGTGCGGCTGGGGTTCCTGCGGAGCCCGGTGCCCCGGCGGATGCGGGCGTTGCTGAACGCCATCGCGCGGCATGAGGACGAGGCCGTGACGCAGGAAGGTGCGGCCGTCGCCAAGGTCCGCCCGCGGCTTATCCGGGATGTTCTGCTCGGCGGCGCCCTCGGCGCCCTCATCGGCTACGGCGTGCACCGGGGCCTTCAGTGGTACCGGCCGGAGGCGCTTGGGTTCCTGGAGCGCCTCGACTTCGTCGAGCCGCAATACCGCATCTGGGCCTTCGTGGGGGGGTGCGGCGTGGTGCTGGGCCTGTCCTGGCACGCCTTGCAGCGGGTCTTCTCGTACTCCCCTGCGGGCGAGATGCTGACGCTTGGCGTCGACCATCGCAGGGAGCCCCGCGAACTGATTGAGGAGATCATGTACGAGCAGGTGCTGGCCACGCGACTCAAGGTGCAGCGGCTGCTTCCGTTCATCGCGATCAGTGCCTCGGCGGCGCCGCTGCTCGGCCTCCTCGGAACGGTGACCGGCATCATCAACACGTTCAAGTTAATTACCGTGTTCGGCTCCGGCGACGTCAAGACGCTCTCGGGCGGCATCTCCGAGGCGCTCATTACCACGGAATTCGGCCTGATCGTGGCCATTCCGTCGCTGCTGCTGTACGCGTTCCTCTCGCGCAGGGCGCGCGGCGTGATCAGCGAGATGGAGAAGGCCGCCGTGGCGCTCGCCAACCAGATCAGCAAGAGCCCCTACGCCGAAACGGGTGGCACCGGCGACGTCGACGGGAGGCCGGCGGACCGCGAGCCCGACCCGGATGAGCCGCCCGAGGAGCCCCAGACGCCCGTCCGGGATCCGGGCGCCGACGCCGACGGCGACGCGGGCCCGATCGACGCCGGCTTCGGCGACGACGCGGATGAGAGCATGGCCGACGAGCCCGGATACGTCGAACTGGGCACCGGCGAGGCCCTCAACAGGGAATAGCCGCACGAGGCGTGCGGCAGGGCGGGGCCGGCGCCCCGTACGTGAAGGCGGTGCAGGATGGACGGCACGTTCGATATGGATGCCATCATCGAGTCGATCCGGGCGGTCTGGGACCGGCTGATGGGCGTTGAGCAGATCCGCTCCCTCTGGGAGCAGGCGTCCGTCATCTGGGTCTCGGGCGGATGGGCCATGATTGCCATTGCCATCGTGGCCCTGGTGATGTTCGCCATGGGCATGCACGTGCTGCTGAGGCTCGGCGGCAAGTGCCTTCAGTTCACGTTTGTGCCCGAGAGGCGGTGGCGGCTGTGGATTGACCACCCGGAAAAGCGCCGGGGCGCGATCGGCGAACTGCTCGATTTCGCCATGGGCGGCAAGTCGCTCGAAGACACGACGGCCTTCTTCGAGGAGTTGCAGGCCACCGAAGTCGCGCCGTTCGAGCGCGACCTGCGCGTCATCCGCATCTGCGTGGGCGTGGCGCCGCTGCTCGGCCTCCTGGGCACCGTGACCGGCATGCTCGCCACGTTCTCGGCCCTGGCCACCGGGTCCGGCGGCGAGAAGACGATGGGGCTGGTGGCCGAGGGCATCTCTGAGGCCCTCGTCACCACCGAGACCGGCCTGGTCATTGCCCTGCCGGGACTCGTGTTCCAGCATCTGCTGACCCGTTTCCACGAGCGGTACAAGGCGTTTCTGGCCCACGTGGAAACGGTGTGCACCCAGAGGCTGTACCGGAAACTCCGCGCCCGCAAGGCGGTGGCGTGAGCGGGCCGTCCGGCCGGTGCCGGATGGCCGTGACCGCAGGTGACGCACGATAAGAAGCGAGGATGACCGTGGGACGGTTTCGCGAAGCGTCGTCGGACGAGGACAGCGAGGGCGGCATTGACATCTCGCCCCTCATGGACTGCGTCTTCATCCTGCTCATCTTCTTCATCGTGACCACCACGTTCGTGGAGGAGAGCGGCGTGGAGGTCGACAAGCCGCAGGCCGGGGGCGCCAGCACCAACGAGAAGACCACCATCATCATCGAACTCACCGAGCGGGGCGACGTGATCTGCGACGGCAGCAAGGCCGGCCTCAGCGGCGTGCGGGCGCACGTCAAGCGAATGCTCACGGAAGAGGATACGCCCGTCGTCATCCGGGCCGACGCCGCCGCCCAGGCCGCCCTGCTCGTCCGCGTGATTGACGAGGCCAAGCAGGGCGGCGCCAAAAGGGTGAGCGTCGCCACGAGGAAAGGCAGGACCTGAGCGCCCGCGGCCGGGCGCCGCCTGTACCTGAACGGGGAATACCCATGGGACGGTTCCGCGAAACGCTGGGCGAGGAAACGCAGGAGGGCGGCATCGATATCTCGCCCCTCATGGACTGCGTCTTCATCCTGCTCATCTTCTTCATCGTGACCACCACGTTCGTGGAGGAGACCGGCGTGGAGGTCGACCGGCCCCAGGCCGCCTCCAGCCAGAGGCTCGAGAAGACCAGCATCCTGATCGCCGTGACGCCCAAGGGCGAGGTGGTCTACGCCAACCGCGAGATCGGCGTCAGCGGCGTCCAGCCGCTCGTCAAACGCATGATTCAGAAGGAGAACATCCCGGTCATCATCCAGGTGGACGGCGCCGCGCACTCCGGGGTCCTCGTGCGCGTCATTGAGGAGGCCAAACTCGCCGGCGCCACCAAGGTGAGCATTGCCACCAGGAAAATGAAAGGCTGAAGGGCGACACGATGCGAAGGCGCAAGTCGCGCGGCATCATTCGAGGAGTGCTGCACCGGGTGGTCGTGGCCGTCGGCGCGATCCTGCTCACGCTCGCGTTCTTCCTGGTGTTGCCGTTCATGCAGACCATCAACAAGCCGCTGGACGACGACCTCGTCCTTCAGACCGTGACCAGCGGCGACGTCCCGCCGCCTCCGCCGCCCATCGAGGAGCAGCCCGAGGAGGAGCCCGAGCCCGAGGAGAAGCCGCAACTTGAGATGAAGGAGTCGCAGCCGCTCGACCTCAGCCAGTTGGAACTGGCGCTCAACCCCGGCGGCGTGGGCGACGGATGGGGCGGCGGGGACATCGTCGCCAACCTCGGCACCAAGGTGGCCGACGCCCAGGCCGTCAAGGACATCTTCTCCATGGCCGACCTGGACCAGCGGCCGCGCGTCATCTACCAGCCAAGCCCCGTCTTGAACGGCAAGGTCCGCGACAAGGCGCCCGGCAGAGTCTACATCATCTTCATCGTGAACGAGCAGGGCAGGGTGGAGAGCCCGAAGGTCCAGAGTTCCGACGGCCCGGTGTTCGAGCAGCCCGCCCTCGCCGCCGTCAAGCAGTGGAAGTTCGAGCCCGGCAAGCGAAACGGCGAAGCCGTCCGCTTCCGGATGCGCGTCCCCATCACGTTTCCGAAGGTGCGATGACATGAAAGCCTCCACGCCCCAGCAGAACGTTCGGCCCCGCCCCGGGCGCATCTTCCGGCTGCTCGGCCTCGCGCTCGCGGCTGCGACCGTCGCGGCGGCGGGCTGCGGCTCCTGGCGGGACCGCGGCGCCGACGCCGACGCCTACGGGCCGGCCGACGTGGGCGACCCCGTCCTGGCGGTGCCGTCCCCCGAGTCGCGCCTGAGCGACAAGGAACTCCAGTTGTGGAACGACCCGGGGTTCCGGAAGGACTTCACGGAGAGTTACATCGCCGAGACGGACATCGAGCCCCGCGTCACGCTGGACGAGCGCGAGGCCATGGAGAAGGTGCTCGTGCTGATCGCGTCCGACAAGATGGACGAAGCGGCCAGCCTGCTCCAGAAGAAGCGCGGCAAGACGTCGAGCGCCGTGTTCGACTTCACGCTGGCCAACATCTATTTCCAGCAGGAGAAACTGCCCGAGGCCGCCGAGGCGTACGGGGCGGCCGTCGCCAAGCACGCCAAGTTCCGCCGCGCCTGGCGCAACCTCGGCCTCATCCACGTCCGCCAGGGCGAGTTCGCCAAGGCCATTCCCGCCATGAACAAGGCCATCGAACTCGGCGCCGGCGACGGCCTGACCTACGGCCTCCTCGGCTTCGCCTACTCCAGCACGGGAAACGAGATCTGCGCCGAGTCCGCCTACCGCCAGGCCATCCTGCTCGACCCCAAGACGATGGACTGGAAGATGGGCCTCGCCCAGAGTTTCTTCAGGCAGGAACGCTTTGCCGACGCCGTGGCGCTGTGCGGCCGCCTCATCGAGGACGAGCCCGACCGCGCCGACCTCTGGCTCCTCCAGGCCAACGCCTACATCGGCCTCGGCCAGCCCCTCAAGGCCGCCGAGAACTTCGAACTCGTCGACCGCCTCGGCAAGTCCACCTCCGAGAGCCTCAACATGCTGGGCGACATCTACGTGAACCAGGAGGTGTTCGAACTCGCCGTCACCGCCTACGTGCGGGCCATGGAGGAGGACGCCGAGTGCACGGCCGAGCGGGCCATCCGGGCCGCCAGGGTGCTCACCGCACGCGGCGCGCTCAAGGATACCCGCCGCCTGATTGACGAGATCCAGCGGCTCCGCGGCGAGCGGCTCGAAAAGGACGACCGCAAGGGGCTCCTCCGGCTCCGCGCCCGCCTGGCCGTGGCCGAAGGCGCCGGCGAGGAGGAGGTCCGCGTGCTCGAGGAAATCGTGGCGCTCGACCCCCTCGATGGCGAAGCCCTCCTCCTGCTCGGCCAGCACTACGGCCGCGAGGGCCAGACGGAGAAGGCCGTCTTCTACTTCGAACGCGCCGCCAGCATCGAGAAGTACGAGCCCGACGCCCTCGTCCGCCACGCCCAGTTGCTCGTCAAGGAAAGCAAGTACGCCGAGGCCCTGCCGCTGCTTCGCCGGGCCCAGCAACTGAACCCGCGCGACAACATCCAGGAGTACCTGGAGCAGGTCGAACGCGTTGCCAAGAACCGGTAGAGGGCCGGCGCAGACCGCCGTGGCCGGCTGGAGATGACCATGAGACCGTTTGCAGACATCCTGAGAGCGGCCGCGGTGCTCGGCATGGGCCTGGCCGCCTGCTGCACGGGGGCGGCCGCCGCGGGCCCGCCCCGGACCGGCCCGCACGCCGTCGCCCGGGCGCCGGCCGAGGACGCCTCGCCCGGCATGGTGACGCTCAACTTCCAGGAGAACCTGGAACTGAAGGCCCTCGTGGACTACGTGGGCCAGCGGCAGGGCGTCAACTTCATTTACGACGAGCAGATCGTGGGCAAACGCGTCACGATCAAGGCCCCGACCAAGGTGCCCGCCGACTCGCTCATGACGCTCCTCGAAAGCGTCCTGAAGATGAAGGGCATGATGATCGTTCCCACGGGCGTCGACGGCCTCATGCGCATTGAGGCCGCCGAGCAACTCACCGTCAAGGCCATCGGGCCGGAGGTCGGCCCGGACGTGTCGCTCCAGAAGCGGCCCGCCGTGGCGGTGACGCGCGTCTTCGAACTCAAGCATGCCGGCACGCAGCGCCTCGAGGCCGTCCTGAAGCCGTTTCTCTCGGCCGCCACGGCCAACCTGACGCCGCTGCCCGAGAGCAACATGGTTATCATCACCGACTACGCCGGCAACATGCCGCGTCTGGAAAGCCTCCTGGCCGTCGTTGACCGCCCCAGGCCCGAGGCCGTCATCCGCTTCGTCACCGTCACGCACCAGGAAGCCTCCGCCATGGCGCAGCACGTGACGCAGTTGCTTGCGGCCAAGAGCAAGGTGCGGGGGGGCGAACCCGAGCGGGCCACCTCCAAGACGGCGGCGGCCGCCCCGGCGGTGGACGTCACGATCGTGGCCAACGAGCGCATGAACCAGGTGGCCGTTGTCGGCGACGCCGAGGACGTGGACGAGGTCGTCGCCCTCATCGGCACCCTCGACGCCCCCCTCGGCCTGGAGACGAAGATGTATCCGCTGGGCGTCGCGTCGGCCGAACAGGTCGACGGCCTCGTCAAGGAACTGATCGGCGAGGTGGCCGCCAAACGCCTCTACAAGTCCGTCACCGACCGCGACGCCAACCTGCTGATCGTCACCGCCACGCCCGAGGTCCACAAGCAGGTGGACGACCTCTGCCGGATGATGGACAAGCCGATGGCCGATGCCCAGAGCCCCATCCGCTTCTACAAACTGAAGAACGCCAAGGCGATCGACGTCCTTGAAACGCTCCAGAGCATCGAAGGCGAGGCCGGGCTGGCCGACCTCAGCATCGACGGTGTCTCCGCCGCCGCCGGCGGGCCCGACGGCCTCGTCATCAAGGGGCCCACTGAGGCCGAGGTGAACCGCGAAGCCGACGCCGCCGGCGCGGAGGCGGCGGCCGGCCCGCAGGCGCCCGCCCCGCGCCGCACCAGCGTCGAACTCAAGAACGCCCGCATCATGGCCGACGAGGCCTCCAACACCATCATCGTCGTGGCCCGGCCCGCCATGCATCCCGTGTACGAGAGCCTCATCCGCCGGCTCGACGTGCGGCGGCCCCAGGTGCTCGTCGAGGCCACCGTCGTCGTCCTCGACACGACGGACGGGTTCGAACTGGGCGTCGAACTCATCGGCGACAGCACCGTCGACGGCGGCACGATGCTCCTCTTTTCCCAGTTCGGCCTGACGACGCGCGACCCGGCCACCGGCACGTTTGCCGTCAACCCGGGCATCGGCTTCAACGGGGCGCTGCTGGGGGCCGACACGGCCAACGCCGTCGTCTACGCCCTGGAGACGGATTCGCGGGCCAAGGTCGTGGCCCGGCCGAGCGTCCTCATCAACGACAACGCCACCGGCACGCTCGTCAGCGAACGCGAGGAGCCGTTTGAAAGCGTGAACGCGTCCACGACGGTGGCCACCACCAGTTTCGGCGGCTACACGGCCGCCGGCACGAACATCAAGATCACGCCCCAGATCAGCGAGGGCGATCACCTGAAACTCGAGTACGACATCACCCTGAGCAGTTTCAACGACGACCGGACGGCCACCCTGCCCCCCTCGCGCCAGACGAATTCCCTGACCAGCGAGGCCACCATTCCCGACGGCTATACGATCGTCGTCGGGGGGCTCACGCGCGAGAACACCTCCAAGGTCGTCAACAAGATACCGCTTCTCGGGAGCATCCCTGGCCTGGAGTACCTCTTCTCGCGCCGAAGCGATACGGTGCAGCAGACCACCCTGTTCGTCTTCATCCGCGCCGTGATTCTGCGCGACGACAAGTTCCGCGACCTCAAGGCGCTCTCGCGCAGCGCGGCCGGGCGGGCCGACCTGGCGGAAGACTATCCGGCCAGCGAGCCGGTGGCCGTGTACTAAAACGGAGAAACGACCGGAGCCCCCGGATGCGCCCGCGCGCGGCAGGGGGGCGGCGCCGGCCTTAACCCGGCGCGGGCGGCGGATGCACGATGGAAAGACGGTGATGATCTTGTCCTCGCAGTCCAAGGCGAAGAGGGACCCCGATCCCGCACGCCCCGGCGGCCCGATGGCCGGCGGGGAGGCCGTCGCTCGGCCCGCGCCCCGGGGCGACGGCGCCCGTGCGCCCACGATCGACCTCGGCGGCGCCCACCCCTCGGCGTTCTTCCTGAAGCGCGTGCCCATCCACTTTGCCCGGCACAAGAGGGTGCTGGGGCTCGCGGCCGATTCCGGCCCGATGTGCGTGGCCATGGCGGACCCCGCCGACCAGCAGACCCGCGACGTCCTGCGCCGCTGGCTCGGCGGCCCGATCCGCCCCGTGGCCGCTGACGAGGAGCAACTCGCCGCCGCCATCAACCAGGCGTACGGCCAGCAGCGGGGGGCCGCCCAGGAGTTCGTCGAGACGCTCGACCGCAACGCCGTCATGGACGAGATCGCCGGCCTTGAAGGCCGCGAGGACCTCCTCAACGTCTCCGACCGGGCCCCCGTCATCCGCCTCGTCAACCTCGTTCTCTTCGAGGCCGTCCAGCAGGAGGCGTCGGACATCCACGTGCAGCCGTACGAGGACCGCGTCATCGTCCGCATGCGCATCGACGGCGTCCTGTTCGACGCCTTCGACCTGCCCAAGGGCGTTCAGGAGGAGGTCGTCAGCCGCGTCAAGGTGATGGGCAGGATGAACATCGCCGAGAAGCGATTGCCGCAGGACGGCCGGGCCACCGTCCAGGTGGGCGACCGCGTCATCGACCTGCGCCTCTCCACCGTGCCGGCGAGTCACGGCGAGCGCGTCGTCATCCGCCTGCTCGATAAGAGCGTGCGCCTGTACACGCTGGGCGAACTCGGCATGGACCGCGGCGCCCTGGCCCGGTTCACGCAGTTGATCGGCGTCGAGCACGGCCTGATCCTCGTGACCGGCCCCACCGGCTCCGGCAAGACCACGACGCTGTACGCGGCGCTGGGGCAGATCAACTCGAAGCAGCGCAATATCATCACCCTGGAGGACCCCATCGAGTACCAACTCGAGGGCGTCAGCCAGATCCAGATCGCGATCAAGAAGGGCATGACCTTCGCCAGCGGCCTGCGAAGCGTCCTTCGGCAGGACCCGGACATCATCATGGTGGGCGAAATCCGCGATCACGAGACCGCTGTCATGGCCATTCAGTCGGCCTTGACGGGGCACCTCGTCTTCAGCACGCTCCATACCAACGACGCCGCCAGCGCCGTGACGCGCCTCCTGGACCTGGGCATCGAGCCGTACCTGGTGAGCAGTTCGCTGGTGGGCGTGCTGGCCCAGCGGCTGGTCCGGCGCATCTGCGGCCGGTGCGCGAGCCCGTACGCGCCCGACCCCGCCGAGTTGGAGACGCTGCGCTACGCGCCGAGCGCCGCCGAACAGGCGCGGTTCCGCAAGGGCCGGGGCTGCGTCGTTTGCCGCGACACCGGCTATCACGGGCGCACGGGGTGC
This sequence comes from uncultured Anaerolineales bacterium, assembly GCA_964437855.1. Lineage (GTDB taxonomy): Bacteria > Planctomycetota > Phycisphaerae > FEN-1346 > FEN-1346 > BS750m-G62. The sequence continues at coordinate 10,101 of CAYTJE010000013.1, read as the reverse complement.
TTTGAACTGCTGACCGTGGATGACGACATCCGCCGGCTGGTCCAGGCCCACGCGACGGCGTCCGAGATCAACGAGGCCGCCCGGCGGGCCGGCATGCACAGCCTGCGCGAGGAGGGCCTTATGAAGGTCGCCGCCGGCGAGACCACGCTCGAAGAGGTCATGCGCGTTTCGGTGAGGGCCTCCTTCTGATGCCTGTCTACGCCTACACCGCCAGCGGAAACGGCAGCGGGCGCCCGGGCGCCATCCAGGGCACCATCGCGGCCGACTCGCCGCGCCAGGCGCGCGACCAGTTGCGGGCCCAGGGGCTCCGCATCCACGACGTCGTCGAGCGCCGGCCCGACCGCCGCGAGGGCCTCCTGGCCCGGTACCTGAAGGCCCGGCAGGCCGGCAAGGTGACCGGCCTGCTGCAGGAGATGGCGACGCTGCTCGCGGCTGGCATTCCGCTGCTCGAAGCGCTCGACACGATCACCCGCCAGCACACGGGGCGGTTCCGGCAGGCGATTCTCCTGCTCAGGGACCACGTGGCCGCTGGCGGAAGCCTGGCCGAGGCCATGGGCCTTCAGCCGGTGCTCTTCGACGAACTCTGCACCAGCATCGTGGAGGTGGGCGAGAACGCGGGCACGCTCGACGCGGCGCTGGAGCGGCTGGTGGAGTTCCGGCGGCGGGCCGCCCGCCTCAAGAACCGTATCGTCTCCGCGCTCATGTACCCGTGCATCGTGATGGTGGTCGGCCTGGCGCTCGGCGTGTTCAGCGTGACCTACGTCATGCCGAACCTGCTGGACGTGCTGGTGGAGAGCGGCCGGGACCTGCCGGCCGCCACGGTTATCGTCAAGGCCGTGAGCGACTTCCTGATCGGCTGGTGGTGGGCGCTGGTGCTGGCGCTCGCGGTCCTCGCGGCCGCGCTGGGCGCCGTGCTTCGGACCGAGGCCGGCCGCCTGCGATGGGACCGGCTTCAGTTGCGGATTCCGCTTCTGGGCGACCTCATTCGCAAGCAGGCGATCGCGCGAATGGCCATGGTCATGGCCACCCTGCTTGAGAGCGGCGTCGTGTTCGTCCGCGCGGTCCAGATCGCCCAGCGGACGGTCCGCAACCGCGTCCTGCACCGGGCGCTGGCCGCCTGCGAGGAGGCCGTGTACGCCGGCCGCGACATCGCGGCGGCCCTCGAAACGACGGAGGCGTTCCCGCCCCTCGTCATCCAGGTGTTCGCGGTGGGGCAGGCGTCGGGGCGGCTCGAGACGATGCTCGAGAACCTGGCCGCCGACTACGATACCCAGGTGGATATCGCGTCGAGCCGCCTGACGGCGCTCCTGGAACCGATCATGCTGATCCTGCTGGCGGTGGCCGTGGGGTTCATTGCCTTTGCGATCTTCCTGCCCATTCTGGAGGCCGGCGATGTGCTGTGACAGGCTGACAACGAATGAAGGTGCGGCAAGGCGGGCGGGGCCGGGGCCCCGGCGCCGCCCGGGGTTCTCGTTCATCGAGATCATGGTGGTCGTGGTCATCATCGGGCTTCTCGCGGGCGCCGTGGCGATCAAGGTCACGGGCTACATGGACGCCGCCAAGGGGAACCGCGCGAGGTCCGACATCGCCACCATCGTCGATGCCGTCGAGGCGTTTTACCTGCAACACAGCCGGTACCCCGGCAACGACGAGGGGCTCGACAACCTGCCGCTCAAGAACCGGACGGACCCGTGGGGACGGCCTTACGAGTACAACAGCCCGGCCCGCGACGAGCCGTTCGAGGTGTTCACCTTCGGCGCCGACGGCCGGGAGGGCGGCGAGGGCATTGACGCCGACATCTTCTCCTGGCAACTGGGCGACGTGGAGCCGGAGGTCTGACCGGTGCGCCGAGCCGCGTTCACGCTGACCGAGGTCATGGCGGTGGTCACGCTCCTCGCCCTGCTGGCCGGGGCGACCGTGTGGTCGCTGGCCGAGGATGCGCGGCGGGGGTCGCGGGCCGACGCCGTCGGCCGGATCAGCCATGCCGACCGGATGGCCCGGCTCACGGCGCAGCGTCTCGGCCGGCCGTGCGTTCTGCGGTTCGACCTCGACCGCCAGCGGGTCGTGCGCGCGTGCCTCGGCGAGGACCGCGACGAGGTGCGGGGGCATTCGCTCGGTATGCCCGCCGGGTATCGCATCGACCGGATCGTGATTCCGGCGGGGCCTGACGCGCCGCAGGACGCCCGCCGCACGACCGCCGGCGTGAAGTACGACGCGGGCGTCGTTGAGATCGGCTACGGTGACGCCGGCCGCAGCATCAGTTACGCCGTGCGGCTGGCGCGCAAGGACGACGGCGGAGGCTCGGGCGGCGCGGAGGGCCGCGGCGACGGCACGGAGTGGGTGGTCTTCTCCGGGCTCACGGGCCAGAGAGTTCTGGGTCATGATGACGATGACGTCGACAACCTGTTCACGCTGCTCACGGCGGGCCGGCCTGACGCTCGTTGAGGTGATGGCGGCGATTGCGATCCTCGGCACGATCCTCGTGTGCGTGGTCATGGCGAAAGCCGGCCACACGCGCCAGATCGCCCTGACGAAGCGCACGAACGCCGCCGTCCGCGCCGCCGACGAGTTGATCACGCGCTGGTGGACGAGCGAGGAAGGCGTTCCCGAGGGCCGGCAGGGGCTCATCGAGGGCGATGAGTCGCTGGCCTGGGTAACTTGCGCTGTCGAGAACCGGGAGATCGAGGGCCTCGGGGGCCGCGTTGTCCGCGTTGAGATTCGCGAGGCCGACCCCGGCGCCGTGAGGCCGGACGAGGCCGTCGATACCCTCGTGACCGTGGACCTCGTGCTGCCCGCCCCGGACCGCGGCGAAGACACCCGTGAAACGGAGGCGGGGCGCGGCGAGGATGCCGGAGGCGCCCGGGGTGCGGGCGAAGAGGCGGCGGCCCGCCCACACGGGGCGCCGGCCGGGGAGGAGTCGCCGTGAGACGCCCGCGCGCCTTTACCCTGCTCGAACTGCTGCTGGCCACGGCGTTGACGGCCGTGGTCATGATCGCCGTACTGGCGGTCGTGGGGGACCTGGGCGCGCCGGGCGCCGCCGAGGGCGTCGCCCCGCAGCGGACGGCCGGCGGCCGCGAGACCGTGGAGGCGCCGCCGGAGCCGGGCACCCTCGAGGCCTGGATGCAACTGCTTCGGGAGGACCTGCACAACGCGGGCGCCGTGGATACGAGCCGGAAAAACGAACTGGCGCTGACGGGGTTCGCCGCCCTTGCCGGCCCGTCGCGCCGGCGCACGCATCGCCCCGTTCGCGTGCTGTACCGGATCGAGGTGATTGACGGGCGTCACTGGCTCGTGCGGCGTCAGGAGGCCCTGGACCTCCGGAGCACGGAGAACGTGGAGCGCGACCTCGTATGCTGCGGCCTCAGGCGGTTCGAGGTCACGAAACTCGTGGTCAAGGTTGACCGGGGCGACGCCCCTGCGGCGCGCTCCGCCGGCACAGCGTCACGGCCGAAGTCGGGCGGCGCCGCAGGCGCGCTTGCGCGCACCCGTCGGGCGCCGCCGCCGGACTTCGCCTACGTCAACCACCAGTCGTTCGTCCTCGACAAGACGGGCCTTCACCAGCGTGTGCCGGCCGCCGAACGCGTGCTGATCAAGGACCGGTGGTACGTCAGCGAAGACGCCGTGGCGCGGGAGGCCCGCAACGGGCAGATGCTCGGCCGGTCGGCCCTGGACGCCGAGGACGCCGAGGCCCTCTTCGGCGGCAGCCGCGAGCAGGGCGTCACCGTCTGGCGGCTCCGGGCCTGGACAGGCGACCGGCCGGAGCCGGCCCACGACCGGGTCGTCACGGTTCAATCCGGCGGAAGCGCATGAGGCATCGTCGACGAAAACGCGGCTTCGTTCTCCTGGTGGCGCTCGTGCTGGTGTTCCTGGCGGGCGTGGCCCTGACGGCCCTGGCGCGGCGGAGCCTGGCGGGCGCCCTCGCCAGCAGGGGGGCGGTCGAGGAACTCCAGCGCCGCTGGGCGGTCACCAGCCTTCGAGCGGTGCTCCTCGAACGGGCGGAAGACCTGCTCGACGAGGCGGAACGCGGCCGCGATGCCCGCGGCAAGCCGATGAAACGGTATCGCAAACAACCCATGCCCGAGCGCCGCGTCACGTGCCTTCTGGCGGGCATCGAGTATGAACTGGTTCTGACGGACGAACAGGCCAAGGTGAACCTGAACCGCATGGTGGAGGAGTTGGGCCAGGCCCGCGCCCAATCGGCGATTGGCCGGTTCATCATGCGCCAGGTCGGCGCCGACGGCCGCACGGTGGCTCTGGAATTGCGCACGCAGGCCTTCGGGCAGGAGGCCTCCGGCGCCGGGGCGATTCCGGTGAAGGTGGGCGCGTACGGCCAGATCTTCGAGAAGGCCTCGCCCGCGCGGCTCGTCGGTACGCCGCAGGAGCCGGGCCTGGCGGCGGCCGTCACGTGCTGGGGCGACGGCAAGGTGAACCTCCGCCGTGCGCCGCCCGAGGTCCTGATGCAGGCGTGCGAGCAGGCTCTGGGGCGCAGCGTGGTTTCCGTGCTGCTGGCCGCCCGGCAGCGCGATCCGTACCGCGGCCTGGACGCCGTCTTCGCCGAACTCGACGAGATTGACGATGACCAGCGGGAGAAGGTCCGGGAATACGTCACCGATACGTCCACGTGCCACGGCCTCTGGATTGTCGCGAAGGGCGAACGCCGGTCGTGGCATACGCTGGCGGTGGGCGTGTCGGGCGGCGGGCGAGCGGCCGGATCCGCCGACGGTCAGGAACTTCGCCAGTACTACGAGTTTTCGTGGTGACGCCATGACCATCCGCCAACGCAAGAAGATCATCGCCTTGGCCGCCGGTCTCGTCGGCCTGGGCGCCGCCGCCGTTCTCGCGGCCGGGTTGACCCTGCCGGTGCAGGTCGAGGCGCCCGAACCGGCCGCGGCCGATGCAGGTACGAGTGCCCCCGCCTTGCCGGACGGCGCGCCGTCCGGCGCCGAGGCCGGCCCATCGAAGGCGGCGCTGGCGGAACTCCTCCGCCTGTGTGCCGCGGACCTGCGCAAGCCGCTTCAGGAGGCGGCGCCGGCGGCGCCCGGCGCGGGCCCCGCCGCCAAGGCCGGCCCGCGGGCGGCCCGCTCGCTGACCGTCCGCCTCATCGGCACCGCCATTGAGCCGGGCCATTCGCTGGCCATGTTCCAGAAGCCTGACGGCTCCATCGAACTCCGTGCCGAGGGCCAGGCCCTTGACGACGCCGCCGGCGGCTTCACGGTGACGCGGATCGAGGACCTTAAGGTCACCGTGAAGGTCGGCAGCGAAACGCGCGAACTGGCCATTCCTCCGCCGCCGGGGGTGCCCGCGACACCATGAACCGCCACGATATCCTCTTCGCGAACGACGATGCCTGGAGTGCGGTGACCGTCTGCGACGGCGACGTGCACGTGGCCGCCGTCCCGCGGAACGACGATGCCTCGCTTGAGGCTTACGCGGCCGCGGTCAGGCAGCATCTGGCCGATCACGGCTACACGGGTGGGCCGGTTGCGCTCGCGCTGCCCTCGGCGTGGTGCCTGTGCGCCGTCATCGGCACGGACGAACTGGAGCGCGGCGGCCGCCGCCGGGCCATGGGGTTCCGGCTCGAGGAGCACCTGCCGATTTCGTCCGAGGACGTCGTGGGGGACTACGTGGACACCGGAACCGGCGAGGCCCTCGGCGTGTGTGCGGAACTCGACCGGCTCGGCGCGATCGTCCGTGCGCTCGAGGCGGCCGGTGTGCGCGTGCGGCACATCTGCCCGGCCGCCATTCTGGCCGCCGCTTGGGCCGCCGAGCAGTATCCCGGCGTCGCGGCCGTGCTGGTATGCGGCGGCGGACGCGATGAGGCGCCGGCCGCGCCGGAGTACGACTTCGTTGAACTCCAGAACGGCCGGCCGGTGCGCTGGTGGTGGCTGGCCGCAAATGACGCGGCCGTAAGCGAGCGGCTGGCCGCCTGCGCCGCCACGGGAGACCCGTCGCCGCGCGTGGCCGTCATCGGCCCCGGTGACGCCCCCCACACGTGGGACGCTGCGGGGGCCGACCTCGAACCCGTATCGCCGGCCGTCGGCGGCGAGCAGGCCGCGGCGCTTCGGGCGACGGCGCTGCTCGAAGGGTCTGCCTCGCCGTGGATCGACCTTCGCCGCGACGCCCTCGCGCCGCCGGACCCGTACCAGGTGTATCGCCGGCCGGTGGGGGCGCTCGTGGCGGCGGCGGCCGTCCTGCTGATCGGCCTGTCGGGCGTCATGCAGTGGCGGGGCCGGCAGTACGCCGCGCTTGGCCGCCGGTACGTGCAGCAGCAGGTGGACGTCTTCAAGGAGGCGCTGCCGAACCAGCGCGTCCCGGGCAGTGTGCGCAATCGCCTGGTCAGCGAGCGGCGGAAACTGGCGGACCTTGGCGGGCCGAGCGCCCCGGACTCAGGCACCCAGGCCGCGGCGGCCGTTTCGGCCCTCGAACACCTCCGCCGCGTGCTCGCCAGCCTGCCGAAGGACCTGCGGTATCGCATTCTGGACCTGAACATTCAGCCGGACCTGATCCGCGTGGACGGAGAGGCGCTGAGCCACGTGGAGGCGGAGCGCCTGGCCGTGGCCCTTCGCGACACCGGCCTCTACGAGGTGGAGCCGCCCAAGACGCAGGCGCTCAAGGACCACGGCGTCAGTTTTCTGTTTACCGCCAAGCCTCGGCCGGGTTTAACGGCGGTGAGGGAGGCCGAGTGATGGCACCGCAGAAACGGCAGGCGATTCTCATCGGCGTCATGCTGGCCCTGCTGGCCGCCGCCGCCGCGTGGAACGTGCTGTGGATGCGGGAGCAGCGCGCCCGTGCCCGGGTGGCGTCGGTCGACCTGGCCGAGTGCCGCAGGCTCGGCCGGGCCATTACGGCCCTGCGCGATGCGGCCCGTGTGGCGCCGACCGAGGCCTTGGGCGTCCAGGCCCTGGGCGACCGGATTGAGGCCGCCTCCCGGCAGGCCCGGCTCGTCGGGCCGGCGCTGGCGGGCGTGTTTCCGCAGTCCGCCCGCCGCGTGGGCGATTCGCCGTACATGCAGAAGCCCACGGCCCTGGCCCTGAGGGGCGTGACGCTTCAGCAGGCGGCGACCTTCCTCTTCCACCTGTCCGAGGATTCCGGCCTGAGCGTGCGCGACCTGCGCCTGCAGGCCCCACACGGCGAGGAGGGCACCGGCGCCTGGGACGTCGATGCAACGGTTACGTATCTTCTGTATGCGCCGCCCACGGCGGCCGAACGCGGGAATTGAGCGAACCTATGGGCAGCAGGCTGGCTGTGTGGCTGTGCGTGACGGGAACCCTCCTGGCCGGCGCGGGCTGCGCCAACGTATCCACGGGCCCGGCGTCCGGCGGCACATATCGCACCGTCCGGGCCGAGCCGGGGCACGACACCGACGCGGCCAAGCGCCACAACGAGGCAGGCCTGGAGCACCTCGGCCGCAACGAACTCGACCAGGCGGCCGACGCTTTTCAGCGGGCGCTGACCGCCGATGCCGATTTCGGCCCCGCCCACAACAACCTCGGCAAGGTGTACTTCCTCCAGAAAGAGTGGTACAAGGCCGCCTGGGAGTTCGAATCCGCCCGGCGACTCATGCCCCAGAACGCCGAGCCGTGCAACAACCTCGGCCTCGTCCTCGAGCGTGCGGCCGAACTGGGCCGGCCCGCCGAACTCGACCGCGCCATCGATCACTACCGCGAGGCGCTGGACCTGGACCCGAGCAACGTCCACTACCGCGCCAACCTCGCCCGTGCCTTCGTCCGCCGCGGCGACCGCACCGACGAAGTCCGAACGCTTCTTGAGCAGGTGATGGAGCAGGATGACCGGCCCGAGTGGCGGGCCTGGGCCGCCCTCCAGCACGCCAAGGTGACGGGCCAGCCCTAGGTTCTGCCGGACGAGGCGGCCCGATTCGCGACCGGCGGCATCGCTCCAGGCGGATTCGCCCTGCATCGCCTCCTCCGCGTATGGCCTCTTTGACGCAGGGGTGAGCGAGCCGTGCCGCCCGTTCGCGGAGAACCTCGCTCGTGCGGTCAGCACGACCGAAAGTGGTAACAATTTGGTAACACCCCCGGACGAAACAGAATTGGACCGCCCGGAGGAGGTTGACGTAACCCCTTGCAAGACAAATACTTAGTGGTGCCGAAGGAGGGATTCGAACACGCCTCTTTTTGTAAGTTCCTGAAAGCACGCACCTTATGCGATAAGCCCTGTGTCGTCAAGGATTTACGGTGTGCATTTGGTTGCCGGTGGTTGCGCCTGATTTTGGCTGTCTGTCCTCTGGCGTGGTCACAATTTGGTCACAAGGGCCCTGGCGTCTACCTCCGCCCGCCATTCGCCATGAAGTAAGGCTCAGATCAGGAGGCCTTTGCCGTAAGGGTCGCAGACGTACCGTTCGACCACGTCGCCGAAGGCGGGGCTGCCGGGCGTGCCGTCGAGGAGGGCCGTGACGTTGAAGTTGGCGTCGTGGGTGTAATACAGGTGCTCGTCGTCGGAATCGGTGCAGTCGCCGTCGGGGTCGCCGCCGGCGCCGTCGGAGGTGACGCGGTTGCCGAGAACTGGGGGGGGGGTGATGTCGCGAACTTTAGAAACATTCAGCGCTGGCTGCGTCTAACGCGCGAGGGCGTTGCAAGTGAAGCGCACGCAAGTCGGGCAAGGGCACAGTACAAGGTGGCTGCGATTCCTTGGAGCCTCCGCGCTTTGCTTGTCCGTGCAACAAATAGAAAGCGTATTTATATTAACTTGAACTGCTTAAGAGTATCGGCTATCGCCTGCTCAATATGCTGATAATCTTCTAGGCGACATTCAAGACCAAACCAGTCCCGGTCAATGCATTCCTCTATGCCGCAGAAGGCGAGTGGGCAAGCCTCGATAATACAGTTATCCATATCACGGCCGCCCCACCACCCATGATGTCGCTTGACTATCCGGAAAGCCTCCTTTTCGCTAAGTGCTGACTTTGTAACAAGATATCCGTACCCAACGGTATCAGGGTTGGCAACCAGCAAGCCATGGAGCTCTTCAGCGCTTCCTATTCTGCACATGCCAGTCCACCCCTCGTGGTCCTTTTTCATAACGAATCGCTCGTGAAGGGTCTCTGGCCAGTGCCGAAAAGACCCGGAGACGTAAAGTTGCATTCCCTGACTTAAGCGTATCAGGATCTGCTCAAACGCATCCCATTCTTTGCGGCGATCGGGCTGCAGGGCAGCATAGGAAACCCATTGAGGGCCACCGCGTTCTATGGCCACAGTTACGTGTGCGTGCTCTTGTTTTTGGGATCCACATGCACGTTTCCGCTTGACCTTAATCCTGCGGCTATTTCTTCTGGCCATGGTTCCGGTCTCCGGTCACTGCCAAAAACCTTCAGAAGATTTGTTTCTCATTTAATGTGGATCTCGCCACGGAGTGTGAAAGTGGAGTTTGGAGCCGCTGGGAACGGGGTGGGAGTCCAAACGGTAGTTGCCTTTCGCGTTATAGTAATTCAGATTTACATTGCCGCTACGCACTCTCACCGTCATTGACCTACTGGGCCCCCTAATGCGCAAACCACCGTGGCCGCTTCTGAAACTGGCGCTTACGTTACTTCTAGCCGCAGCCCCGGCGGCGCCCGCGGCTTCGGCGGCCACGAAGTTGGCTATGCGCCCTCCCCGATCGCCCCAATTGAGTTGCCGGCCGTGGTCGACACCTCCTTTAACACGTCCTTCAATCGCCTCGCCCAATCCCCACCCCGCCGATACAAGCGGCAAGTTCTTGCCGAAGGTGTTCAGGGCTGCATCGAAGACGCTCTCGCCCCGGGCGATGTCGGCGTTATAATCGGCTAACGCCCGTTCCGCCCGGCGCCAAGGCATGGCCGTATCCAGAGCCGTGTTCGCCCATGACTCGCCGCGGAGCGTGTCCCGTTGACAGTTGAAGGTTAGCGGGGCGGCTGATCGGCATCGTACCGTTCCTTGGCTTCCGCGGCAACCCTCGTTTCGAGAACCCCTCATGCGTGTCCGTCTCGCGCTGTTCGAGCGCGGCACATGGCTTTTTCTCTCAGGCCGCATCGGTGCCGGCCGCGGGCTCGTCGTCGAGGATCGCCTTCAGCATCCACAGGTGTTTATAGCCCATGATCCGGCGGAACGCCTTCTCCGCCTCCAG
>CAYTJE010000012.1:0-30853 GCA_964437855.1 uncultured Anaerolineales bacterium | reverse complement strand
CCGACGGCCGCTTCTTCAACTGGCCCCACACGATGGAGCCGTACGTCCGCGGCGGGCCGGCGGGTTCACCGCCGGGTATGACCGAGGTGGCATCGGGGCTTGTGCGGCCGTCAGTCATACCGGATCCTCGGGTCGGCCCAGGCGTACAGGATGTCGGCCAGCAGCAGCGAGAGCAGCGTCAGCGTGCCGTAGACAAGCGTGCCGAACATGATGACGGCCAGGTCGCGCTGGGTGGCGGCGCTGACGAACAGGTTGCCCATGCCGGGAATGGTGAAGATACGTTCAACGATCACGCTGCCAGCCAGCAGCCGGGGAAGCATCATGACCATGGTGGTGATCATCGGCAGGAGGCTGTTGCGGAGGGCGTGGTGGTAAACGACCCGCCGCTCGGGCAGCCCCTTGGACCGGGCGGTGCGGACGTAGTCGGCCCGGAGGTTCTCCAGGAGGCTGGCCCGTCCCAGTTTCGCCAGGTACGCCAGGCCGCCGTATACGAGGCAGAGGACGGGCAGCGTGGCGTGCCAGAGGGTATCCACGAACCACTCGCCCCGGCCCATCTGCTCGCTGCCGGCGCTGTGCAGGCCGGCGTACGGAAAGGCCTCGAGGCCGATGCCGCCACGGGCGAGCAGGCTCAGCAACAGCGTGCCTGCGAGCACGCGGGGGATGCTCCACAGGCCGAGCAGGCCGACCGTCGAGCCGCGGTCGAACGCCTGTCCGCGATATCGCGCCCCCATCAGGCCCACGGGAATGGCGATGGCGAAGATCAGCGCCTCGGCGATGACCTGGAGGATGATGGTGACGTGCGCCCGCTCGATGTACAGGTCCAGGGGGTCCTTGCTGCCCCCGGTGGTGCGCTGCTGCATGCTCTCGCCGAAGTCGCCGTGGGCCATGTGCCACACCCACCGCCCGTAACCGTAAAAGGCGTTGACGAGTTTTTCGGCGGCGTCGATGCGGTCGGGGTCGGCGCCCCAGAAGTTGTAGTCCTTCAGGCCGAGGCGTTCGCGGATCTTGTCGGCCTCGCGCTCGAAGACACGCGGATTGACGTCACCGGCCTGCATCCGGATCATCGCGCCCACCGGGTCGCCCGGGGCGAGGCGGACGATGGCGTACGTGAGGAGCGTGATGCCGACCATGGTCGGCAGGATCAGGAGCAGCCGCTTGAGAATGTAGGTTCTCACGGGGCGCTGCTCCTGGTGTTGGGTTTGCGGTCGCCCCGCGGACGGTCGGCGCGGCAGGGCGCCGCTCCCCCGGCGCACGAGAACCTCTTCTTGCCGGCGGGCGGCCGGTTCGGAGAGCCGCCGCGTGTCATGCTTCCTTGCCGTCGGAGCCGATGTTCGGTCGGAATCCACCACTCTTCGGGATCCATCCCGAGTTTGTGGACCTTGACGTTCCGCAGCCTCGTCCGCACCACCCGCAGGCTCTCCCGCTCGATGAAGAAGGTGTAGGGCTGGAGCCGGTGCAGGAGACGGTGGAACTCCCGGAAGAGCCGCGTCCGCCGCTCGAAGTCCATTTCACTGCGGGCGTCCTCGATCAGGCGGTCCGCCTTCTCGTTGCGGAACGTGACGAAGTTGTGGCCCTGGTCGGCGACGGCATCGGAGTGCCATATCTGGTACGGGTCTTTCTCCAGGGCGCCGCTGCCGCCCCAGGCCAGGATGACGGCGTCGAAATCGCGGCTGTCGAGCGTCCGGACGAAGACGGGCCAGTCCACGAACTGGGTCCGGACGTCTATCCCGGACCGCCGAAACTCTTCCTTGATGATCCGCGCCAGGTCCATCGTCTGCTGGTGGCCGGAGGGCATGGTCCACTCGAACTCGAAGCGTTTGCCGGCCTCATTCTCCAGCCAGCCGTTGCCGTCGCGGTCCTTCCAGCCGGCCTCGGCCAGGAGGCGCTCGGCCTCGTCGCGGTCGTACGGCCAGGGCTCGACCTCCGGCGGGTACTGGGGCGACTGGGACCAGAACGGCCCGGTCGCCACCTTTCCGACGTTGAAGTAGAGGTACTTCAGGAGCGCCCGGCGGTCGATAAGGTGAGTCATGGCCCGCCGCACGCGCCAGTCCGAGAAGAGCGGGTGCGGGCGGGCGACGCGCTCCGTCGAACCGTCCGCCTTTTCCACGACCTCGTATGTGGCGTTGTTCCAACCGATGAACGAGTACCCGCCCGCCGGGCTGCTGTAGCGGTAGATCTCGAACTCGTGCCTGTCGGCGTGGCCGGGGTGATCCTGGAGTTTGTTGCGCCATTCGGGCGTGATGGACAGGTAATCGATGTCCCCGGAAAGGAACGCCTGGACCGAGGCCTGCTCCTCGTTGATGATCTGGAAGGTGATCCGGTCAAACGCGCGCGGCTTGCCCCAGTACTTCGGGTTCCGGACCAGGGTGATCAGGCGCCCCGTCTTCCAGGACTGAAAGACGTAGGGTCCCGTGCCGACGAATCCCTGGACCAGGTCGTTGAAGTGCTTAACGTCCGCCTCGTCGGCCTCCGGGTCAACTTCCACGTGTTTCTCGTAAAGATGCTTCGGCAGGATGGGAAAGATGTTGCCGGACGATTCGGCCACCTTGAAGTACTTCTCCTTCCAGACGAAGCGGACGGTGTGTTCGTCGACGGCCTCGCACCGCTCGCACTTCGACAGGTAGGAGGCCAGGCTCCGGGCGTCGATCTCCGGATTCCGCACCAGACGATAACTGAACACCACGTCCTCGGCGGTCACGGGGTGGCCGTCGGAGAAGCACGCCTCCGGTCGCAGGTGGAACGTGATCGTGAGGCCGTCGTCCGAGATCTCCCACCGCTCGGCCAGCACGCCCTCCAACTCGCCGGTGGCCACGTCCAGTTCGATCAGGTACTCGAATACGTACTCGTTGACGTACTTCTCGTACAGGTCCTTGCCGGTAATGGGATTCAGGTTCTGCGGTTCGGAGGAAAAACAGCGTCGCAGCGTGCCGCCCATCTGCTCCGGGGTGAAGTCCGGGATTTCGGCCCGAGCCGTCCCGACGAGAGCCGCCAAGACGACCGCCGCCGCCAAAAAAGCGGTGGACGCGACGCGGCGCGTTGCCGCGCGGCGGGCCTCCCGGCCCGCCGCGCGCGACTGCCCCGGCCAAAGACAGCGCGGTCGCTGCGGAGACCCACCGCGCTCAGCCGTCTGGTGACACCGATCCGTCATAGGCCGATCGCGTCTCCTGTTCGGTCTCGCCCCGCATCTCTCCAACGCTGCCTCGCGGCGTGCCGCCGGCATCTTCCGCGCGGTGGGCTGGGAAGCCCACCGCGCGGCACGTGCTCTTCTGCCGTTACGCGTGGCTACTCCGGCCACTCCCCATGGAAGACCTCCTCGATGGGGCCCGTCAAACGAACGTCGGCGGCCTCGTCGGGCCACGCGACCTCCAGGTCGCCGCCCGGCACGCGGACCAGGAGCCGGCGGCCTGTCCGGCCGGCCAGCACGCCCGCCACGCACACGGCACAGGCGCCCGTGCCGCAGGCCAGCGTGGGCCCGCTCCCGCGTTCCCATGTGCGGACGATCACCTCGTCCGGGGAGACGACCTGCACCGCATGGACATTCACGCGATTTGGGAACCGCTCGTGGTGCTCAATCGCCGGGCCCAACGTCTCCAGCGGCCAGTCCTCGGCCGACGGCACATAAAAGACGGCGTGGGGGTTCCCCAGGCCGACGCACGTCATCGTGAGCGTCTCCTCGCCCACGCGCAAGGCGGCGTCCACGACCCGCTGGCCGTCGGCCACGACCGGGATGTCGGCCGGCGCCAGGACGGGCCGGCCCATGCTGACAGTTCCTCTGCTGATGCGGCCGGCGTCGCGATGCAGGATGACCTCGCGGAGGCCGGCCGGGGTCTCGACGCGGACGGCATCGCCGGCGGCCAGGCCGCACTCGACCGCGAACGCCGCCAGGCACCGGACCCCGTTACCGCACATCTCCCCCTCCGAGCCATCGGCGTTGAACATGCGCATGCGGAGGTCGCCGCCGGCCTGCGGCGGAAGAGCCAGGATCAGGCCGTCCGCCCCGACGCCGAAATGCCGGTCGCTCATGCGCACCGCCAGCCCCGACGGGTCCGCTACCGCCGTCTCGAACCCGTTTACGAACACGTAATCGTTGCCGGCGCCGTGGAGTTTGGCGAAGCGCACCGCTGGTTCCCTCTACGCGATCTCCGCGCCGGCGAAATTATAGGAACGGCCCCATTCTCCATCCAGTCTTTTCGCAGTGGACCGCCACGGTGTTGACGGCGCCGGCGGGGCCCGCTACAGTGCCCCTGGACGTTTTTCCCCCGGATACCAGTCCGTTCGGTTTTGATGGGACAGGAAGGGACGCCCTTATGATTCGACTGAGCGGGTTCGCCGACGAAATCGGCCCAGACCTCGATCTCCAGATCCAGACCCTTCGCGACGAGCACCTGCGGTACCTGGAACTGCGGGCCGTCTGGGAAACCAACGTTCTGGACCTCACGGACGCCCAGCGCCGCGAGGTCAAGGATCGCCTGGGCGACGCCGGTATCGGCGTCTCGAGCATCGGCTCGCCCATCGGCAAGGTCCGCATCGACGAGCCGTGGCAGGACCACGTGGAGCGGTTCGCGCACTGCCTGGACGTGGCGGAGTTCTTCGAGGCGCCGTACATCCGCCTCTTCAGTTACTACCCGCCGGAGGGCGGCCGGATTGCGAATTATCGCGACGAGGTCATCCGCCGACTGCGCGAGCAGGTCCGGATGGCCGAGGGCCGGCCCGTTACCCTACTCCACGAAAACGAGAAGAAGATTTACGGCGAAACGGGCGAGGCCTGCGCCGACCTGGCCGAGAACGTCCCCGGCCTCGGCCTGATCTTTGACTCGGCCAACCTGGTGCAGGCGGGGGTCCGGCCGATCGAGGCGTGGCGCTGCATGCGCGACCACGTCGTCTACTTCCACATCAAGGACGCCGTCTTCCCGACGGGCGACATCGCGCCGCCGGGCGAGGGCGACGGCGACATTCCGGAGATCCTGGCCGACGCCATCACCCACCGGGGGTACGACGGGTTCGTCTCGCTGGAGCCGCACCTGGCCGCCGCCGGCGAGTTCGACGGGTTCAGCGGCCCGGAACCGTTCAAGAAGGCCGCCCGACTGGTCAAAAAGATGCTTGACCGGCTGGGCGCCGACTACGACGCCAAGCCAACCGAGCCGCCCTCGTAAGGGGGGTACCTGTTTAGCGCCGTCATTCTGAGGGCCGTACGGCCCGAAGAATCTCGCCGTGGTCGTTGCCTTTCTGCCGTTCGCACGGCGAGACCCTTCGCTTCGCTCAGGGTGACAACCTTTCGCCGGGTGTGACCCGTGCAGCGGTCGCTACGCCCCCCGCCGGGCTGCCAGGCGAGCCTTCATCTGCTCGACCACGGTGTAGTGGACGGCCAGGCCGCCCCGGCCGACGCCCAGGCGGACGTCGGAGTCGGCCCGACCGTGCCAGTCGGTGCCGCCGATGGCCAGGAGCCCCAGCCGCCGGGCCATCCCCCCGTAGTGCCGTGCGTAGTTCGCCGTGTGGTCCGGGCTCGAGACCTCGACGGCCTCGATGCCGGCCTCGGCCAGGCGTCGGATCCAGTCCTCGGTCTCGGCGAGGGAACGGTTCAGTTGCCGGGGATGGGCGATGGCGGCCAGGCCGCCTGCGCCGTGGATGGCCGCGATCGCTTCCGCCGGACCGACGCGCCGGCGGGCCACGAATGCCGGTTTGCCCCGGCCCAGGTACGACTCAAACGCCTGGTCCCAGTTCTGGACGTACCCCCTCTTGAGCATGGCGGCGGCCAGGTGGGCGCGCGTGATGGTCCCGCCGGCCGACCGGGAGGCCACCTCGGCGTCGGTCAGGTCGCAGCCCAGGTCACGGAGCCGGTCGATCATCATCTGGCCGCGCCGCCGGCGCGCCTCGCGTGCAGCGGCCAGCATCCCGGCCAGGCGCGCCTCGGCCGGGTCAAAAAAGTAGCCGAGAATGTGGCATGCGCCGTCCTTGAACTCGGCGGAGATCTCCACGCCGGGAATCACCTCGATGGGCAGGACCTCGCCGGCGGCCATGGCCTCGTCCAGGCCGGCCGTCGTGTCGTGGTCCGTCAGGGCCACGGCCTTCAGGCCCACTTCGGCGGCCCGCTGGACCACCTCGCGCGGCGAGTAGACGCCGTCGGACGCGCTGGAGTGCACGTGCAAATCGACCAGGTCCGGTTGCGAGACCCTGGGGGGCAAGGCGCTCCCTCCAACAACCTATAGGGGTCCGAGAAGGGCCGCACTGTAGCGTGGCGGCCGGTCCAGGTCAAGGCGGCACCCGTGGCGGCGGGCCTGCCAGGCCTCTGGGCGAGCAAGGGTTTCCTCAAATCACTGAAGCCGTTCTCCCCCTGGTGCCGATGAAACGGGGGCAAGACGCCGGAGAGAGCGTTTCCGGCCATCGGTCACCGCACCCAAGGTGTGCCGGTACGGCAGGCGGCCCCCGGCCGAGCCAGCGAAAAACGGGCGTTTTTCGGCCGTGCCGCGCACCGCCCCCGCGGCGAACTGCGAACCCGCCCCTATCCGAAACCCATCGCGGTGCCCGCAACCCGTTGTCTGAAAAGAACTTACAGCCCACCCCGCGCGAAGCGGCGGTCCGGGACACCGATCCGGCCCCCATCGGTTGACCGCCGACCCGATTCCCTTACGCTTCTACTACGGGCCATTGTAAGCGGAGGCCGGGTGGGCACCCCAGCGTCCAAGAGGACGAAGCCATGGCAAGCCTGACCAAACGAGCGCCCCTGCCGATCGGCGTCCATCTGACACCGGAGGCGGTCCACCTGGTGCAGTTCGAGCAGGCCGGGCCGGAACTCCACCTGGTGTCGAAGGCGTCGCGTCGGCTCGCGGCACCCCAGGATGCGGTCAAACGACTCATGGCGTCGGAGAACCCGGCCGGTCAGGACGAGCCCGAGCCGGACTACGGCCCGGCGCTGCAATTCGTCCAGCAGACACTGGCCCGAAACGGCTTCCGGGGCAAGGACGTGGCGGTCAACCTGCCGACCGAGGACCTGGTCGTGCAACACGTGCGGACGGCACCGATGCAGCCCGAGGAACTCGCCGCCTCTTTGCCCTACGAACTGGAGAGCAAACTGCCCTTCTCACCACGGGAGGCGATCGTCCGACACATCGTGGCCGGGGCCATGACCGAGGATAACGAAACCAAGCAGGACGTGCTGGTCCTGGCCGTCAAACGCAACGTGGTGGAGTCGCGCGTGGCCGCCATCTCCAGGCTCAGCCTGAACGTGGTCGGCATAGGGGCGGAACCGTGCAGCATGTGTTACGGGTACGCATTCGCGTCGGAGCATGCCGAGCCGTCGCAGTCCGGCCCGCCGTGCCTGATGGTCGTGTACCTTGGCTGGCAGCGGTCGCAGGTGGCGATGCTTCGCGGCCAGGAGACGACCTTTGTGAAGCCCGTGGCGTACGGCCTGGATCACCTGGTCCAGGCAGTTGCGACGGTGGCGGAGTTACCCCTGGAAGACGCCTCCGAACGGGTGGCCAACTGGACGTCCAACCCGACACCGGAGTCAACCGACGAGGCCGTCGACGCGTACAACCGCTGCCGCGGATGCACCGGCCACATCATTGACGAGATCCAGTCGTGCATGCGGTACCACGCCTCGCTGGCGCGCGGGGCGCGGATCGACCGCCTGTGCTTCCTGGGACCGGGCGCGCGCGACAAAGCCCTCGTCCGCGTGCTCAGTGCCAGCCTGTCCGTGCCGTGCGAGATCGGCGACCCCATCGGGACCGCCACGGGCTCACCCGACGCGGAGCAGGCGGAACCCGAGACGGCCGTGGCTGTCGGTCTGGGCCTCTTCGGGGCCAACTGACGCGGAGGTCGAAACGGATGCTCCACATCCTGAATTTTCTGCCGGGGGATTACCTCAGGCGTCAACGGCTCCGCCTGGCGAACATTGTCTGCCTGGTGACGGCGGCCGGGGGCCTGCTCCTGATCGGCGGCGCGGTGGCCGGCACGCTGCTCCGGGCAGCCTCGGTGGCGGCGGTGCGGACCCAGGTGGAACAGGATTACGAGGAGGCCAGCCTGCGAATCAAAGACCTCGAACGGCTCGAGGCACGCAAAGAAGATCTGCTGCACAAGGCGGAACTGAGCGCCGCGCTGCTGGAGCGGGTGCCCCGAAGCACCATTCTCGCCCGGCTCACGAATCACCTGCCCGCCCACACGAGCCTGACCTCGCTGAGCATGAAGCGGGAGAAGATGCGCGTAGCCCGGTCGACGGACTCCGGCGGCAAAGACACGAAATCGAAAAAGGGTAAAAAGGCCAAGGTGGCGCAGCCGACGACCGAAACGCGCGTCCGGTTTCAACTGGACGGCCTTGCCCAGACCGACGTGGAGGTGGCCGAGTATATCTCCCGTCTGGCAACAGACCCGCTCTTTGAGGCGGTGGACCTTCAGTTCTCCGAGGAGTTCCCCTACCATGAAGGCATCACCATGCGACGATTTCAGTTATCATTCCTGCTAAGCCGGAAAGCCGAAGATGCCCTGGAGAAGGTCCCGACGACCGGGGCAAACGGGGCCGCGGCGGCCGGGGCCTTCCACCGTACAGAGGAGGCGTCATGAGCGCGGCCGTACGAATCCTGGTGACGGCAGTGGGCCTGGCGGCAGCGCTCGTGCTCGTTGGGCTGGTCGTCGTGTACCCGGTCCTGAAGGCTACGGCGGAGGACCAGGAGACGATCCGGAACCGGCGGGCGGAACTGGTGAAATTGGAACGTGTGGCCAGGCGGATCAGCGATTTGAAGCAGGAGATCGCGCGCCTGGAGGAGGCGCTGGCGTTCTTCGAGGACCGTCTGCCGGCGGAGCGCGAAATCGACGTGATTCTGCGGGAGGTCTGGTTGATTGCGGAGTCTCAATCGCTCTCGCCCCGGCGCATCCAGACGAGCGATCCCGAAACCCGAAACCGCTACAACTCCCAGCCCATCACGATGACGCTCGAGGGCAGGTTCGGCCGGTTCTACGAGTTCCTGCTCGGCCTGGAGCGACTGCCGCGCATCACCAAGGTACGCCAGTTCCAGATGACCAAGGTGCCCGTGCAGGAAGGCACCGTCCAGGTGGACCTGCTCATGGATATCTTCTGCGAGAAATAGCGATGCCCGCGCCCCCCAACAACATGGTGAAGGAAGTTCGCTTCTCCGGCAAGGGGCTGGAGGCGGTCTCGCCCGAGGAAAAGGGAAAGGTGAGCGGGGGGTTCGGCGACACGAAGAAGGTGCTCATCCTGGTCGGCCTGGGTGTCGTGGCCCTGGGTGTCGTGGTGTACCAGTTTACCAGCGGGGACGGCCCGGCGCCGGCGGAGGCCAAGACGACCGAGCCGGCCAAGGCGGTGCCCGCCACCTCTGAGACGGCCGCGGAACCCGTGCCGACCACGAGCAAGCCCGAGGGCAACGATTCCGACGACGACACCCTCTCGGTTGACCGCGTGGAGGACCTCGTCCGCGAGTTCGACACGTACGTCCAGCAGCGCCAGGTGCCGCTGACCGGGCTGCGGGTCAACCCGTTCGAGGTGGCCCAGGTGGCCAGGGCCAGGGCCGCCGAGGAAAACGCCCAGGACGAGTCCGACGCCGAGGCCGAGGCGGAGGCCCGCCGACGCCGGGTCCTTCGAGCCGCCGCCAACCTGAAGTTGGGCTCCGTCCTGATTGCGGGCGACGAACGGACGGCCGTCATCCAAGGCCGGCTCTACCACGTGGGCGACATCATCGAGGGGATGCGCGTGGCGTCCATCGCCCCCGGCCACGTGATGCTGACCTACGAGGGTGAAACGGTGACTCTCCGGCTTCATCCTGAGGATACGATACCCTGAGGCGGGCTTATGACGTCCGAGCAAACGCAATCCGAAACCCAGGCGACGCTGGCCGAGGCCGACCCCCAGGCTCCGTCCGCCGAGGGGGCGGCCACGCCGCAAAAGTCCTCCGGCCCGGGCGGGCGGCTCCGGATGGGAGACCGCCTCGTTGAACTGGGCATCCTGACCACGGCCCAACTGGAGGAGTGCCTGGAACTCCAGAAGTCGAGCCCGGGCGAACGGCTCGGCCAGGTCCTCATCCGAAAAGGATACGCCAGCGAAGAAGACGTGATGTCGTGCCTGGCAGCCGAGTACGGCCTCGATTTCGTCCACGTCAGCCAACTGGAGATTCCGGAGCGTGTACGGGACCTGCTGCCGGCCGCGTTCTGCCGCGAGCACAAGGTTCTGGTCATCGACGCCGACGAGGACGCCGGCGTGGCGACGGTAGCGACGGCCGACCCGGCCAACATCTTCCTGCTGGACGAGATCCGGCGGCGCCTGAACCAGCGGATCCGGCTGGCGGTGGCGACGGCCTCGGAGATCACCCGGGTCATCGACGAACTCGTCGCCGGCGCAGAAGACTTCCACCTGGACGACCTCATCCAGGACATCGCCGACGACGCGGTCGAAGTGGTCGAAGACGACGACGAGGAGACGGCCGACCTGGCGAAGGTGGCGGGCGAGTCGCCCGTGGTCCGCCTGGTCAACTACCTCATCTGCAACGCCGTCAAAGAGGGCGCCAGCGACATCCACATCGAACCCGGCGAGAAGAAGGTGCGAATCCGATGCCGCATCGACGGGGTCCTGTTCGAAGTCATGTCGCCTCCCCAGACGATGCATCCGGCGCTGGTGTCGCGTCTGAAGATCATGTCCAACCTGGACATTTCGGAGCGCCGGCTGCCCCAGGACGGCCGCATCCGCGCCATCGTCCGCAACCGCTACGTCGACTTCCGGGTCAACACGCTGCCGACCACCCAGGGTGAAAAGGCCGTCATCCGAATCCTCGACAACCGGTCCATCCTGATCGGGCTGGAGCGGCTCGGCTTCGAGCCGGACCACCTGTCCACGTTCAAAGAACAGATCGCCCGCCCCAACGGTGTGATCCTGGTCACCGGCCCGACCGGTTCGGGAAAGACGACGACGCTCTACTCGTCGCTGATGACGATGGACGGCGGCAAGATGAACATCTCGACGACCGAGGACCCGGTCGAGTATTTCCTGAGTTTCGCCAACCAGGTCCAGATCAACGACCGGATCGGATTTACGTTCGCCAGCGCGCTGCGTGCGCTGCTTCGGCAGGACCCGGACGTCATCATGGTCGGCGAGATTCGCGACGAGGAAACCGCGCGCATCTGCGTCCAGGCAGCCCTGACCGGGCACCTGGTCCTCTCAACCCTCCATACGAACGACGCGCCGTCGAGCATCACGCGGCTCATCAACATCGGCATCGAGCCGTACCTGATCAGCGCCTCGGTCAACGCCGTCCTGGCCCAACGTCTGGTCCGGCGCATCTGCGAGAACTGCAAGGAACCGTACGAGCCCAGTCCCGAGGTGCGGGCGGACCTTCAACGTTCCGACATGGGCGAGGTCACCGAGGTGTACCGCGGCCGGGGCTGCGAGAAATGCCGGAACACCGGCTACAAGGGCCGGTGCGGCATTTACGAGATGCTCGTGCTGGACGACGGCTTTCGCGACCTGGTCGCCACCCGCCCCAGCGTCACGGAACTCCGGCGGTACGCGTACACGCGGGGCATGGTGGGCCTGCGGCAGGACGGCCTGCGGAAACTGAAGCGCGGGGTCACCACGATCGAGGAAGTCCTCCGCGCCACCGAAGACGCAGGCCCCCTCCGGGCCGATACAGACGAAGGGGAGCAGGCATGAGCCGCATTCAAACCCTTCTCGAGCAGATAGTCGCCAACGGCGCGAGCGACCTCCACATCGTGGCCGGCATGCCGCCCCTCCAGCGCATCCACACCGTGCTGGCCGGCATAGAGGGCGAGGCCGTCATCGATACCGAAGAAGCCGAGGCGGCCGTCCGCGAACTCCTGGACGAGGACCAATACCGCCAGTTCCGCGAGCAGCGCGACATGGATTTCTCGACGGCCCTGCCCTCCGGCACGCGGTTCCGCGTCAATGCGCATTTCCAGCGGGGGACGCCGGCGCTGGCGTTCCGGGCCATCCCCAGCGAGGTGCCCGACCTGGAAGCCCTCCACCTGCCGGAGGCCGCCATCGACTTCGCCAACCTCACCCAGGGGCTCGTCCTGGTAACCGGCGAAACGGGCAGCGGCAAGTCCACCACGTTGGCCTCGATGATCGATTACATGAACGGCAAGTATGCGTACCACGTGATCACCCTGGAGGACCCCATCGAGTACTACATTCCGTCGCGCACGTGTTGCGTAGAGCAGCGGGAGGTGGGCGCCGACGTGCCGAACTTCCGCTCGGGCCTGCGTCACGTGCTTCGGCAGGACCCCGACGTGATCCTGGTGGGCGAGATGCGCGACCTGGAAACGATCTCGACGGCCCTGACGGCGGCCGAGACCGGCCACGTGGTCCTCTCCACCCTGCACACCAACGACGCCGCCTCCACCGTCCAGCGGGTTATCGACATGTTTCCGGCAGGCCAGCAGAACCAGATTCGCTCGATGTTCGCCGACACCCTCAAGGGCGTGCTGTGCCAGCGGCTGCTGTCCCGCGTGGACGAGGCCGGTATGATCCCGGCCGTCGAGGTCCTGGTCTCGACGCCGGCCGTCCGCAACTGTATTCGGGAAGACCGCGTCTTCGAGATTCCCAACATCATCGAGACCAACCGCGCGCTGGGCATGCAGGCGTTCGACGAATCGCTGAAGCAGCGGTACTTTGCCGGGCACGTCAGCCGCCAGACCGCTCTGGCCAACGCCCGCGTGCCGTCCGAACTGACCCGGGCCCTTTCCGCCTAGGTGACGTATGCATGCGTACCGGTACCAGATGAAGCGCCCGAACGGCGAGGTGGTCGTCGGCACCCTGCACGCCGACAACCAGACCCTGGCCATGCAGCAGGTCCGCGAAATGGGCGGCTCCGTGCTCGACATCACGCAGGTCGAGGCGAGCGATGCCGGGCAGGCGTCGGCCGACCGCTTCCAGATCTTCAACCGGATCGGGGCCAAGGACCTGCTGGCCTTCACCACCCAGTTGGGCGTCATGTCGAAGGCGGGCATCGGCCTGACCGCCGCCCTCGAAAGCATCAGCGAGCAGTTGAAGAACCCGCGGATGCAGACCGTGGTCCGGACTCTCAAACGCGACGTCGAAGCCGGCAGGCAGTTCTCCGAGGCTATCCAGCGGTTTCCCGGCGTATTCTCGCTGCTCTATACCAACATGGTCCGGGCCAGCGAACTCTCGGGAACCTTCGGCCACATGCTCGGTCGCATCGGCGAGTACCTGACCCAGCAGGCTCAGACCAAGCGCCAGGTGACCGGCGCCATGATTTACCCGTTCATCATTGTCGTCATGGCGATCCTGACCACGGTCTTCATGCTGACGTTCGTGCTGCCGCAGTTCATGGTGCTGTTCGAGGGCAAGGAAGAGATCCTGCCCCTGCCGACCAAGATCCTCATGGCCATGAGCGCCTCGCTCTGCCGCTTCTGGTACCTGTACGTCCTGGGGGCCGGCGCTGCTGTGGGCGGCTTTATCTACTTCATCCGGACCGACACCGGCCGCAAGTGGTGGGACGGCGCCAAACTCAAGATTCCCATCCTTCGGAAACTCTGCCACGCCCTGTACCTGTCGCGCGGCCTTCGGACCATGGGCGAACTCGTCAACGCCGGCGTCCCGATGCTCGATACCATTGCCATTACCGCGGAGGTCTCGGGCAACGTCCACTACGCGCGGATCTGGCACCGCGTGCACGCGTCGGTCCGGAAGGGGCAGCGGATCGCGCCGACGCTGGCCAAGAGCCCCTATATCCCCACGAGCGTCGCCCAGATGATCGCCGCCGGAGAGGAGACCGGCTCCCTGGCCGACATCCTCAGCGACGTCAGCGACTTCTACGACGACCAGTTGAAAGCCACCGTCAAGGCCGTCACCAGCGCCATCGAGCCCTTGATGATCGTGTTGATGGGCGGGATCGTGGCCTTCATCGCGGCCTCTATCCTCCTGCCCATCTTCAAGATGTCTCAGTTGGTGGGATAGCCATGCGTATGAAGCGATGCTCGCCCGTCTCCGCCGCAAGGGCCGCCGGGTTTACCCTGGTCGAGGTCCTCATCGCCTCGGTCCTGGTGGTCCTTGCCTTCACCGCCCTCGTGGGAGCGATCGGGTACCACGGCGTGGTCATCCAGCGCGGCGAGGAGATCACGTACGGCACGTTCCTGGCGAACGAGATCCACGACATGGCCATGCGAATGGCGTTCGACGACCTGTTCAACCTGGACGGCCAGACGTACGACCCCGCCCTGCTCAGCACCGGCACCGCGCAGGACCGGACCGAATTCAAGCAGGAGATCAGCGTCACCCCCGTCGACGCGGACGACTTGGGCGTCACCGTCGAGCAGTCCGGGGCGGAAGCCGCCCGGATGACGGTGACCGTTTCGGCCCACGGCAAGCCGATCGTCGTGCAAACCTACCACCTGTTCGACCTGGACGGCGTCCCGTTCACGGACCGCGACGTGGAGGTACCAGGCGGCGGCTCGTAGAGGCATCGGACGGCAACGACAATGGCAGCACACGCGGAGACGAGGACAGAAGCCGCCGGGCCGAACGCCGGCCCACGGAAATACGCCCGAAGCCGGTCGGACCCGGGCGCCACCACACGCCCCTTGACAGCCGGCAGCGCCGGCCGGCCCTGAGACCGCGTTTCCACGCCCCGACGCGGCAGAACCTGAAGAAGGAGGGTATGCCATGCACACGGGGCACTCCACCGGACCACGGGGACGAACGGGGTCGGCCCTGCTGATCTCGCTGATCTTCGTGGCACTGTTCGCCTCGATGGCCGCCGCACTGGCCATCGCCTCGGACACGAACCTGGCCATCTCGCGCAACCGGATCGAGATCGCCCAGGCACAGAACCTCACGGAGGCCGGGCTGTTCCTGGCCCAGCGCGAAATGGGCGGCCTGGTGGTCACCGGGTCGGACGCTACCGAGGTCCACACCTCGCTGGCCAACCATTTCCAAACCGCCTGGGCCAACGCCGAGATGATCAACGCCTCCGGGATCAGCGCCGACGCCGGCGGCGTGGCGTTTCCGGCCATCTCGGTGCTCGGTCCCGACGGGCGGACGGGTACCATTACACTTGCCATCGTCTCCGACGGCGGCGTGGCGGACAGCCCGACCATCACGTTGACCTCGACAGGCCACTTCGGCGGCGCCACGCGCACCGCCTACTACGATTTCAACGTTCGCAGCGGCTTTCAGATCCTCAGCAACTACGGCGTGGCCAGCAAGTCGCCCATCGAGATGGGCGGCAACGCCACCATCGACGGCGCCAACAACGACGGCGAGGGCAGCCTGTACTCGTCCAGCGATTCCGACAGCCGGGCCATCGAGATGAAGGGCCAGGCCGAGATTACCGGCGACGCCGCCATCAGCGACCCCGACTCCGAGATCTACGTCGCCCCGAGTGCCACCGTCGGCGGCGAGCAGATCGAAAACGCGCCGGAGCACGAATGGCCCGGCGTCGACCCCACCTCCTTTGAACAGTACGTCCAGTCAACCTACACCGGCGACGGCGAAGACGGCGGAACCTACAGCAACGTGCGCATTCCGCCCAACACAAACCCCACGTTCAACGGCAACACCAACCTCTACGGCGTGGTCTACATCGAGTCGCCCAACCAGGTGACGTTCAACGGCAACGCGAACATCTGCGGGATCGTCGTCTGCGAGGAACCCGCCGTCGAGAACTTCGACGCCAACACCCTGAGGTTCAACGGCAACCTGACCGCCTCCGGCGTCGAGTACCTGCCGGACGACCCCTGCTACGACGGACTCCGCGACGAGACCGGCACCTTCCTGCTGGCGCCGGGGTACTCGGCCACGTTCAACGGCAACTTCAGTACGGTCAACGGGTACATTGCGGCCGGCGAGTTAGAGTTCAGCGGCAACGCTTCCGGCACGGTTCGCGGGGGCGTACTGAACCTC
The DNA here is from genome assembly GCA_964437855.1 of uncultured Anaerolineales bacterium. Classification (GTDB taxonomy): domain Bacteria; phylum Planctomycetota; class Phycisphaerae; order FEN-1346; family FEN-1346; genus BS750m-G62. Next base: position 14,973 of record CAYTJE010000012.1, on the reverse strand, counting down.
TCCGACTCCAGTTTCACGCTCGGCGGCAGTGCCCACCTGACCATCGACAAGGCAAACGCCGATCAGCAGCCGGCCGGCTTCACCAACCGGTACTCGCTGATCTGCGTATCCGGTTCATACAGGGAGTAACGCCATGTGCGCCCTTTCCAAGCGCGAGGCCGGCTTTACCGTGGCCGAGTTGCTCATCGCCCTGGCCCTGACCGGCCTCCTGATGACCGCCGTTGCCCTCGCCATGCACAGCGCCGAACAGGGCAACGCCTACAACCGAACCAAGGCCGAACTGGTGGCGCGGGCCCGCGGCGTGCTCGACCGCATTGCGCGCGACGTCCGCTGCGCCGAGGCCACCATCGTCTCCGAAGACGGGTCGGCCGTCAACATCATGGTCGTCCGGCAGCAACTCGACGGCTCCACGAGCACGATCTGGCGGCAATACCGGCTCGTCGACGACGAGATCAAGATCTACGAGGACACCAGCGCCGTGGTCCTGCCGCCCTCCGAGCCCGGCGACGACGTCGCCTGCGAAACCCTTACCGCCGACGTCGCCACCTTCAGCGTCCACACGCTTATCTCCTCCACCCGCAGCATCACCGAGACCCTGTCGTGCCAGGTGACCACGACGAGCCCCGCGCCCGAAGGCCAGGAGGTCATCCCGCTGGAAGAGGGGCCGTACGTCCTCAAACTCTCCCAGACCCAGTACGATGAACTCCGCGACATGGGTCAACTGCACGAAGGCGTGGACGTGGATCCCCGGCCGTCCTACGAGCCCGACGACAACCCCGACGTCTACTGGCTCTGCCTGGAGGACTGCCAGGCCCCCGGCACCTACTACGAACCCTGGGCCGACTGGGACTTCGAGGACGTCCTGGTCAAGATCACCGAGTCCGCCGGCGACGTACAGATGGACGTCCAGGCCGGCAACGGCGGGTACCAGTGGGATATCCTTGGGCCGGACGGCGAGGTCCTCTGGGAAGACCTGGGCGGCAGCCAGTCCTACAACTACGTCCCCTACTGCACCGATGCCGACACCGTGCGCGTTGAACTGAGCCTGGAACGCGGCGATGTCGAGACCGGCGGCCAGATCACCGCCACCCAGCGCAAAGCCCTCTTCTAGAATACCAATGTCCAATGACCAAGCACGCTTCGCGTAATGGGGAAGAAGCGCCGCTCTCAGCGTGACAGCACGTGCCGGAAGTGCTTCCCGTAGGCCGAAGGCCTGCTTGGGCATTTGGCATTCGGCATTGGGCATTCGTCTCAGAATTGACTTAGGAACCGCACGTCGTTCTCGAACAACAGGCGGATGTCGTTGATCCCGTACCGCAGCATGGCCGCCCGGTCGATGCCCAGGCCGAAGGCGAAACCCGTCACGGTCTCCGGGTCGTACCGGACGGCCTCGAAGACGTTCGGGTCCACCATGCCGCAGCCGCCGATCTCCATCCACCCGGTCCGCTTGCAGGCGGGGCACCCCGCCCCACCGCACAGCAGACACGAGAAGTACAACTCGGCGCTCGGCTCGGTGAACGGGAAGTAACTCGGCAGGAACCGCGTGCGGGCGTCCGGGCCGGCCCACGCCCGGGCAAACGCCGACAGCACGGCCTTCAGGTCGGCAAACGTCACGCCCTCCTGGACCCACAACCCCTCCAGTTGGTGGAACATGTTCGAGTGACCGGCGTCGAGCGTATCCGGCCGATACACCCGCCCCGGTGCCACCAGGCGGACCGGCGGCGGCCGCTGCTCCATGACCCGAATCTGGACCGTCGAGGTCTGCGTCCGCAGCAGGGCCCGGTCCGTCAGGAAGTAGTTCTCCAGCGGGTCGCGGGCCGGGTGGGCCGGCGGGATGTTCAGACCCACGAAGTTGTGCCACTCGTCCTCGACCTCCGGCCCCTCGACGCACTCGAAACCGAGGCGGGCGAAGATCTCGACCATCTCCTGCGTGGCCCGCGTAATCGGATGCAGGCGGCCGAGGCGGGGCCGGCGTCCGGGCAGCGTGACGTCAACGGCCGGCCGGCCGGCCGGCGCCTCCACCTCGGCCTTCCGCTCGACCAGGCGCCGGCTGACGGCGGCCTTCAGTTGATTGACCGCCTGGCCGAACGCCGCCCGCTCGCCCTCCGGCATCTCCCGGATCGCCTTCATCAGTTCGGGAACACGGCCGGCCTTTCGGCCGAGCCAGGCGATACGGACGGCCTCCAGGGCGTCGGGGTCGGCGGCCGCCTCGATCTGCTCGAGGGCCTCGGCCTGGAGGGCATGGACCTGGTCCACGGTGGGCATGTCAGGCTCCGTCGGCGGCCCGGGCCGTCTCGACGATGGCATCGAACGCCTTCGGGTCGTTCAGGGCCAGGTCGGCCAGCATCTTGCGGTTCAGTTCGACGCCGGCCTTCTTCAGGCCGCCCACGAACCGGCTGTACGACGTGCCTCGCTGCCGGCAGGCGGCGCTGATCCGCGTGATCCAGAGTCGGCGGAAGTCCCGCTTGCGGTTCCGCCGGTCGCGATAGGCATACTGGTCGCCCTTCATCCGCGACGGCTTGGCCACCCGGTACAGTTTGCTGCGGGCGCCCACGTAGCCCTTGGCGCGTTTCAGGACGCGTTTCCTGGCTTGTCGGCGTTTGGCGCCTTTTCGGGTTCGCGGCATGACGATGCTCCTGTTCCGCTTTTCCGTCTGTGGATCTATTTCCGGGTGCCCAGGGCGCGGGCATAGCCTTTGGCCAGCCGCGTCTTCACGGTGTCTTTGCCCCGGAGTTTCCGTTTGCGTTTTCCGGTTTTGCCGCTCATCAGGTGACTGCGGTTGGCCTTCCCGCGGAGGACCTTTCCGGTGCGCGTCTTGCGGACGCGTTTGGCCAATCCCTTATGAGTCTTGTTCTTTCCCGCCTTGGTCATGGTCGAAGCCTCTATGGTTCGGTTCCTAGGAAGACGGCAATACCCCCTGCCGTTCGGGACGGCTCGACGCTCGGTCAAGCGGCGCCGGCAAACCGCGGGGCGCGTCAGGAGGACGGCTTGTTCTTGTTGGGCGTGAGCACCAGGATCATTCGCCTGCCCTCCCGGGAGGGTCCGCGTTCGACGGAGGCGATGTCGCTGACGCCCTCGACAAAGGCCTGCATGTTCTGGGCGGCGAAGTCCAGGTGGCTCAACTCCCGGCCGCGGAACAGCATGTTGACCATGACCTTGTCGCCGTCCTGAAGAAAATCCCGGGCCCGGCGAACCTTGAACTCCAGGTCGTGCGCCTCGGTCTTGGGCCGGACGCGGATTTCCTTCTGCCGGACGGCGTGGCTCTTGGCCCGGCTCTTGTGGCTCCGCTTCGCCTGCTGATACTTGAACTTGCCGAAATCCATGATCCGGCAAACCGGCGGGCGGACGTTCGGCGCCACTTCCACGAGGTCGAGCCCGGCCTCCTCCGCGACCCGGAGCGCCTCGTCGCGCTCCATAATCCCCAGTTGCTCGCCATCGGTCCCGATCACCCGCAGCGGCGAGATCTTGATCTGATCGTTAACCCGCTGCCTCTTCTCCTTCACACGCGCCTCCTTGTTGGCGTCCTTGCTTTCTGCGGCGAGCCTGCAGACACGCCGCGTCCCAGTCCGGCCTTGTTGTCATTCTGAGGAGCCTTATGGGCGACGAAGAATCTCGCCTTGGTCTTGGCCGTCCGTGCCCTCACACGGCGAGATTCTTCGGCCCTGCAAGCAGGCCCCTCAGAATGACATCCTGCACGACCCGGCAACGCACCGGCCATGTCTTGCTCACCCCTCCTCGGCCGCCGGCCGCAGCCGCTTCTCGCGGATCTCTTCGGCCGCGCGGTCGATAAAGGCCTCGATCGGCTCGGCCCCCAGGTCGCCGAGGGCCTTGTCGCGGACGCTGACGGTGCCGACGCCCTCCTCCTTCTCGCCGACGACGAGCATGTAGGGGACCTTGCGGAGCGTGGCCCGCCGGATCTTGGCCCCCACCTTCTCGCTGCCGTCGTCCAGTTCGGCCCGCAGGCCCGCCGCCTTCAGCGCCTCAAGCACCCGGCCGCCGTAGGCGTTGAACTTGTCGCTGACGGGCAAAACGGTTGCCTGCACAGGCGCGAGCCACAGGGGGAAGTCGCCCCCGTAATGCTCGATCAGGATGCCCAGAAACCGCTCGATGCTGCCGAGGATGGCCCGGTGGATCATCGCCGGACGATGCGCGGCGTTGTCGGCCCCCACGTACGTCAGGTCGAAGCGTTCGGGCATGGCCAGGTCCACCTGGATCGTCCCGCACTGCCACGAGCGGCCCAGGCAATCGCGAATGTGGTAATCGATCTTCGGGGCGTAGAAGGCCCCCTCCCCTTCGTTCACCTTGTACGCCATGCCGCAGGCCTCCAGGGCCCCGCGGAGGGCCCCGGTGGCGTGCTCCCACATGGCGTCGGTGCCGATGGAATGCTCCGGCCGGGTCGACAGTTCCACCCGCACGTCCTCGAACCCGAACGTCCGGTAGATCTCGTCGACCAGGCGGATGACGCCCACCACCTCGTCCTGGACCTGGTCCGGCAGGCAGTAGATGTGGGCGTCGTCCTGCGTGAACTGCCGCACCCGCAGCAGCCCGTGCAGCACGCCGCTCTTCTCGTGCCGGTGCACGAGGCCCAACTCGGCCACCCGCATCGGGAATTCGCGGTACGAGTGTTTCGTGTTCCGGTAGACGAGCAGGCCGCCCGGGCAGTTCATCGGCTTGACGGCAAAGGGCGTGTCGTCGATTTCCGTGAAGTACATGGCCTCACGGTAATTATCCCAGTGTCCGCTGCGGTGCCACAAGGCCTCGCTCAGAATCGTGGGCGTGCGGATCTCCTGGTAGCCGGCCGCGATGTGCAGGCGGCGCCAGTATTCCAGGATCCGGTTCAGCACGACCATCCCGGCATGATGCATGAACGCAAAACCCGGGCCCTCCTCGTGGAAACTGAACAGGTCCAGGTCCTTGCCGATGCGGCGATGGTCGCGTTTGGCGGCCTCGGCGCGGCGGGCCAGATAATCCTGGAGGTCCTTCTCCGAGAAGAACGCCGTGCCGTAAATCCGCTGGAGCATGGGGCGGGTCTCGTCGCCCCGCCAGTAACTGCCCGCCACGCTGAGGAGTTTGAAGGCGGGGATGCGGCCGGTGTCCGGAATGTGCGGCCCGCGGCAGAGGTCCGTGAACCCCGCCGTGTGGTACAGCGTGACGGTGCCGTCCGGGGCGGGCTTGGCCTCGGCATCTTCCACTTCCTCGCCCTCGGCCGGTCCGGCGGCGGCGATGTCATGGAGGAGTTCCACCTTGTAGGTCTGACCGTCCTCGGCCATGCGGGCGCGGGCGTCGGCGAGCGGCACCTCCTCCCGCTCGAAAGGGGCGGCCTCGGCCACGATCCGGTCCATCTCCTCTTCGATGGTCGGCAAATCGTCGTTCGTCAGGCCGCCGGGCACGTCGAAATCGTAATAGAATCCGTCCTCGATGGCCGGGCCGATGCCGAACGTCACACCGTCTCCGAAGAGGCGGCGCACCGCGGCCGCCATCACGTGAGCCGTGGAGTGGCGCAGAATCGAAAGGGCTTCGTCGCTTTTGTCGGTCAGGATCTCGAGGTCCGCCGTGCCCTCGGCGGGCACCGGGGCCGACAGATCCACCGACTTGCCGTTCAGCCTGGCAGCGACGGCCGCCTTCGCCAGGCCTGAACCGATTGCCTTGGCAACGTCCGCGACGCATGCCCCGTCGGCCACTTCCAGCGTATCGCCATCAGGAAGTCTGACCGTAGGCATCGTCTTGTGGGCCCGGCGACCGCGTGGGGGTTACCGGGCGCCTGTCCTCCAATCGATAGTCTCTTGGCGCCGTGTGTCCTTGCCGAATACGGAAAAGATAGCCGGAAGCCCCCTGGAAGTCAAGCACGAAAGCCGTTGTTGTCTGTTGCGTAGTGCCGTTGTCAGTTGCCTGAGGCCAATGTCCAATGACCAAGGAGGCCTTCGGCCTGTGGGTTGTTGCACCTCTCGAGCAACGCTGTCATGCTCAGCAGGCCGCCATGCTGACGAAGTATTTCGCCGTGGTCGTGGCTCTGTTTCGTCGTTGCCGTTGACTCGCCTTCCCGCCGTTGCCGTTCCTTTGCGTCTTTCGCGTCCTTTGTGGTTCAAACCCCGCGCCGGCCAAGGCCGGCGGCTAAATATCCCCTTCCGCGCAGCGTCATTTAAGCTTTATCACTTATCATTGTTCATTCTCGGCTCGCAGCCCGCGGCTCGTGGCTCGCGGCTACGTCTCCAGCATCCCCCCGATCGTCCGCTCGTACTCCGGGAAGTATTGCTGGATGACCGAGAGGTCGAACGAGGAGAGGATGCTGCGGTTCGATTCCCGCTCCAGCAGGAAATCGAACGACCGCTCCACGAGCCGCTTGGCCGGCACCCGGCCGCCCGTCAACCGCTCGGCATACGCCGGCCGGACCGTCACGGTGTGCGTGGTCGTCGTGTCCGCCTCCACCGTGACCTTGAACGTCGTGTCATCGATCTTCTCGACCTGAACCATGACGTACCTCCTCCTGACCGCTGGGCGCAACTGCCTTTTGACGAAACGCGCCGGCCAAGGCCGGCGGCTAACTATGGCCTTCCGCCGTCGCGGCTTGCCGTTGCCGTTCCTTTGCGTCCTTCGCGTCCTTTGCGGTTCAAACCCCGCGCCGGCCAAGGCCGGCGGCTAACTGTTCCCCTACGCGCAGGGTCCTTGGTCATTGGGGCTTGGGCATTGGTCATTCGCGAAGCGTGAGCCGTTCCGCGAGCCGCGCGACGGTTTCCGGGTGGCCGGCAATCATCGGCCGCAGCGCGTCCTCGCCGGCCAGGTACTCCGTCACGTTCACGTCCGAGCCATCGTCCATGTATCGCATCACGCCGCCGGCGGCGGTGAGCATGGCCAGGCCCGAGGCGAAGTCCCACACGTGCACGTCGTGGAGGACGGCGGCGTCGGCCCGCCCTGCTGCCACGTAAGCCAGGTGCCCGACGGTCGTGCCGACGCTTCGTGCCTTGCCGGGGAACGCCGCGTCCAGCGCCAGCCGCTTGTGCAACCCGGAATCGACGAAGATGGCCGACTCGCGATGAAACGGCCCCGACTCCCGCACGTGTGCCGGCTGGAGCGGGTCGTCCGGCCCCGCGGCCGCCCGCATGCCGGCCTCGGGGCCCGCCTCGAAGACCTCGCCCGTAGCGGGCAGATAGAACCAGCCCGCCGTCGCCCGCCCGTCCTCGACCAGGCCGACCGAGACGCCCCACCCCGGCAGGCCGGAGGCGTAGGAAGCGGTGCCGTCAATCGGGTCGAGCACCCACAGCCGCCGGGCCGCCTGGTGGGCCCGGCCGACGTCCTGTTCCTCGGCCACGAAGCCGTCCTCAGGGAACCATTCGCGGAGTTCGTCAACGAGGTAGGTCTGGACGGCCAGGTCGGCGTCGGTGACGAAGGAGGCGTCGGCCTTGCGGTGAACGGCGGCGCCGGCGCGCATGCGGCGGGCCATCTCGCCGGCCGAGAGCACGAGGTGCCGGACGGCATCCGTTTCGTCCATGGTTCCTCACAGTGCGGCTGCTGGTCCGGGCGTCTCTCGGCACGCCACCGGCGGCCGGAGGGCGCTACAGGCCGAAGATGCGTTTCGCGTTCTCGCGGAGCAGGAGACGGGCGATGCCGACGGCCGCCTCCTCGTCCAGGAGGCCGGGCTCAACGAAGTCCCTCGCCAGGACCCGGGCCAGCACCCGCCGGTACATGTTGAACTTGGGCAGGCCGAACTCCACCTTGTACATATCGCTGTAATAGCCGACGAGTTTGCCCTTCGGCACGGCTTCCAGGCGGGCACGCAACTCGTACTCGATGTGGACCGGCACGTTCAGGTACCACCAGTGGCCGGAGGGTACCACGTTCGGGAAGATCCACGCATACGCCGCCAACTCGTGCGACCAAGCCCGCGACAGGACCGACACGGTGAAATCCACCTCCGGGAACCGGCGGAAGAGGTCGGCATACTGGTGGAGCGTGCCGGTCTTGGCGAAGAGGTCGCGGCCGCCCTCCACGCCCGCCGGGTAGACGTTGCGGAGGACGCCGATCATCAACTGAAACGGCTTGCGGAACTGCCGGCAGGCGCCGGCCAGCACGTCGAAAACGAAGGCGGCCAGGTGGCGGTGCTCGTCGTCGGCCAGGTCCTTGCCGGCGGCGGCGCGGGCGAGGGCCGCGTTGCTCGCCGTCTCGTCCGGGGCGGCGGGGACGAAGTCCGGTGGAAGGCTGATCGCTGCCGACGCCGCCCCGTGCTCCACGAAGTACCGCACAAGAGCGCGGACGGCGTCGCGGAGGTCATCGGCCGAACCGACCTCCACGCCCGTCTTGGCGGCCAGACGGCGGCGGACGTCCGGGTCGGCCAGCCGGAAGACCAGGTCGTCGGCCCGCAGGCACGGGACGAAGACGTCGCGGTCGATGTGCGACAGGTCCTCGTCGAACGTATTCGTGAGGAACACCGTCTCGATGTTGGCGGCGTCGAGGACGGCCCGGTACCGCCGGTCCTGGTTGGCGGCCTCGGCGATGGCGCGGTCGGCTACGGGCCAGTTCTCGGCGGTCAGCCGGTCGGCCCGGAAGGCGAACAACGCTCGCAGGGCCTCCATCAGCCAACGGTACTGGACGGTGTTGTCGAGGCGGGGGAGCCAGGCGACCATCTCGGCAACGCGGTCGGCGTCGGCCGTCTCGGGCCCGACGGCCTCGGCGGGCATGCCGGCCGAGCGCGCCAGTTCCGTGTAGTAATGGTAGCCGAGCAGGTCCGCCAGGCCGCGGGCGTGCGGGGATTCGGGCGGCACGTGGCTGTGGCAATCAACGGCCGGGATGGCACCCATCGCCTCCTGCAAGCGCTGGCGGAGGTCGGTCACGGGTCAGCCTTTCATGGTCGGGAGCGTCGGGGGCTGGCATTATACGGCACCGCCGGAGGGTGGTGACAGCGCGTTTTTCTTGGACTTGTCCTCGCATTGGCGGCAAAATCCCGTATAATTCTAAAGAGGGAGAGCCCGACACCATGCCCTGGACCGAGCGCATCACGGTTGACTGGGACCACTGGGACCTGACCGCCTGGTGGCATCGGCCCCTGCCGGAGGCTCTGCTCGAACGCCTCGACCAGCCCCAGGAAGCGTTTGAGATTCGCTTTCTCGAAGACCTCCTGGCGCGGGTGGGCGAGGTGCCGGACGTCCTGACCCATCTCGGATACCTGTACACGCAGGCCGGCCGGCACCGGGACGCCCTGGCGATTGATCGGCGGATGGTCGCCCTCCGGCCGCGGGACCCCGTGGCCCACTACAACCTGGCGTGCTCGTACTCGAACCTCGGCCGCATCAATCACGGCTTTGCTGCCCTGAGGAAGGCGCTGAGCCTGGGATTCCGCGACGTCGACCACGTCCAGGAAGACGAGGACCTCGAGAACCTTCGCCAGGACCCGCGGTGGAGCGAACTGCTGAGCGTCCTGAACCGATAGCCTCCCGCCCCCCAGCCGCCTGTGCCCCGATCGGTGTGCGCTGCCCCGGGCCGAAGCCCTCCCCGCTTGTCGGATCGAGGGGCTTTGTCATTACTGTTTGGTCATTAGCCATCAGTTGATTAGAGGATGTACTTCGCCATATCCTCATCTGCCAGGACGTCCTTGAGTTTCTCGCGGACGTAGCCCGCGTCGACCACGACGCTGCGGGCCTCGGCCGGCAGGTCGGGCGCCTCGAAACTGACCTCCTCCAGCAGTTTCTCCATGACGGTGTAGAGGCGGCGTGCGCCGATGTTCTGCGTCCGCTGGTTCACGCGGTAGGCGATCTCGGCGATCTCGCGGACGCCGCCCTCGGCGAACTCGACCACCACGCCGTCGGTCGCCAGGAGCGCCCCGTGCTGCTTCACGAGGGCATTGGCGGGTTCGGTCAGAATGCGGACGAAGTCGTCGGCCGTCAGGTCCGACAGTTCCACCCGGATGGGGAACCGGCCCTGGAACTCGGGCATCAGGTCCGACGGCTTGGCCTGCGTAAACGCCCCCGCCCCGATAAAGAGGACGTGGTCGGTCCGCACCAGGCCGTACCGGGTGCCGACCGTGCTGCCCTCGACGATGGGCAGGAGGTCGCGCTGGACACCCTGTCGGCTGACGTCCGGGCCGGCCTTCGCCTCGGCGCCGGTCACCTTGTCAAGTTCGTCGATGAAGACCACGCCGAGGTTCTGCACGCGGTCGAGGGCGTCGCTCGTGACCTGGGCGTGGTCGATGAGACGGTCGGCCTCCTGGTGGATGAGGATCTCGCGGGCCTCGCGCACCGTAACGCGGCGCGGCTTCCGGCGCGGCGGAAAGAACCGCTCGAACATCGTCTGGAGGCCGACCATCTCTTCCTGCTGGGGGCCGCCGATGCGGCCAAGGTCCACCTTTTCCTCGACCTCGACCTCCACCGGGCGGTCCTCGAAGAGGCCGGCCCGGAGTTTCTTTCGCAGTTTCTCCCGGCTGGCCTGGCGCTGGGCCTGGCGCTGGTCGGCGGTGTCGGCGTCGGCGTCGCCGGCCAGGGCGCCGCCCGGTGGCAGCAGGAGATCCAGGAGGCGTTCCTCGGCGGCGTCCTCGGCCTCGGGGCGGACAGCCTCCTTCTGCTCGTCGCGGACCATGCCGACGGCCAGTTCCGTGAGGTCGCGGATGATCGACTCCACGTCGCGGCCCACGTAGCCGACCTCGGTGTACTTGGTGGCCTCGACCTTGATGAAGGGCGCGCCGACGAGGCCGGCCATGCGGCGGGCGATCTCGGTCTTGCCGACGCCCGTCGGGCCGATCATGATGATATTCTTCGGGCCGATTTCCTCGCGCAGGTCGGCGGGCAGTTGCTGGCGGCGCCACCGGTTCCGCATGGCGATGGCGATGGCCCGCTTGGCGTCCGCCTGCCCGATAATATACCGGTCCAGTTCGCCGACGATGTCCCGGGGCGTCAGTTCGTTCATGCCGGCAGGACCTCCACGGTAATACGGTCGTTCGTGTAGATACAGACCTCGGCGGTGATGGCAAGGGCCTCGCGGACCACCTGCTCGGCGGTCAGGTCCGTGTGCCTGAGGAGGGCGGCGGCGGCCGTACGCGCATGCGGGCCGCCCGAGCCGATGCCGATCAGGCCGTCGGGCGGCTCGATCACGTCGCCCGCGCCGGAGATGATCAGGCTGGCCTCGCGATCGACGACGGCCAGGAGGCTTTCGAGGCGCCGGAGGACCTTGTCGGTCCGCCAGGCCTTGGCCAGTTCCACGGCCGCCCGGCGGATGTTGCCGCTCGATGCCTTCAGTTTGCCCTCGAACCGCTCCATCAGGGCGAAGGCGTCGGCTGCGCCCCCCGCGAACCCGCAGATGACCTGCCCCTCGTCACCGAGCCGGCGGACCTTGGTGGCGTCGGCCTTGACGATCGTCTCGCCCATCGTGACCTGTCCGTCGCCGCCCAGGGCCACCCGCCCCTCGCGGCGGACCGACAGGATCGTCGTCGCTCGAAAGGTCATCCCCCACCCTCGTCGGCCGCGGTGGGTCTCCGCACCCACCGCGAAGAAGTAGCGGCTTCCCACCCGTGCGCGGCGGGTACGGAGACCCGCCGCGCACGGGTTTCGCCCTTCCTTATTCAACCTTCTTCATTGCTGTGCCTCACGCCGCCCCGTACCGCTCCCGGAACATGACGGCCTCCAGGGGCTTCTTCTCGGCCTGGGGGGTTTCCTGGGGCGGCGCGCCGACCGGCAGCAGGATGACGAGCCGTTTCTCCGCCGGCACGCCCAGCAGGTCCTTGGCCCGGTCCTCCTGTTTCAGGAGGGTGCCCTCGACCCAGACGGAGGCGTAGCCGAGGGCTGTGATGGCCAGGAGCATGTTCTCGGCTGCGGCGGCGGCGTCCTCGAGCCACCACCGCGACACGGCCGGGTCGGCCACGATACCCACCGCCGCCGACGCCGACGCAAACGCTTCCTGCACCGACGCCAAGGCGTCCAGCGTCTCCCGCTTCGTGACCGTGATGAACTGGAGCGGCTGGCGGTTTCCGCCGGAGGGAGCGCGCCGACCGGCGTCGACGATCCGCCTCAGGTCATCCTCCGACACGTCCACCGGGTTGTAGGCGCGGACGCTCGCCCGACGCTCAATGGCTTCAAACAGGTCCATGGCGGTTCCTTTCCGTCTCGCGTTTCCGGGGCCGGCCGCAACGTGGCCGGCCTCTCCGATTCTAAAGCCTGCCGCCCCTCGATGGAAGGAGCAACCGCACATGGGGGCTGGCCTAACCCTGCAACATTACAAAGGCATTCTGCGCGGTCCGTACGGACCGCGCCAGAAACGCTATTGGTGCCTCCGCGCGGCCCGTACGGGCCGCGCGGGAAGGGGCCTGGTGCCGGCCGGAGCCGCCGCCCGCGCCTTCTGCTTGCACGCAGGGAGGCCGGCGTCTACGATTCGGGTGGTCCCATGGCCCGGCAACGCTCCATCCTGCTGACGTACTTCGTCCTGGGCGGCTACGCGGTCTGCGCCCAGTCGACGCTCCTCCGCGAGGCCCAGGTTCTGGTCTTCGGGTCGGAACTGTCGTGGGGACTGGTGCTGGGGTTCTGGCTGGCGGGCGTGGCGGGCGGGGCGGCTGTCGGCGGCCGGCTGGCACGGTCACGCCGACGAGCCCTCAGCGGCCTGGTGACGGCGGGCCTCGCCATGCCCCTCGTCCTGGCCGCCACCGTGGCCTTCCTCCGGGTCGGCCGGGCCCTGGTCGGCGTGGGACCCGGGGCATACGTCGGGCCTGGCGCCATGGTCCTGCTGACGGTCCTCGGCACGGCGCCGGTCAGCGTGTGGGTGGGGCTGGCATTCCCGGCAGCCAGCGTGCTGATGGCCCGGGATGACGGGGACGCCTCCGACCGGGCCCGCGCGGTGGGGTGGGTGTACCTGTCGGAATCGTTCGGCTCGCTGGTGGGGGGCGCGGTCTTCTCTTTTCTGCTGGTCGGCCGCGTGGGAGCGATTCCGTTGGCCCTCGGCGGCGGGGCGGTTCTGGCCATCGCCCTGGACACCCTCGCCCGGCGCGAGTTCCCCGGCCGGGCGGTCCGCTTCGCCCCCGCCGGGATGGCGGTCGTCTTAGCGGGTTCGGTCGCCGTGTTCCCGGCTTCGTGGGCCGACCAGGAGACCGTCCGCCGGCGCTGGCACACCTTTGCGCACACCATGAGGCTCGTCGCGTCGGCCGATACGCGATACCAGAACGTGGCCATCGGCGCGCTGGAAAACCAGTACAGCGTGTACACGAACGGGACGGTGGACGCCTCCTGGCCAAACCACGCCGAGGCGGCCGCCCGCGCCCACCTCGTGGCGTGCCAGCACCCGGACCCGCAACGGATGCTCGTCCTGGACGGCGGCGCCGACGGCCTGCTGAAGGAACTCCGCCGGCACCGGCCGGACCGGCTCGACTTCGTCACGCTCGACGCCCGGCGCCTGGACCTCGTCCGGGCTCGGCTGGACGAGCCGGACCGGCAGGCCCTGGCGGCTCTCGGTGAGTCCGTCCACTTCGCCGACGCCCGGCGGTTCGTCAAGCGCGCCGCGGCCGAGGGACGGCGGTACGACCTGGTGGTCCTGGCGGCCCCGGAGCCGGCCAGCACGCTCGAGGCCCGGCTCTACACCCGCGAGTTCTTCCGGGAACTGGCCGGCGCCATGGCCGACGACGGCGTCCTGGTCTTCACCCTGTCGGTGCCCGTCGGCTACTGGAGCGCGGAGCCGGCCGAATACGTCGGCAGCATCCGGCAGCCGCTGATGGAGGCGGAGGCCTTCCCGGACGTCATACTGACCTTCGGGTCGCCGATGGTCTGCTTTGCGGCCCGGCGGCGGGGCGTCCTGACCGAAAGCGGCGAGGTCCTGGCCCGCCGGTACCGCGAGCGGGGCGTCGAGTCGCCGTACTTCGACCCCCTGTGGTTCCAGGGGGCCACCGAACTCCTGGACGCCGAGAAGCGGCGGCAGATACGCCAGGCCCTGGCCGCCCACCCGCCGGCGTTTGCGAACACCGATGCCCGGCCCGTGGCGGCGTTCTATCACGTGCGGTACTGGCTGGCCCAGAGCGCGGCGGCGCACCGGCGGCCGGACGCCCCCGCCGAGCACCGGCCCGACGTCCTCGGGGCCTTCTTGCACCTGCGCCTGGAGTGGGTGCTCGCCGCGGTCGCCGCCGGGACGGTCTTCGCGGCCGGCCTCGGCCTCGTGGGCAAGGCGCGCGGCCTGAGGCGGGCGGCCGTCCTCTGGTCCGTCGGCACGACGGGGTTCGCCGCCATGGCCCTGGAGATCGTCCTCCTCTACACCTTCCAGACGCTCTACGGCTACGTGTACAGCATGGTGGGCCTGGTGATCGGCGTGTTCATGTTCGGCCTGGTCGTGGGGAGCCTCGCGATGAACCGGCGGCTGCGGCGGCTGCGGGCCGCGGGACGGCCGGGGCCCGGCCTTGCAACCGTCGCGGCCCTTGACCTTGCGGTGGCGGTCTTTGCAGTCGGGTTGCTGGTGGGCGTCGGGCTCCTGCGCCGATGGTCGGCCGACGTGCCGGTGCAGGTCGTCACGTTCGCCCTCGTGGGCGTCTCTGGGGTATTGGGAGGGCTCGTGTTTCCGCTGGCGGCGGCGGTGTCGCTGCGGGAGGAGGGAAGCCGGACGGGCCGGGCCGCCGGCGCCATCGACGCCGCCGACCACGTGGGCGGCTGCGCGGGGGCGCTGGTGACGGGCACCGTCCTTGTCCCCGTCCTGGGCCTGGCGGGCGCGTGTCTGACGGTCGTGGCGATGAAGGCCCTGAGCGCCGCTCTCGCCGGCATGTCGTCCCGCGCCGGCCGCGACCATTCCGCGCGGTGTATCTCCTGATGCACCGCGCGGTGGGTGTGCGCCGGCGGTGCGCGGCGGGTGCCCCTCGGCTGCGCTCGGGACAGGCTCCGGCCCGCCGCGCCTACTTGTAAGCCGCGGCCGGTATGTTGTCATCCTGAGCGCAGCAAAGGATCTCGCCGTGCGATCTGTGTGGCCCGGCCGGTCTTGCCCGGCCGGGATCACCGCCGCGGCAGCGGCGGAAAGACGGTAGCCCCGTAC
>CAYTJE010000011.1:0-31104 GCA_964437855.1 uncultured Anaerolineales bacterium | reverse complement strand
GACTGGGCACCGCGCCACGGCCTTTGTGGATGATGGCGAAGTTGACAAAGTCGCCTTAAGTATATCCGGCCGGGGGGGCCGTCGGGCAAGGCTTATCGCGGTTCGGCCTCCATCGCCCGCACCCGTCCCAGCGCCCCGACCGTGAAGATGACCGGGTACAGCCGCTCGAAGTACCACAGGCGTGCGAAGTAGAAGCCGATGGGGGCCGGCTCGAACGCCGTGCCGCCCCGCGTGGCATCGAGCAGGTACGCCGCGCCGCGGCGGGCGGCTGTTCGAGCCGACTCCGTCAACGCCTGGAGGTCGCGCGGTGGGGCTCCCGGCCCACCGCGCGCCGAATCCTGTGTGGTCGCATCGCCGCGGCGGGCCGGGCGTCGCCTCGGCGAAGTCGGGAGCCCCGCCGCGCGGGAGGCGCCGTTGCCCCACCGCGCGAGCGCCTCGGTGGCCAGGGCGGTCTCCTCGACCGAGGGCGGGAGGCCGGCGTCGCCGCCCCATCCGCCGTCGGCCCCCTGGGCCGAGAGGAGCCAGCCGACACCCCTCGCCGCCATCGCCTCCAACCCGGCGGAACCGGCGGCTTGTGGAGGCTCAATGCCGCGCGGCGGGGCTCCGGCCCCACCGCGCGCCGCGTCTTCGGCGGTCGCATCAGCGCGGCGGGTCGGGAGACCCGCCGCGCGGTGCGCGCCGGCCACCTGCGCCAGCGCCGCGACGACCCGGGCGGTGCCGTACGTCGGGTTCGCCTCGTCCGGGGCGTGCTCGTTTCCGAACCAGAGGGGGACCCAGGCCCCGTCCGGCCGCTGGGCGCGTGCGAGGTACGCGTGGGCCCGCCGGGCGGCGGCGTCGGTCCGGTCGCGCAGGGCCGGCGGCAGGCGGGCCCGCCAGGCCGACCACGCCGACAGGGCGTGGGCCGTCAGGTCCGGGCTGCTGCGGTCGAACGGCAGGCGGCCCCATCCGCGGCAGAAGGTGGGGATGCCGCCGTCGCGGTTCTGGAGGTCCAGGAGCCAGCGGACGCCCTCGGCGGCGGCATCACCAACACAAGCCGAAGCGCGGCGGGTCTCTGAAGGATGGGGGCGGCGGGTCCCCGTACCCGCCGCGCCGGGCGCACCCGCGGATTCCGGATCTCCAGGTGCATCATATCCGTTACCGGTCCCCGCCGCGCCGGGCGCACCCGCGGATTCCGGTGCGCCCGGCCCCGAGGCCGCCGGCGTTTTGCCGCGCGGTGGGTGCGGAGACCCACCGCGCTTCCCTCGGGAGGACCCACCGCGCTTTCCCGCACGCTCGTCGGGCACGAGGCGGGCCAGGGCCAGGAGCGCCCCGGCGGTGTCGTCGGCGTCGGGCACGCCGCCCGGCAAAGGGGTCCACGCCCAGCCGCCGGGGGCGGCCTGCGTGTACGGATGGACACGCCGGTGCTGCTGGTCCAGGAGCCAGTCGGCCAGGCGCCGGCGGTCGTCGGCGGAAAGGAGGTCGGCCAGGGCACCGACGGCGAGCGTCGTGACCCAGGTGGCCAGGTTCGTGTCGATGGGCCAGGCGCCGTCGTCGCGGACGGAGCGGGCCAGGAACGCGACGCACCGGCCGAGGACCGGGTGGAGGGGTTGTCCGGCGGCCGGCAGGGCCATCGTCACGAAACTCGTCAGGGGCACCGCCTCCAGAAAGCCGCCGCTGGCCGGCTGAATCGCTTCCAGCCGCCGGAGCGTGGGCCCGACGGCCGCCCGGCGCAGCAGCCGACGCAGCGGCGAGGCCGGCGGGGCCTGCCGGTACCGGGCCTGGCCGATGGCCACCAGCGCCGGCAGGGCGTAACTGACGACCCCCAGCCGAAGCCGCTTCCACCAGCCGGGGGGGAGGGCGGCCAGTTCGAACGGCAGGGCCGACACGTGCCGCCAGGCGGCCCGTTCGGGCCCGAGCCGGCCGGCCTGGGCGCACATCATCAGGATCGGGGCCGAGAAGGTCCGGTCCTGGCCGTAGCGAGCGAGGAGGGCGTCGGCGATGCGTTCGGGCGCGAGGTCGCCGGCGGCGTCGGCGATGTAGGTCTCGGCCCGGCGGGCGGCGCGGCAGTGGGCGTCCCGGCCGTCGGAGGCGGCCAGGGCGGCCCACGCCAGGAGCGTCGTGCTGAGGTTGCTGCGCGAGAGGACGGTGTCGCCCCACCCGCCGTCGTCCCGCTGGTGCCGGGCCAGCCAGTCGAGGGCCGGCTGGACGAGCGCCGAGAACGGCCCGGGGCCGCGGTCGCGCTCCGCCACGTACAGGGCCCAGGCGGCGGTGGCGGTCGAGAGGGCGCTGGAGGCGAGTCGGCCCTCCCAGTGGCCCGCCGCGGTCCGCCAGGCGAGCAGGTGGTCGCGGGCGGCGGCCAGCGCGGTGTCGAGGTCGGCGCGAGTCATGGCGCATTCTCGGTTCGGGCGCAGCGTCGTTCGAGCCGGCTGCGTGAGCAGCCGGATATCTGCATCGGTCATGGCACGTGCGACGGGGGATGAGGATACCCCGCCGCTTACGCGGCGGCATCGTGCGTCGGCGGCCTCGAGCCGCTTACCTCAGGTGCCCCAGGGCCAGCAGGCCGTAGAACGTATATTCGCAGTCGGCGGTCACCTCGTCCGGATGGCCGCGGAAGCCGCCGTTCTCGGCGGCAAGCGACTGGACGAACGCGAGGCAGGCTGCGCGGGCCCCGTGGTCCAGCGCCGCGCCCGCCGCCGACAGGGCGTGCAGGGCGGTGGCGGTTGAGAGGAGGTCGGCCGTCGGCACGGCCGGGGCGGCCGGCCAGCCGCCCGTCGGCTGCCTCGTGCGCAGCAGCCAGTCCACCGCCGCCCGGTCGACGGTCCGGCCGAGGCCGGCCAGCGCCACGACGGCGGCGGCCGTGGCGGGGACGGCGCCGGCGTCGGCGCCCGGCGTGCCGGCGAACCCGCCGTCGGCGGCCCGGAGACCGGCGAGGCGGTCGGCCAGGCGGTCGGCCTCCGGCGGGTCGGCGCCGAGGTCCTGCCAGGCGCCCAGGGCCAGAAACGCCCCGTACGCCGTGCCGTGGGCCGCGCCCGGCACGTGGCTGTAGCCCCCGTCGCGCGAGCGGAAGGTTTCGAGGCGCCCGGGAGGTATCGGGGGCGTTTCTCCGCCTTCCACCAGCGCCCGGCACCGGATGAGGCAGCAGAGGTGGACGAAGTCGAGGTCGGCGCCCGTGCCGAAGGTGCCGAGGTAGGCGCGGGTGCCGCGCGGCGAATCTTGTATTGGCGCATCGGCGCGGTGGGTCGGGAGACCCACCGCGCGGGATTCGGTCGGCTCGGTCGCCGCCAGGGTCTGGAGGCCGAAGACGGTGTAGTAGAGGTCGGCCCGCCCGGCGCGGTCGGCGAAGCCGCCGGCCGGCAGGGCGGCCGCGCGGACGAACCCGGCGGCGCGCGCCGCGACGGCCGGACGGACGCGGGCGACGCGGCCGGCGGCCTGGAGCAAGCGGTCTCTTAGCGAGTTCACGTGTGACAGCATGCTAAAGCGCGGTGGGTCTCCGCACCCACCGCGCATCGAACTGGCTGAAGGTTACGTGGCGCGGCGGGTACGGAGACCCGCCGCGCACGAGGATCGTCCCTGCCACGTGCATGGCGCTACGCGTCACCGTCGGGCGTCCCTTCGGGGGAATGGAAAATCTTGAACACGACCCGCCGCAGGAGGCCCTTGAGGTCGGCGCAGGAGAGCGGTTCGAGGCAGCGGACGGCCTGCTGGTCGAACTCGGCTATGAGTCGTCGGGCCTCGGCCACGACGCCGAGGCGGGAGAAGCATCGTCGGACGGCCTCGGCCGAGGCGGTGCCCTCCCGCCGCCAGATCGCCTCCAGCAGGGTGCGGTCCTTGCCGCGTGCCCGCTCCTCGGCGATGGCCAGGAGGATCGACGGCCGCATCGCCGCCAGGTCGTCCGGCTCGGCGCCGTCGTGGTTGTCCTTCAGGTCGTCGGCGATCTGGTAGGCGATGCCGAGGGCCTCGCTGTAGCGGCGGAGGATGTCCGGGACGGCGCCGTCGGCGCCGGCGGCGAGGGCGCCCAGGCGCAGGGCCACCTCGAACGCCGGGGCGGTCTTGCGGCGGAAGATGGCCAGGACCTCGCGGACGGCGAGCGGGCGGGGCCGGCGGGCCCACCAGAGTTCGGCCCCCTGGCCGACCGTCAGGTCCCGATGGCCGTGGGCGGCGGCGGTCAGCATCCGGGCGGTCCGGTCGGCGGCGAAGCCGGCCTCGGCAATCAGCCGGTACCCCTCGCCCAGGAGAAAGTCGCCCACGTTCAACGCCACCGGCACGCCGTACCGCGCGTGGAGGACCGGCTGGCCGTAGCGGTACAGGTCGCCGTCCTCGATGTCGTCGTGGACGAGGGAGGCCTTGTGGAAGCACTCGACGGCCAGGGCGAGCCGTCGGACGGCCTCCGGGACGGCGGCGTCGGGGTTCTGTTGGAAGGCCTGGTAGGTGCAGACGGCCAGGAGCGGGCGCCACCGTTTGCCGCCGACGGCAAGCCAGTCGCGGGCGATGCGGTCGGTCTGCCCGTCGGCCGGGCCGAGGGTCGTCTCCAGGGTCTCGGGCGCGAACCAGGTCCGGACCCGTCGGCGGAGGGCGGTCATGTCGAGCCGCTGCGAGAGGGCCCCGCCCGTCAGGTGCATGGCCTCGCGGACCCAGTCGGGGTCGACGGCGGTGTTGACGCACCCGTCGTACAAGAGGGGGATGGCGATGCCGGGGACCGCCGCCGACGCCATCAGCGGATAGATCGCCTCCAGGGCCGACAGGCAACTGACGCCCACGACGGCCTCGATCTGGCCGGTCTCGATGAGGCGCATGACGGCGGCGGTGCCCTCGGCCACCAGGACGACGTAGCCGAGCCGCTCCGCCTCATTCTTGAACTCGTTGATGGGGCACCGGCCGCAGCCGGCGCACAGGAGACCGAGGTCGTCGAAGGACCCCTGGCACCGGCCGTCGGCCCGCAGGCACTTCGGCAGCAGCAGGAGCCGGCGGTTGAAGGGGACGGCGGCCAGCCGCTCGCGCCAGGCCTCGTTCGAGACCAGGACCGAGAGCCATTTGCCGAACCGCGCCTCGGCCCCGGTCTCGGCCAGGAGGCGGTTGCTGTGTGCCGCCAGTTCGCGCATCGAGAGGGGCGGGACGGGTTCGGTCCGGGCCACGTACCGGCGGACGGCGTCGCGGAGCAGGTCGCGGCGGGGGCGGTCCTGGGGGACCTGGTCGCGGTTGGGTCCCTCCGGGCCGGCGGCGCCGGGGCGGTTGTCGCGGTCGGTGAGGTGGAGCGGTTTGGTCATGGGTCGTCGCGTTACACGTGTGAGCGCGGTGCCCAGTCTTGGGCATCGCGCGGTGGGCAAGACTGCCCACCGCGCGATGGTGCAATCATCGCGTCGGTCTTAAACGCGCCGGGCAAGCCCGGCGGCTAAATGTGGCGCGCCATATTTAGCCGGCGAGTTCACTCGCCGCGTGTTGTGCTTCGGCGGCGCTGGCCGCAGCCAGCGACCGCCGGAGCCGGCGGAACCGCCGGCGCCACAGGCGGATTTCGGCCCGGCCGAGCATCTGCGCGAGCGTTCGCCGGAGCCAGCCGACGCCGCCCGCCCTCTGATTATCCCAATACACGCGTGGAATCCACCGGAAATTCACCTCGTAGCACGCGGCGTACAGGTCCAGGTGCCGGGGCGTCATGGCGTCCAGGCCGAACGGCGGACCGTCGCGGTCCGGCCGGACCGGCTCGTGGAAGACCGGAAAGACGGCGGCGGGTCCCTCGGCCAGCCGACCGACGAGCCGGCGGGTGCGGGCGAGGTCGTCGGGCGTCTCGCCCGCCAGGCCCAGGATGACGCTGAAGAGCGGGAAGAAGCCGGCCCGGCGGAGACGGTCGGCGGCGTCGCGAGCCATGGCCGGCCAGTCGTCCGGGTCGAACGGGCCGACCTTGCCGGGCCCGTTGGCCGCCACGAGCCGGCCGTTGGCGCTCTCGAGGCCCAGGTTGATCCACAGGTGCCGGGCGTCGGGGCGGGCGGCCAGGAGGCGGCGGGTCTCGGCCAGTTCCGCCTCGGTCAGTTGCAGGACCGAGGCGATGTTGGCGTGGCCGACCTGCACGAGCGCGCCGCGGCGGACGGCCTGCATCCGCGCCAGGAGCCGACGCAGCCGGTCGAACCGGACCCGTCCGAAGGGTGGACCCGTTCCGGGCCGGCCGTCGGCGCCGTAGCGGAAGAAGTCCTCGCTGCCGGAGACCAGGGCCCGTGCGCCCGCGGCCACGTTGGTCTCGACGTCCGAGAGGATCGTGTCCTCCGGGAGGTGTTCCATGCGGCGGTCGGCCATGAGGCAGAACCGGCACCCGTTGCCGCAGCCGCGAGACAGTTCCAGGGCGCCCAGCGTCGAGGGGCCGCGGATGGGCCGGACGCGGTCGGCAGCCGTGGCGCGCGAGCGGTGGCGGGCGGGCGGGTCCCCGCCGTCGAGCAGGGCCGTCAGGCGCTCCGGCCCGTCGGCCTCAAAATAGCCCTCGAAGACGGTGTCGATGCCGTGGCGGTCGGCCTCGGCCGGGTGATGGACGTACTGCCAGGCGCCGGCGCCGCCGGCGACCAGGCGGAAGCCGTAGCGCCGGCGGGCCTCGGCCAGGCGGGCCATCAGCCGGTCGGTCCAGACGCGGGTGTAGAGCCGGCCCCGGCTGAACGCCCCCGTGGTCGTGTTGCTCATGCCGTGGCCGAGCGGGTCGCTGGAGGAGACGGCCACCACCTTCGTCCAGGGTCCGAGGAGCCGGCCGACGGCCTCGGGCGTGGTCACGACGACGTCGTCGGGGCCGAGGGCCGCATGGGCCAGGAGGGCGGCCTCGACCCGGCGGAGCCCCAGCGGGGCGGTGCGGGCCCGGCCGGCCGCATCCGTCCGCGCCGGCGGCGCCAGCACGTGCCGCATCAGCCAACCGGGCACCTGGGTGGTCTGGGCCGTGGCGAAGACGCCCTCCAGCAGGACCCGGTACCGGGCGCTGAGGGTGGGGTCGGCCAGGAGGACGACCGCGGGTTGGAGGGGCGGGCTCATTCGGAGGAGGCGTCCTCGGGCTGGTCGCCGGCGCGGCGGGCGGCCGCCTTGGCCCGGGCGGCGGTCCGGGCCTGGTCGGCGCGTCGGCGGAGCGTCTCGTACACGTCGGCGCGGCCGAGGCGGTCGAGGTCGGTCCGCATGCCGTCCTCGGCGTCGGCGTCCAGGGTCCCTTCGCCGCCGGCGATGGGGCCGCCGTCCGGGAACTTCGGGAAGACGATGGCCGAGGCCGGGCACACCCGCGCGCACGCCGGGCAGTTCAACTTGCACTTCTCGGGGTGGGCCACGCGGACCCGGCCGTCGGCCTCCACGGCGAACGCCCCGAACAGGCAGAACTCGAAGCACTGGCCGCACGAGACGCACCGGTCGTAGTCGATGACGGGGAACCAGGGGACCCAGCCGTCGGACGGCGTGGCGGGGAAGGGGGTGCCCCCCTCTCCCTTGACGGGAGAGGGACGGGGTGAGGGTGAAGGCTGTGAATCAAGGGCCTGGTCCCCCTCACCCCGCCCTCTCCCGTCGGGGGAGAGGGTGTCGTCTCGGAGACCGAGGCGCGCGAGGATGGTCTCGGCCGCCTCCGTCCGCATGTTGTGGACGGTGGCGGCGCCGGGCAGGGGCGTGCCGGCGACGTCGAACAGATGCCGCACCGCCCGCTCGTAGCAGGCCACGACGTGGAGCGGGCCGGCGTCGGCCTCGGCGAGCCGCTTAAGCAGCGGGTCGCCCTCGGCGGCGCGGCCGCAGAGGTCCGCCACGACCTCCACGTGGTCGTCGGCCCGGTCCAGGGCGGCGCGGACGGCGCGCCGCGTCTCCTCCGGCACGACGTCGGCATAGGCGCAGTGGCAGTAGAGGATGGTCATGGTGACAGCCTTGTTCGCCGGCCCGGCCTTCCGGTTCGCAGGTGCCACGGATTGCTCGCAATCCGTGTTCCCCCGGCCCGTACGGGCCGGGCCACGCATGAAGCCCGGTTTGACAAGCAAACCGTGGCACCCGCCGTGTTCCATTGGTCTTGCCGTCTCAACGTCGGCCGTCCGTACTCGCGCGGCGGGGCCGGTTCACGTCACTGCTTTCGAACGTCCAGGCACGCCAGGTGCCCCGAGTGGCTTCGGCACCAGATGCGGCCGCCCGAGAGGACGGGGTGCGTCCAGCAGGTGTCCTTCTTGGTGAAGAGGCTTTTGCGGCCGAGGATGGTGCACGCCTCCGGCGAGGCCTTGACGAGGACGCAGTCGCCCGAGGCGACCATGCAGACGAGCACGCCGTCGGCGACCATCAGGCCGCCGGCCTTCAGGGTGGGCTCGGACCAGCGTTTCTCGCCGGTCTCGTAGTCGATGCACGTCAGGGCGCCGGCGTTCACCTGGCCGTCGAAGCCGTACAGGTGGCCTTCCCACAGGACGCAGTTGTTGGCGTGGTTTCGCATGTTGCGGTTCTTCCAGACCTGGTCCAGGCCGTCGCCGGTGCATTTGAACACGGCCGCGCCCACGTTGTACCCGGAGGAATAGAACAGGGTGTCGCCGCGGACGATGGGGGTGACGGCGTTGACATCGTAGGAAGTTTTCCATCGCCGGCGGGCCAGGACCGTGCGGTCGTCGGCCGCCACGAGAATCGGCCCGTGGGCGTTGAACGAGGCGAGGAGCGTCCGCCCCCCGTGCTCGAAGGCGATGGGCGAGGCGTAGCCGGCCTCGTCGGAGCCGGCGGTCCAGAGGACCTTGCCGGTCATCTTATCGATCGCGGCGATGGGGCCGACGTCGATGATGAGGCGGTCGCCGAGGACCAGCGGCGAGCAGGCGAACCCCCACCGCGGCGGCTTCGCGCCCAGTTGCTTGGGCACCTCCACGAGCCACTGCACCTGGCCGCTGCCCGAGTCCAGGCAGAACAGGTGCCCGCGGTTGCTGAGGGTGTAAACCCGGTCGCCGTCCACGGTGGGCGTGCAGCGGGGCCCGTGATACTGGTGCGGCTTGCACCGATACCGGTGCCGCCACAGCACCTTGCCGTCGTCGGCCGAGAGGCACCAGACGGTGTCCGTGCCGCCGGAGTTGCCCATGGTGTAAACCCGGTCGCCGACGACGCTGGCGGTGGAGTAGCCCTGGCCGACCCGGGTCTGCCAGAGGACCTCGGGCGGGGCGTCGGCCCAGTGGGTCCGCCAGCCGGTCTCGATGGAGACGCCGGTGCGGTCCGGCCCGCGCCAGGCGGGCCAATCGCCGCGGGCGGCGGGGCTCGGCAGCAGGCCGGCGGCGAAGGCCGTCAGCGCGGCCAGGCACACGGCGCGGGCCGGACACACACGGTTGGCGGGACGGGGGCTTGCGTTCATAGGCGGGGTTCCTTTGGATTGGGCGACGGGGGCCGAGCGGTCGGCCCGGTTGCAGGTCGGAGTATCGTACGCGCCGGATGCGGGCATTGTCAATCAACTCGACCGTATCGGGGGGCGGCGTGAGCGGGTTGAAAAGAGGGGGTTGCAATGGTCCGCCGCCGGCCGTAGGCTTTGGCTGAAGACGCCGAAAGGGCTTCGGGCGGCGTGTCCGGCGGCGTCCGGCCGGGTTGCCGATCCGGAGCGAATGACCTGCTTTGCCGTCCATGCCGGCCGCGAAACCGCTCGCTCCCGGACCCGCGCCGGCGCTGTCGGAGCGCGCGGGGGACGGGGGGACGAGAATCCTGAAGGAGGGTTTCGATGCGTCACTGGCCGATGGCACGCCGCGCGATGGCCTCGTTCGTCCTGGTGGGGCTTGGCCTCGGTGTCCTTGTGTCCGGCGTTTCGGCCGGTACCCCGTCCAGGGAGGCCCGCGGCATCCTGGAAGGCGCCGGCGTTGGCGGGGGGCTCGTCGTCCACGTGGGCTGCGGCGACGGCCGCCTGACCGCCGCTCTGCGCGCGAGCGACGCCTACGTGGTCCACGGCCTGGCCCGCGCCCCGGCCGACGTGGCGAAGGCCCGCGCCGCCATCAGGGCGCGGGGCGCCTACGGCCCGGTCTCGGTCGGGGCGTTCGACGGCCGCCACCTGCCGTACGTCGACGACCTGGTGAACCTGGTCGTGGCCGAGGACCTGGCCGACGTCCCCATGGAGGAGGTCCTGCGGGTGCTGGCGCCCGGCGGGGCGGTCTGGACCCGGACCGACCCGGGCTGGAAGCCGGCCCGGACGAAACCCCGGCCGGAGCCGATGGACGAGTGGACCCACTATTACCACGATGCGACCGGCAACGCCGTCTCCCGGGACGGGCTGGTGTCGCCCCCCTCCCGGATGCGGTGGACCGCCGGGCCGCGGTGGGCCCGCCATCACGAGCACACCAGCAGCATGGACGCGATGGTGTCGACCGGCGGCCGCATCTTCTACATCCTGGACCAGGGGCCTCGCCTCTCCATCCAACTGCCGGCCGACTGGAAACTCATCTGTCGCGACGCCTTCAACGGCGTCCTGCTGTGGAAGCGCGACATCCCCCGGTGGTACACGCACCTGTATCCGCTGAAGGCCGGCCCCGCCACGCTGCCCCGGCGCCTGGTGGCCGCCGGCGACCGCGTGTACGTGACGCTCGGGATCGAGGCGCCGGTCTCCGTGCTCGACGCCGCGACGGGCCAGACCGTGCGCACCCTGTCCGGCACCGAGGGGGCGGAGGAACTGCTCTATTCGGGCGGCGTCCTGATTGCCCAGACCCGCCCCGTGACGAACCAGCCGGACCGCTTCACCTGGAACGACCCCGTCTGCTGGACCGTGAGCAACCATGCCGTCAACGGCCGGGCCTGGAAGCCGGGAGGGGCTACTCAGCACCTCCTCGCCGTCGACCCCGAGAGCGGCAAGCCTCTGTGGAAGAAGGCGCCGGCGGTGGCGCCGCTCAGCCTGGCCGCCGACGGGTCGCGCGTGGTCTTCCATAACGGCGAGGCGGTCGTGTGCCTGGACCTGCGGACGGGCCGGCGGCAATGGGCCTCGGACGCGGCGGGGTCCATCGCAAAAGTCCCCACCTACAACGGGCTGTCGATGGTGCTGCACGACGGCATCGTCCTGATGGCGTACAGGGACAAGATGACGGCCCTGGACGCCAAGACCGGCAAGAAGATGTGGAGCGGCAAGCGGGGCCGCGGCGGGCACCGCTCGCCCATGGACCTGCTGGTCATCGACGACCTCGTCTGGTCGCTGGAGCAGCGCAGGGGCCGGTTTACCGGCCTCGACCTGCGGACCGGCCGGACGAAGCGCGATTTCCGTCCGGACGTGGAAGGCTACGGCTGGTTCCATCACCGCTGCCACAACGCCCGCGCCACCACCCGGTACCTGCTGCCGTCCCGGACGGGCATCGAGTTCGTCGACTGGCGCCGGGAACACTGGAACCCGAACCACTGGGTCCGCGGGGCGTGCCTGTACGGCTTCATGCCGGCCAACGGGCTGATCTACGCGCCGCAGGACCCGTGCGGCTGTTACATCGAGGCGAAACTGAAGGGTCTGAACGCCCTCGCCGGCGGCATGGTGGAACCGCCGAAGGTCGACGAGCGGCTGGAAAAGGGCCCCGCCTACGGCTCTGCGATCTCCAAGCGAGCATCTGAGATGGTAGAGACCGACTGGCCCACGTACCGGCACGACGCCGCCCGCAGCGGGTGCGCCGGCGCCGCCGTCCCGGCCGACCTCAAGGTGGCCTGGACCGCGGACGTCGGCACCCGGGCCAGCAGCGTGACGGTCGCGGGTGGGCGATGCTTCGTGGCCGACGTCGACGGGCACACCCTCCAGGCCCTCGACGCCGGGTCCGGCGAGCGGCGGTGGTCGTTCACGGCGGGCGGGCGGATCGACTCGCCCCCCACCATCTACAAGGGCTACGCCCTGTTCGGCTGCGCCGACGGGTACGTGTACAGCGTGCGGGCGTCCGACGGCCAACTGGCCTGGCGGTACCTGGCGGGCTGGGGCAAGCAGCAACTCGTGGCCCGCGACCAGGTCGAGAGCGTCTGGCCGGTGCACGGCAGCGTGCTGGTGGTTGACGGCACGGTGTACGGCGTGGCGGGTCGCTCGGCGTTTCTGGACGGCGGAATGCGCCTGTGCCGGCTCGACGCGCAGACGGGCGAACTGGTCGGCGAGACGCGCATCGACGACCGCATCCCCGGGACGGACAAGGACCTCCAGACGGCCATGGGAGGCGGCTGGGACCTGACCATGCCGACCGCCCTGCCGGACATCCTCTCGAGCGACGGCGAGCGCCTCTACATGCGGTCCCAGTCGTTCGACCTGGCGGGCAACCGGCCGCCCTTCGATTCCACCTTCAAGCCGGACGACCAACTCGGGCCGCTGGCCCATCTGTTCGCCACCTCGGGGTTCCTGGACGATTCCTGGTTCCACCGGACGTACTGGCTGTACGGGCACACCATCCAGTCGGGGTGCAACTACTGGTTCCGGGCGGGCCACTATGCGCCGGCGGGCCGGATCATGGTCTTCGACGACGAGATGGTTTACGGCTTCGGCCGGCGGCCGAAGTACTGGGTCTGGTCGCCGGCACTGGAGTACCACCTCTTCGCCGCGCCGAGGACACTCACCCCGGAGGACATCGAGCGAGCGGAGACGGGGGTGCAGCAACTGAGAAAGAAGAGCAAGCGGTGGATCTTCAACCGCGAACTGACGGGCCAACTGCCCGACCGGCTGCTCTCGGCCATGAACCTGAAGTGGTCGAACTGGCGGCCGCCAATCTACGTCCGCGCCATGGTCCTGGCCGGCGACCGGCTCATCGTCGCGGGACCGCCGGACACGCTCAATGAAGAGGCGGCGGTGGCCCGCCGGTTCGACGACGATGTCCGGAAGGCCATCGCCGCCCAGATGGCCTCCCTCCAGGGCAAGGCCGGCGCACGCCTCCAGGTCATCGCCACCGCGGACGGGAAGACACGGGCGGAGGTCCGGCTCGACGCCTTGCCCGTCTGGGACGGCATGGCGGCGGCGGGGGGACGGCTTTACCTCGCCCAGGTGGGCGGCAAGGTGGTCTGCCTCGAAGCCAAGTAGCCTCGGAAAGGAACCTCCATGATCAACCGACCGGGACGGAACATTTCGGGCGTCGTTGCGCTGGCGGCGGGCATCGCGCTGGTCGCGGCAGGGCCTGGCCGGGCGGCCACCTCGCCGCGCGACCAGGCCGCCCGCCTCCTCGAGACCGCGGGTGTCCGCGGCGGGCTGGTTGTCCACGTGGGCTGCGGCGACGGCCGCCTGACCGCCGCCCTCCGCGCCGGCGACGCCTACGTGGTCCACGGCCTGGCCCGGGAGGCGGCGACG
This sequence comes from uncultured Anaerolineales bacterium, assembly GCA_964437855.1. Classification (GTDB taxonomy): domain Bacteria; phylum Planctomycetota; class Phycisphaerae; order FEN-1346; family FEN-1346; genus BS750m-G62. The sequence continues at coordinate 17,918 of CAYTJE010000011.1, read as the reverse complement.
GTGGCGAAGGCCCGCGCCGCCATCGCGGAGCAGGGCGCCTGCGGCCCGGTCTCGGTCGCGCGGTTCGACGGCCGGCGCCTCCCCTACGTGGCCAACACGGTGACCCTGGTCGTGGCGGAGGAGTTGGCCGGCGTGCCGATGCGCGAGGTCCTCCGCGTCCTGGCGCCCGAGGGCGTGGCGCTGGTCCGCGAGGGCGGCGAGTGGAAAAGATGGGTCAAGCCCCGACCCGACGAAATCGACGAATGGACCCATTTCCTCCACGACTCCGGCAACAACTGCGTGGCGGAGGACGAGCAGGTCGGCTCCCCGCGGTCGCTGCGGTGGGTGGCCGGGCCGCTCCACTGCCGCAGCCACGAGTTCCCCACGAGCGTCCAGTCGGTCGTGACGACCGGCGGCCGCATCTTCACCATCCTCGACGAGGCGCCCTGCGGCGTGTTCGAGAAGTTGCCCCAGAAATGCAATCTGATCGCCCGCGACGCGTTCAACGGTAAACTTCTCTGGAAGGTGCCGCTGCGCCGGTGGGACACGAAATACGGGACGGGCCGCGGCAACCGCTGGCAGATGCATCACACCATCGCCCGCCGCCTGGTCGCCCGGGGCGACCGCGTCTACGCGACGCTCCGGTTCCAGGACTCGCCGGTCTCGGTGCTGGATGCGGCCACGGGCGAGATCCTGGTGGATGCCCTGGAAGGCACGAAGGGGACCGACGAGATCGTCCTGGCGGACGGTATCCTGGTGGCCGTCCTGGTCGAGGAGCGGTCGCCCGGGGCCACGATGCGGATCGGCCACGACGACCTGAAAAGCAGCCTCGTGGCCGTCGACGTCCGCACCGGCAAACCGCTCTGGCGCAAGGCCGGCGCCGGCGCGGCCCCGTACACCCTGGCCGTCAAGGACGGCCGGGTCGTCTATCACAACCTGGCCCAGATCGTGTGCCTGGATGCCCGCACCGGCCGGGAGCGCTGGCGCCGCGCCAACAAGGTCAACGCCATCCGGGCCGCCCTCAGCACCCTGGTCGTCCACAACGGCGCCGTCCTCTACCACAGCGGGACGGGGGGCAAAGGCAAACTGACGGTCCTGGACCTCGCCGACGGCCGGGTGTGCTGGGAGCACGGCGGCTTCGCTCCGCTCTCCGGCGCCTGCACCCAGCCCACCGAGGTCTTCGTCACGGGGGGCACCGTCTGGTGCGGCCGGTCGACGAAGGGGCTGAACCTTGCGACCGGGGAGGTGGCCCGGGAGGTGAACCTCTATAACCTGATCACGCCCGGCCACCATCGGCGGTGCATCCGCGGCAAGGCGACCGTCCGCTACGTGATTCGCAACAAGCGCGGCGCCGAGTTCGTGGACCTCCGCGGCGACGACCACATGCGCAACGATTGGCTTCGGACGCCGTGCTTTACCGGCGGTACGCCCGCCAACGGCCTCTTCTACGTCCCGCCCAGCCAGTGCTTCTGCTACCCGGGCGTGATGGTGTCCGGCTACCTGGCCCTGGCCTCGGACCCGGTCGAGACACAGGAGCCCGCCTCCGACGCCGCCCTGGAGAAGGGCGCGGCCTACGGCAAGGTGGGCGCGGCGGAGGCCTCGGACGACGACTGGCCCATGTACCGGCGCGACGGCCGGCGAAGCGGCGCCACGGCAGGCGCCGTCCCCGACGCGTTGAAGACCGCCTGGGAGACGGCGCTGGCCTGCCGGGCCACCCAGCCGGTGGTCGTCGGCGACCGCCTCTGGGTGGCCGAGACCGACACCCACACGGTCCGCTGCCTGGACGCCCGGACGGGCAAGGACCTCTGGCACTACATCGCCGGCGGCCGCATCGATTCGTCCCCCACGGTTTCCGGCGGCATGGTCCTGTTCGGCTGCCGGGACGGCTGCGTCTACTGCCTGCGCGCGAGCGACGGCCGGCTCGTCTGGCGGTTCCGCGCGGCGCCGGCGGCCAGGCGGATCGTCGCCTTCGAGCAGACCGAATCGCTCTGGCCCGTCCAGGGCAGCGTCCTGGTCCAGGACGGCCTGGTCTACTTTGCGGCGGGCCGGTCGTCCTTCCTGGACGGCGGCATCGTCGTGTACGCCCTGGACGCCCGGACCGGCCGCGTGCGCCATCACCACGTGCTGGAGGGCCCCTGGCCCGACATCCGGAAGGACACCGACCGGCCGTTCGCCATGGAGGGCGCGCTGCCGGATCTGCTGGTCGCCGACGCAAAGGAAAATCTCTATATGATGCGGATCAAGTTCGACGCCGCCCTCAACCGCCTGCCGGTGCGGCGCGAAAGCCCGCTCGGCGAGTTGGATATGGGCGGCATGCATCTGGCCGCCACCAACGGCTTCCTGGACGACACCCACTTCGACCGCATCTACTGGATGTATTCCCGGCGCTGGCCCGGCTTCTACTTCGCCCAGCACGCCCCGAAGGCCGGCCAACTCGTCGTCTTCGACGATACCACGACCTACGCCGTCAAGTTCTTCTACCGCCGGCATCAGTGGAGCCCCAAGTTCTTCCCGGAGGAGAAGGGCTACCTCCTGTTCGCCGACTCGAACGCGAACGAGCCGGGCTTCCTGAAGAAGGGGAAGAAGGGCAAGGACGCGGGCATGCTCTTCTGGCTGCCCGGCCAGGCCCGCCAGGACCGGTACCGTCGCGGGGGGCAGGGCGCCGAGAAGGGCACCGGCTACGTCCGGCACGCCCCGCCGAAATGGCAGACGATGATCCCCGTCCGCGTCCGCGCCATGCTCCTGGCCGGCGACCGCCTGGTCCTGGCCGGCCCGCCCGACGTGGTCGACCCCGACGACCCGCTGGCGGCGTTCGAGGGACGCGCCGGCGCCGTGCTCCAGGTGGTCTCGGCCGCCGACGGCACGCTGGTGAGCAAGCGGTCGTTGGCCTCGCCGCCCGTCTTCGACGGGCTCTCGGCTGCCGGCGGCCGGCTCTACATGGCCACCCGCGACGGCCGCCTCCTCTGCCTGAGTGGAACGTGATACCTGCTATGGGTTGCATGCCCGGAAAGGAACGACCGTGAACGCGAGACCTGCGCTGTGGACGGCCCTGGCGGCGGTGGTGGCCGTGACGGGGGCCTCGGTTGCCCGCGCCGACGCCGACGACGCGGCCCGCGATATCCTGGAGACGACCGGCGTGACGGGCGGCCTGGTGGTCCACGTCGGCTGCGGCGACGGCCGCCTGACCGCCGCCCTCCGCGCCGGCGAGGCGTACCTCGTGCACGGCCTGGCCCGCGACCCGGCCGACGTGGCGAAGGCCCGCGCCGCCATCAAGGAGCGGGGCGCCTACGGCCCGGTGTCGGTCGAGGCGTTCGACGGAAAACGTCTGCCGTACGCCGATAACCTGGTGAACCTGGTCGTGGCCGAGACATTGGGCGGCGTGCCCATGGAGGAGGTCCGGCGGGTCCTGGCCCCGGACGGCGTCGCGCTGGTGGGCGGCAAGAAGACCGTCATGCCCTGGCCGGAAACCATCGACGAGTGGACCCATAACCTGCACGGGCCGGACGGCAACGCGGTGGGGGCCGACGTCCGGGTCGGCCCGCCGCGGCACCTCCAGTGGACGTGCGGCCCGCGGTGGGCCCGGAGCCACGGCTGGACGCCGAGCGTCAGCGCCATGGTGTCGGCGGGCGGCCGGCTGTTCTGCCTCTGCGACGAGACGCTGGCCTGCGTCAGCGGCGACGTGCCGAGCAAGTGGTTCCTCGTGGCCCGCGACGCCTTCAGCGGCGTGCGGCTCTGGAAACGCCGCGTGCCGGAGTGGGACTCGAAGGACTTCAGCGGAACCCCCGGACACGGGGCGGTCGTCCCGCGGTTCACCATGCCCCCGCAGATCTATAAGCGTCTCGTGGCCGTCGGCGACACCGTCTACGTCACGCTCGGCGCCGAGGCGCCGGTGACGGCCCTGGACGCCGCCACCGGCAAGCCGCGCCGCGTCTACGAGGAGACGGCCCGGGCCGACGAGGTCGTGGTCAGCGACGGCCGGCTGATCGTCTCGATCAACCCGCCCCGCCGGCCGCCGGGCGGCGCGCCCGAGCCCGCGCCCGGCAAACAGGTCTGCGCCGTGGACCTCCAGACCGGCCGCCACCTCTGGACGGCGGGGCCGTTTACGGCGGTCCGCACCACCAAGCAGCAGGACCCGTTCGGACGGGTCGAACTGGCCGTCGGCGACGGCAAGGCCTTCCTGCTGACGGCCGAGACGATCATGTGCCTGGACACCGGTTCGGGCAAACGGCTGTGGCGGACCGACCGCCCCGCCTTGCCCGAGCGGGCCGTCACGAAGATCGGGTACGGCGGCGTCTACGAGTACCTGCTGCCCGTCATGGTGTACCAGGGCGGCGTGGTCCTGCTGGCCCAGCCGGAGCCGAACACGCATCACACCTACCACACCATGCCGGGCACCATCTACGCCTTCGACGCCCGCACCGGCGAGCCGATATGGAAGCACGCCTACGGCGGATGGGGTCACTGTACCCAGCCGGACTGCTTTGTCGTCGGCGACGCCGTCTGGGCCCACGTCGACGTCGAGGCCGAATTCGGCCGGGTGTGGGGCAACGGCTACCGCGCCAAGAACCCCGGCGAGGTGGATTATCGCATCCAGGCGCTGGACCTGAGGACCGGGAAACCGCGCACCGAACTCGGCACGAAGACCATCTTCAACGTCGGCCACCATCACCGGTGCACGCGGAACCGGATCACGGAACGGTTCCTCATGTCCACCCGCCGCGGCGTCGAGTTCGTGGACCTCTCCTCCGGCGAGAACTGGCAGAACCACTGGGTCCGCGGCGGATGCCTCATCGGCTACCTGCCGTGCAACGGCCTGCTCTACGCGGCGCCGCACCCGTGCGCCTGCTACATCGAGGCCAAACTCATCGGCTTCAACGCCCTGGCGCCGAAGCGCCGGTCGGGCGAGCAGCTGCCCGAAACGCCGGACGAGGCGCGGCTGACGAAAGGACCCGCGTACGGCGATCTGAAATCTGAGAGCTCCAATCCGAAATCAGGCCCGCCGGAGAGCGATTGGCCGACGTGTCGCCACGACGGCGGCCGCACCGGCGCCACCGAGGCCGCCGTCCCCGCGGACCTCAAGACCCTCTGGCGGACGCGCCTCGGCGCAGAGCCCAGCGCCCCGGTCGTGGCGGACGGGAAGGTGTTCGTGGCCGGCGTGGATGCCCACACCGTCCACGCCCTCCGCGTTTCGGACGGCAAGGAGGCGTGGACGTACACGGCGGGCGGCCGGGTCGACTCGCCTCCCACGGTCCACGGCGGGCTGGCGCTGGTCGGCTCGGCCGACGGCCGGGTCCAGTGCCTCCGCGCGGACGACGGCCGGCTCGTCTGGCGGTTCGACGCGGCGCCGCGCCGGCGGCTCGTCACCTCGTTCGGCCAGGTGGAGTCGGCCTGGCCCGTGCCGGGCTCCGTCCTCGTCCACGACGGCACGTGCTGGCTGGCGGCCGGACGGTCCTCGTACCTGGACGGCGGCATCCGCCTGTACGGCCTGGACCCGGCCACCGGCACGGTGCGCCACCGCGAGACGATCTGCCATCGCGACCCCGAGACGGGCAAACAGCCGCCCACGACCCACGCCCGTAAGATGCCCGGCCTGCTGAGCGACATCCCGGCCACCGACGGGGCCGACGTCTACATCCGCCAGATGAAGGTGGTCGACGGCGACGGCCGGGGCGGCCCCCACCTGTATACCTCGGGCGGGTACCTGGACCCCTCCTGGTTCAACCGGACGTTCTGGCAGGCCGGCAAGGCCCGGACCTCCGGCGTGATGGTCCTGGGCGACGGCGTGGCCTACGGCATGGAGGTGTACAACTCCCGCAGCCGCGAGACCGTCTTCCGGCCCGGCACCAGGGCGTACCGGCTGCGGTGCGTCCCGCTGACGATGCCGAGCGGCGGGCAGAAGGGCAGGCGCCGCCGCGAGCCCAAGCCCCGGTGGGAGCGGCGGCTCGATATCCGGGTCATCGCCCTGGTCCGGGCGGGGGACGTGCTGTTTGCGGCCGGGTCGCCCGACGTCGTCGACCCGGACGACCCGCACGGCGCGTGGGAGGGCCGGAAGGGCGGCATCCTGGCCGCCTTCGCCACCGCCGACGGCAAGGAACTGGCCCGCTACGACCTCGAGGCGCCGCCCGTCTGGGACGGCCTGGCGGCGGCCGGGGGTCGGCTCTACCTGGCCGACCGCGCGGGCGCGGTCTCGTGCTTCGCCGGGCGGGGGAGGGGGGATTAGTACTACAACGCTAAGTCGGCGTTTTGCGCGGTGGGTCTCTGTACCCACCGCGCTCGAAACGCCCTTTTTAGGGCTGCGCGGCGGGTGCGGAGACCCGCCGCGCACGAGTTAGCGTTGTAGTGTTAGTTCTCCCGGCCGGGCAAGACCGGCCGGGCCACACGTGCGAGTGCCCGACACCTGTCCCGTGGAGCGCGCGGCGGGTCCGGAGACCCACCGCGCGAGATGTGGCGTGGCCACCCGGTTTATACGGTCGGCTGCGGGGCGCGGGGTTTGCCGTCCGGGTCCTTCGGCGGCACCTTGGCGTCGGTCATGAGCCGTTTCAGTTCCTTGTGCAGGCGTCGGCGGACGTCGGCATGGGCCGGGTCGTCGTAGAAGTTGCGGTTTTCGCCGGGGTTGGCCTTCAGGTCCACCAGTTCCCACTCGTCCACGTCCGGCTCGTAGAAGTGGATGAGTTTGTACCGCCCGTCGCACACGCCATAGTGCCGGCGGACCTTGTGCGCCCCCGGGAACTCGAAATAGTGGTAGTAGAGCGTCTTCCGCCAGTCGGGGGGCGTGCGGCCCTTCAGGAGCGGCACGAGGCTGCGGCCCTGCATGTCGTCCGGCACGGGCGCGCCGGCGGCCTCCAGGAACGTCTCGGCGAAGTCGAGCGGTGACACAATAGCCGTGTTGCCGCTGCCGGGCGTCACGACACCCGGCCAGCGGACGATGAAGGGCGTGCGGAGCGACTGCTCGTAAATCCACCGCTTGTCGAACCAGCCGTGTTCGCCCAGATAAAAACCCTGGTCCGACGAGTAGATGACGATCGTGTTCTCCGCCAGGCCCGAGGCATCGAGGTAATCGAGCACGCGGCCGAGATTGTCGTCGATGGCCGCGATGCAGCGCAGGTAGTCCTTGATGTACCGCTGGTACTTCCACCGGACGAGGGCCTTGCCCTGGAGGTTCGCCTTCCGGAAGGCCTCGTTCTTGGGCTCGTAGGCGGCGTCCCAGGCCTTGCGCTGGTCGGGCGTCAGGTTGCCGGGGGCCTTGAGTTTGAGGTCGCGGGGGTTCATCGTCTCGGCGATGGTCATGTCCTGCGTCTTGACGGGCGTGGGCCGGCCCTCGTAGGACTCGAAGAGCGAGTCGGGTTCCGGGATCGTTGTGCCATCGTACTTATGGAGGTATTTCGGCCCCGGCTGCCAGTTCCGGTGCGGGGCCTTGTGCTGGTACATGAGCATGAACGGCTTGTCGGGGTCGCGGCCGTCCTTGAGCCACTCGAGCGCCAGGTCGGTGATGATGTCGGTCGTGTAGCCGGTGTGTTTGACGCGCCCCTCGTGGCCTTTGCGGAGCATGGGCGGGTTGTAGTAGGGGCCCTGGCCGATGAGGATCTCGTAGTGGTCGAAGCCGCGCGGCGCCTGCTTGTGACCCAGGTGGTACTTGCCGACGATGGCGGTCTGGTAGCCGGCCTTCTGGAGCATGGCGGGGAAGGTGGGCTGGTCCCAGTTGAACTGGATGCCGTTGCGATAGAACCCGTTGATATGACTGTATTTGCCGGTCATGACGACGGCGCGCATGGGCCCGCAGATGGAGTTGGTGACGTAGCACTCCTTGAAGAGCATGCCCTCGCGGGCCAGGCGGTCGATGTGCGGCGTCTTGTTGATCTTCGAGCCGTAGGCGCTGATGGCCTGGTAGGCGTGGTCGTCGGCGTAGACGAACAGGATGTTCGGCCGCCGGCGGGCGGCGGCCCGGACGCTTCGGCCGGCGGCACCCAGGGCGGCGAGCCCCGCGGCCCCGGCGCCCACGCGGGTCAGAAACGTTCGGCGATTCATTCTGCGTCTCATGGGTTCGGTCCTTTCTGAGGGTCGGTCTCCCCGAACGTAAACGCGCCGGGCGGGCCGGCGTGTCTGTGAAATTGTTCTTGACCGAGCCGCCGCCGTCAGGCGGCGGGTACGCGTGAATCGCCAGCCCGAGGTCGGCGTGCCGGACGGCCTCGGCACTCGGGCGTACCCGCGAACGCACGTTCGCGGCTCGAAGGGGCATCAGCGCCCCTCGCGGGGCTCGATCGTGACCGCCCGCTCGACCCGCAGCAGCCGGCCGGGGTGTGTCGCGAGCAGGGGCACCGCGCCCTGGAGACACTCGAGGGTCATGTCCTCGCACGAGCCTTTGGGTGCCTTGCCGAGGTCCACCGACCACGGCCGGCCGCGCGCCGACCCCGGCACGTCGGCGGCGACGGTCACGCGCTCGGCGGAGGTCGTGTCGGCCCGCGCGACCTCGCGGCCGTCCGGGTCCCGGAGGACGAGGCGGGCCGTCTCGCCGGGCGAGGGGCTTTCCAGGGCGAGGCGGATCCGCTTCGCCCCCGGCATGGGCACGAGGTACGCCCGCGGCTGGACGCCCAAGAGGTGCATTCGCGGCCCGAGCAGGCACACGTGCCGGTTCCTCGCGCGCAGCCGGGCGGCGTTGCGGCCGGTATCCAGGATAAGGGCATACAGCCCGGCCTTGCCGGCGGGGACGGTGATCTCGGCGGGCTCGTCCACCCGCGCGCGGCCGTGGGCGGCCCGCGTGCCGTCGGGTCGGAGCACGACGTACGCGCAGCCGCTCGTGTACCGCCCGAGCCGGCGGACCTGGAGCCGGGCCGCCAACGCCTCGCCCTCCTTCACGAGGACCAGGAACACGTGCCGGCCGCGGACCGTCAGGCCGTTCTTGCGGGCCTCGTCCGGCGCCGCGGGGTCCGTCACCGGCGCCAGGCCGGCCGTCCGGAGGGCCGACACCCGGCCGCGAATCGCCTGGACCTCCGGGTCGGGTGTCTGGCGGGGCTGTTTCCAGAGATGGAAACGGCCGGCGGCGATGCTGCGGTTGGCCCGGCCGAACCACCGGAAGTACGCCGAGTGGTTCTTGTAGGGGTCCGGCCCGTCGTAGGCGTATTCGGGTCCCTCGTAGAAGACCCAGTAGCCGTCGGTGGCCTGGGCGATGCAGTCGGCGTTCTTGCCGGAGAACTCGGGCTCGGCGCCCGTGACCGCCGGGTCGATGCCGCCGAGGTAGACGAAGGGGATGCCGGTCTCCTGGGGCACCGTTCGCCGGTCCAGGAGCCGTCGGCGGTTGGCCTCCAGGCCCCTGGCCAGCAGCAGCGCCCCCGTCCGGTTGCCGTAGGTGATGGCGTCGGCCAGGACGAGCGGCGCCCGCTTGGTGGCCCACTCCGGGTAGATCGCCTTCGTGATAAACGGCGTCCCCGGCGCCGGGTATACGCAGAACCGGAAGCCGGGGTCGCGCTTGTCGACGGCCTGGCGGAGCGTGCGGCAGCGCGTGCGCCAGTGGTCCACCTGGAATGCCGCGAAGGCGTCGTGCAGGTCGTGGTCCTGGAGCCAGGGTTGTCGCTTGGCCGGCGGCAGGGCGGGCAGGTCGATGCCGTGGGCCTCGGCGAACGCACGGAGGATGATGTCGTCGTACGAGAGGTCGTAGCAGTTCGGCTTCCGCAGGGGCGTGTAGTTTTCGTAATCGAGGAACACGCCCACGAGGTGCGGGTTCGCTTTGGCGACCTCGGCGTAGGCGACAATGTGGCGCGTGGTCCACTCCCAGAATGCGTCGGCGTTGGGGCTCCAGAGCGGTTCCTCGGTGCCGTCCGCCCAGACGTACCGTTTGCCGTCGGCCTCCTTGCCCTTGGGTGCCCGCAGCGTGCCGCGCATCCACGGCATAAAGAAGAGGCCGCGCTCGCGGCACCAGTCGGCGACCCGTCGGACCTCGTCCAGGCGGTCGTACCCGCGGCGTGGCACGAAGACGTTGAAGCCGCACCGTGCGGCCTCCTCGACCATCCACTCCTTGGTCGTCCAGTCCCGGGTCGGCTGCATGACCTTGTCGACGAGGATGCGGTACTTGGTCGTCCGGCCGAGGGCGTCGCGGTCGGGTTCCGTGGTCTCGGCGGCCCGCACCGGCGGGGCAAGCGCCAGGAAGATGGCTGCGGCCAGCGGCGCCAGGCGGAGCGTATCGGCGATGGGCATGTCGGGCTCCTTTGCGTCCGTCGGCAGGGCGTTCGGCGGCCGGCCTGGAGGCGACCGCCGCCGGGCGGTATGCGCCGGAAAGGCGATTGTACGGCGTCGCCCCCGGCGGTGCCAGGGTCGTTCGCCCCGCGCTGCCGGGCGGCGTGTCCGGCCAGGGCCGGTCTTCGGTGTTGACGGGCGCCCCCGCCGGCCGCACAATGGGTGGCCCGACCTGCCGGTCGGCGGTCGGCGGCGATGGCCGGGAGAGAGCCGTGGCAAAGCATCCACACGCCGGGGAGCCTGTCCTCACGTGCCCGCACCTGGTCGGGGGCGGCGCCTTTGCCGAGTGCATCGTCAGCACCGTCCCCACACCGCTCCTGGTCCTGGACGGCGAGTTGCGGGTGGTGGTGGCGAACGCGGCCTTCCTGGAGACGTTCCAGGTGGCCGCCGGGGAGACCGAGGGCCGTCCGCTCTACGCCCTCGGCGGCCGGCAGTGGGACCTGCCCCGTCTTCGGGACCTGCTGGGGCGGATCCTGCCGGAGCGGACCGCGTTCGAGGACGTGGAGGTCACGGTCGACTTCCCGCCCGTCGGGCGGCGCGCCCTGCTGCTGAACGCCCGGCCGGTGGCCCGTGGCACCGAGCCGCCGCGGTTCATCCTGCTGGCCATCGAGGACGTGACCGAACGCCGCCGCGCCGAGGCCGACCTGCGCGAAAGCCACGAACTCCTCGCCCGCATCTTCGATAACACCCATATGCTCATGGCCTACCTGGACGCGGAGATGACCTTCGTCCGCGTCAACCGGGCCTACGCCGAGGCGGGCGGCCACGAGCCGGCCTACTTCATCGGCAAAAACCACTTCGACCTCTATCCCCACGAGGAGAACGAGGCCATCTTCCGCGACGTCGTCCGCACCGGCATGCCGTACGTCACCTTCGAGAAGCCGTTCGTCTATCCGGAGCAGCCCGGAAAGGGCGTCACGTATTGGGACTGGAGCCTCCTGCCGGTCCACGACGCCGACGGCCAGGTGGGCGGCCTGATCCTGTGCCTGGTGGACGTGACGGAACGCAAGCGCCTGGAGCGCGAGGTGGTCGAGGCCGGCGAGTACGAGCGGCAGCGTATCGGCCGGGACCTCCACGACGGCCTGGGGCAGAACCTGGCGGGCGTGGCCCTGCTGGCCCAGACCCTGGCCGACCGCCTCCGACAGGCCGGCTCGACCGAGGCCCGGGTCGCCGACGAGATCGCCGACCTCATCCGCGAAGCGAGCGGCCAGACCCGCTCGCTGGCCCGCGGCCTGTGTCCGGTGGCCGAGGAACCCGAAGGCCTCGCCCACGCCCTCCGCGACCTTGCCGACACCACCGGCGAACTCTACGACGTGGCCTGCACCTGCGACTGCCCCGAGCCCGTTCGCTTTGCCAGCAGCACGGTGGCCAACCACCTGTACCGGATTGCCCAGGAGGCGGTCGGCAATGCCGTCCGTCACGGCGAGCCGGGGCACATCGTGCTCCGGCTGGTCCGGCGCGGCGGGGCGCTGGTGCTGACCGTGGAGGACGACGGCCGGGGGCTTCCCCCCGACGCCGAGACCGCCGGCGGCATGGGGCTGCGAACCATGCGGCACCGGGCGGGGCGGATTGGCGGCCTGCTGGAGGTCCGGCCCCGGCCGGGGGGCGGAACCGTCGTCTCCTGTATCCTGGCGCATCACCCGCCCGCGGAGAAAGCGCGCACCGATGCCGTCGAAGCAGCCCCCGAACAAGAAGCCTGACCGGCCGGCCCGCGTCCTGATCGTGGACGACCACCCGGTGGTCCGACGCGGCCTGGCCGAGGTCCTGGACGCCGCGGACGACTTCGAGGTCTGCGCCGAGGCCGACTCGGCCGTCGAGGCCCTCCGGGCCATCGCCGAGGCCGGCCCCGACGTGGCCGTCGTCGACCTCACCCTCAAGGGCAAGAGCGGCCTGGAACTGCTCAAGGACCTCCGGGCCCGGCACCCGGACCTGCCGGTCCTGGTCCTCTCGATGCACGACGAGTCGCTCTATGCCGAGCGGGCCCTGCGGGCCGGCGCCAAGGGCTACATCATGAAGGACGGCCGCATGGAGGACGTGGTCGAGGCCCTTCGCCAGGTCGTGGCCGGCCGGGTCTATCTGAGCCCGCGGATGACCTCGCGGCTGCTCGGCCGGCTGACCGGCGGCGGGGCGGGCGACGGCGCCTCGCCCATGCAGCGCCTGACGGACCGCGAACTGGAGGTGTTCGAGATGATCGGTCTCGGCCATGCCACCCGCCAGATCGCCGACGCCCTTCACCTGAGTGTCAAGACCGTCGATACCCACCGCGAGAACATCAAACGCAAGTTGAACCTCCCGAGCGGGGCCGAACTGTCGCGGCACGCCTTTCTGTGGGTCCAGAGCGAATCTGCGGGCGGACGGGTCGCCGAGGACGATTGACGGCCCCGCCGGGCGCCCGCCGCCGTCGCCTGCCCGGCAGGGCTGCCCGTCTGCCGGCGCGGCCGCCCGCCCGGGCAGGCTCGGAGAATCCCCCACCGCCGGAACCGTCCACGCCCTACCCGTCTGCCGGGGCCGGGCCGATGGTCCCGCAACGGCCCTTATGCACAATAGCGGACCGCAGGGGGAACGGCTCCGGCGCGGTCGGCGGAACCCCCGCCGCCGCACCCGGGTCCACGAGAGGCGGTGCCGTGCTGCGACGTGCCAGCCGAATCCTTGGCCAACCCCTCCGCGGAGCCGACGGCCATGTGGGCGTGGTCCGCGGCCTCTACCTGGACGGCGGCGACTGGGCGGTCCGCTACCTCCGGGTGGCGACGGGGTCGGCGATTCCGGCCCCGCACGTGCTGATCGCGGCGGAGGTGGTCGCCCCGGCGGAGGCGGCCCCGCCGCGCAAAATGGCCGGGTAGCGGTGCCGTGTTAGACCGCGGCCGCCTCGTCGCTTGCGTGTCGGATGATGCCGACGGCGCGCGGCACGACGAGGTCGAACGTCCGTTCCCAGGCCAGCGTCACGGTCGGCGGCGGGGGCGGGGCCGTCTCGGCCTCCGGCGGCGGGGGTGGGACGGCGCGGGCCGCCTCCGGCACGGGCACGTCGGCGCTTGCGCCGGCCGCCACCGTCCGGTTCACCGCGTGACACGCGCCGCCGGCCGTCACGCCCTCCACGGTCACCGGGACCCCGGCGAGGTTGGTGACGTGAATCGCGTCCGGCCCGGCCCGGACCTCGACCGTGTCCTCCAGCAGGCGGCGGACCTGTGCGTCCATCGGCACGTGCCGGGTGAACCGCCGCCGCACGTCTACGAGCATGACGAATTGGGCGCTGTACTCGCCCAGGCGGCCGTGGTACTCCGTCTTGCCCGTGTCGGGGTCGGCGGGGTGGGTGACCTCCAGGATGACGGGCCGGCTGAGGTACTGTTCGATCATCGGCTCGTAGGCGTTGGCGGTTTCGCCGATGAGGAGGGTGCCGATGGCGTTGATCTGCCCGCCCTGGGCCGCCAGCGCCGGGTTCGGCGAGCCTTGCGCCGCCTGCTGCACGGTCATGCCCATGGCCTTGACGATGGCGTCGCGGAAGGTGTTGACGATGTTCCGTGCCCACCGGGCCGCGCGGCCGGCCGGCGAGGGATGGACCAGGCGGCGGACCTGGCGCCGGCGGCGCCGGCCGTCCGCGCCGCTCAGGCGGTCCGCGAAGCGGCCGATGGAGAGCAGCCGGCCGAGGTCGCCCTCGTACATCAGGAACGACCGCTTGGCCGGCGTGTCGAAGGGCGTCTCGTAGAGCAGTTCCAACCCGTGCGAGAACACCTTCAGCCGGCCCCAGACCTGCCGGCCCGACTGCTCCGAGAGCGTCACGGGAAAGGCGCGGAACGTCTTCAGGCACCGGTCGCGTTTGCGGGCGGCGATGAAGGCGCCGACGATCGCCACCAGGAAAACCAGGACCAGGCCGACGGCGAAGGGGTTCTCCAGCAGGAAGCGGAGAGCGGGGTGCGTGCCCTCCGCCGCCGCGGGCGCCTGCTCGGCCAGGAGGGCGAACGTGTGCATGATGTATCCTGCATTCCGCGCGGCCCGTCCGTACGGACCCGTGCCGTAAAAGGGTACGGGCAAAGCCTGGGGCCTCTTGCGCGGTGGCCCCGTCCATACAGAGGCGGATGCCGAGGGCCACCGCGCGGCATTCGCGCGCGGTGCATCGGGGGATACACCGCGCGGCATGGTCGCTGGTTCCCGCGCGGGACGTAGCGCGCTTGGCTTACGTGCTCAGGCGCCGCGCCGGCCGCTTCAGCCGGAGGGGGCATCGTCCGTGGCGAAGAGGGGCATCGCGGTTGGATCTGTCTCCTCGGCCAGGCGGCGTTCGGCCCGGCGGGCGTAATCCTCCGACAGTTCCACGCCCACCCATCGGCGATCGTTCCGGGCCGCGGCGACGAGGGTGGTGCCGCTGCCCGCGAACGGGTCCAGGACGAGGGCGTCCGGGTCCGAGCAGGCCAGGACGATCCGCTCCAGCAAATCGACCGGCATCTGGCACGGGTGCCAGCCCTCGCGTTCCTTGAACGTGCCGCAGACGCGAGGGAACGTCCAGACGTCGTGCGGCAGGCGGCCGTTGGGGTTGGCCCGCTTGTCGTTGTACTTCGTCTGCCGGTCGCTCGGGACGCGGACGCGCGGGTCGCCCGAGTTGAACGTGAAGCGCTCCGGGTCCTTCACGAAATAGAACAGGTGCGTGTGGCTGCGGTTGAACTTATACTTGCAGTTCTGTCCGAACGTATAATACCAGATGACCCAGTTTCGGAGGTGCCCCCAGCGGTTCTCCCGGACCAGCATCCGTATTTCCGCGGCGAACTCGTCGCCGATGGCGACCCAGAACGTGCCGTCAGGCTTCAGCACGCGTTGGCACTGGTAAATCCATTCCTCGGTCCACAGCACGTAGTCGTCGTAGGGCCGGTTGTCCTCGCAGCGGTCGTAGGCGTAGCCGATGTTGAACGGCGGGTCGGCGAAGACCAGGTCCACGCACCCGTCGGGCCAGGCGGGCAGGACCTGGAGGGCGTCGCCCCGGACGATCTGGTTGACGGCGGGTGGTTCGGGCACGGTCGTCACCCAAGCGTGGGGGTCGGAGGGCGCCCCGGCCCCTCCGTTCGGATCCCTTTGGGACAGGTCTTGTCCTACTCTGCGAAGCAGCGCTTCCACCCTCCGCAGCGGCAGCGCCGCTGCTGCGGAGGACGGGTCGCTGCGAAGCACGAGTTCTTTACATGGTCTCCGGGCGGATTATAATCAGCCCCGCCCCGGCTGCAACAGAATTCGCCGGCCGGCGGTTCGTCCGTCCATGCCGGGGGACGGTTCACTCCACGCGAGTAAGGGGTTCGCTTTTATGGGCAGACCGGGGTTCCGCGCGTTCCTCTTCGGTTTCGTGGTTGGTCTGTCCATTCACCTGATGGCGGCCCTATGCCCGGCCGCGGACGCCCCGCCCAACCCGGCGGCCCTGCGGGAGGACCTGGACGAGATCCTCCGGGAGGCCGACCTCGGCCAGACGGTCGTGGCGGTGCGGGTGCTGGACCTGGGCCGGCCGGGAGACGCCTCGCGTCCGCGGTGCGTGTACAGCCTTCGGCCGGACCGGCCGCTCATCCCCGCCAGCAACATGAAACTGATGGTGACGGCCGCCTGCTTCGACCGCCTGGGGCCCGGCTGGCGCATCCGGACCCACGTGGGCCGGGTGCCCTCGCCGCGAGGCAGGGGCAAGTGGGACCTGGCGGTCATCGGCGGCGGCGACCCGAACCTCTCCGGCCGCTTCTGGGGCGGCGACACGGTCGGCGCCTTCCGCCGATGGGCCGCGGTGCTGAAGGAGCGCGGCGTGACGGCCCTGGAGCGTGTCGTGCTCGACGACACGCTCTTCGACGCCGCCCTCGTCCACCCCAACTGGCCCGCCAACCAGCGCGACAAGTGGTACGAGGCGCCCGTCAACGCATTGCCGATTAACGATAATTGCGTCAACATCCACGTGGCGCCGGGGCCGGCGGGCGGTGAGGCGCGCCTCTGGCTCGAACCGCCCGGCGCCGGCATCGACCTGTCCGGAAGCATCCGGACCGTTACGTCGAAGAAGGCCCACCGGTACAGCCTGGAGCGGTTCGTGGACCCGGACGGGCGCATGCGCCTCCACGCCGACGGCGGGTTCTGGGCGAAGGCCCCGGAGCGCGTCGAGCACCGGACGCTGGCCGACCCGACGGGCGTGTTCGGCCGCGCCCTCGTGCACACGCTGCGGGCCGAGGGCGTCCGCGTGGCGGGGCCCGTGGTCCGGGCCGCCCTGACCACGCCGCGCGGCGCCGCCAAGCGCGGGTTCCGCTGCGACCTGGTGCACGTCTCCCGCCTCGGGGCCACGGCCGCCGTCGCCAACACGCGGAGCCAGGGCCTGTACGCCGAGTGCCTGCTGAAGTTGCTCGGGGCCTGGGCCCTGACGCCGAAGGTCACGACGCCCAAGCCGCCCCGGCAGGGGTCGTGGGCGAGCGGCCGGGAGGAACTGGCCCGGTGGCTCTCGGCCCGCGGCGTGCCGGCGGCCCGGTGCGTCTTCGACGACGGGTCCGGCCTCTCGAAAAAGAACCGCCTGACCGCCTTCACCCTCACGCGGGTCCTGGCCCTGATGGAGCGGGTGACCGGCGGCCGGTTCCGCGCCACCCTCGCCGAGGCCGGCGAACCCGACGGCACCCTCCGCCGGCGGATGCGCGGCACCGCCGCCGACGGCCGCATCCACGCCAAGACCGGCTACGTCCGCGGCGCCAGCGCCCTGTCGGGCTATGCCGAGACCCGTACGGGCCGCCTGCTGGCGTTCTCGATCCTGATGAACGGTTTCAAGCATGGCCACCTGTGGAAGGCCCAACTGGCCCAGGACAAGATGTGCATCCGGATGGTGGCGTACTGAGAGTTCGGATTGAGGATTTCGGATTTCGGATTTCGGATTGGGTATCTGCCTTGGCCCTCCTTTCCGCTTGCTGTGCCGGCGCCGGCGTTCTACCATCGATACTGTTGAGTTTACGCGCGGCGGGTACGGAGACCCGCCGCGCACGAGCAGGGAGCCGCGCTCGTGTCCGCCGTCCGTTTCGACATCCTGGCCATCGGCAGCCTGGCGGCCAACCCGTATTGGGGCGAGACGACGCCGGTCCGCCGCGAGTACGCCACCTGCACCCTCGTCCGCTCCGGCGAGGTGACGCTGGTGGTGGACCCCGGCTGGCCGGCCGAGGTCCTCCGGGCGGCGCTCTTCTACCGGGCGGGCCTCGCGCCGGAGGCCGTCACGCACGTCTTCCTGACGCACTTCGACCCGGCCCACTTCGGCGGCGTCGACCTCTTTGACGGGGCGGCGTGGTCGATGTTCGAGGAGGAGATCCGCTGGGCCGAGGCCGAGGCCGACGCCGGGGGCCTCGGCGGGCGGGTCCTGGAGCGGGCCCGGGCGGCGCCCGACTCGTTCGCCCCCGGCGTGGACCTGTTTCCGACGTTCGGCCCCACGCCGGGTCACTGTTCGCTGCTCGCGTGCACGGCGCTGGCGAGCACGGTCGTGGCGGGCGACATCGTCCTGACGGGCGACCACTTCGCTGGCACCCGGCTGGAGTCCGAGCCGTGGGACCTGGAGAAGGCCCGCGCGTCGTTCCGCGATGTGCTCGAGATCGCGGACCTGGTCGTGCCCGGCCACGATAACCTGGTGCCGGCCCGGGCCGGCGGGGGGCTGGTGTAGGTACGATGTCGGGCGCGGCGGGTCTCCGCACCCGGCCGGACAAGACCGGCCGGGCCACACGCATCCCGGCCGGACAAGACCGGCC
>CAYTJE010000010.1:0-31886 GCA_964437855.1 uncultured Anaerolineales bacterium | reverse complement strand
CTCGGCCGCCTGGGCAAACTTCGCCAGGCCCGTCAGCGGGGGCGGTTTGACTTCCGGGATGGCCGACGGCTCGCCCATCAACGCCGCGTCCCACCGCACGTCCATCAGCATATCCACGCCGGGGTTCTGGTACTTGACGGTGCAGGAGCACGGCGATGAGACGAACCAGCAGACCTCCTCGATGTTCTCCTCGGCAATCCCCTCGCCGACCAGCGCGCAGAGCACCCGGCCGCGACCGAAGACGGGGAAGACCATCGGCTCGGTCTCCTTCTTGAGGCCCGGCTCGCAGCCGAGCAGCATGTCGCGGAACGCCGCCTCGGCCGGGTCATCCCGCGAGAGACGGACCACCGAGAACGCGATCTTCAACTGCGGCGCGCCCTCGGTATCGTAGATGGGGTCGCCCCACACCCCGCCGGGCGGGGCGGGAGGCTCGATCTCCTTCTCCAGGCGTCTCAACGTCTTCTGGACCTGCTCGGCCACCGCCTCGTCCTGTTTGGCATTGCCGCTCTCCAGAAGCACGAAGACGGTGGTCTCGCCTTCGAGCAGGCGCTTGGCCACCTGCCGGCGCGTCGGGGAATCCAACAGACGCGTCATCTCCGCCGCGCCCAGCGGACCGGCCCAGGTGTCGATCGGAATGCCGAACATCCGCGGATACCGGACCACCACCCACGGCGTCTTGGCCGAGTCGGCGTGGGCCTTCCATATCTCGGCCGCCTCGTCCTTCGGCTCGCCCTGCGAGAGGTCGACGATCCACAGGTCCACGACGCCGTCCGGCCGCTCCTCGACCGACGCCTTCTTCAGGTGGTCCAAGGCCTGCTGCTGCGCCTCGGACAGGTCGCCCCGATGGAAGACGAGGACCTCGTACGGGTCCACCGGCCATCGCTCCAGGGCATAGCGAAAGACCGGGACCGAACACGCCTCGGCCGTCCCCGCCGTAAGCAGCCCAATCACGCCGGCCGCCGCCACCACCAGCCAACAACACGCTGTATTCATCGCTCGCATAAGGGTCATCGCTTTTACAGGTCCCCCACGGGTTCAAGGATTATACGCACACGCTCCCGTCTTTTAAACCGTGATTCCGGCGAGCGTGTCGGCCAATGCGTCCGACCGGCCCCCGCCGCGGCGGACACCTGCCGCCCCCGAGCCGGCACCGTCAACCCGGGCCGAGCCGCACGGAAGCCACGTCTTGACGCGGGCCGCCGTTTCCGACATAGTACGGGTATGACGCATGCGACCGTGTGGGAGGAATGCCGAGCCGTGAACACGAGCGGAGCCGTGTCGCTCCTGGTCAAGCAGTCCGGCTCGGCGGTGGCCGACGCTCTTGAAAAGGGGCTCCGCGCCGCCGGGCTCCGGGTCGTGGTCGCGCCCTCGGCGTTCGACACGGTCATCGAGGCCGCCCGGGCCGCCGGCGCCCGGCACCTGTTGGTGGGGGTGGACTACTTCGGGCCGGAGGAATTCCGGCTCCTGCCGCTGTTCCGTCGCGAGTGGCCCGACACGATGATCGTGGCCTACCATGGCCCGGGGTTCGAACACAAGGGCCGTATCGCCGAGTTGGTCGGGGCCGACCTGGTCGTCTCGCGGCCGGGCGAGGTCACCCGTTTCCTGGAGACGCTGGGCACCGGCGAAGCCGCCGGCCCGGGCGAGCCGGCCCGCGCGGAGCCGCCGACGACCCCTCGGCACAGGGGGCCGGAACCGCCCGCGCCCGGAGAGCCGCCCGTCCGACAACCGGCCGCCGGCCCCCCGGAACCGTCCATCGCCACACCTATGACCGCCGGTCGGCACCGGCGCGGGGCTGCCGGCGCCGGGGCGCCGCCCCGCCCGGATTCCCCCCCGGCGACGCCGTCTGCCAAGGAGCAGGCCGCCGCCGGCACGCGGGTTTCTCAGGATGTCGACCCCCCCGGTGGCGACGAGGAACCCGACCGGGCGGGCGTCTTCGGCACCATCGAACTGACCGACGAGGAACTCCGCATCCTCCTCGGAGAGGACGACGACACGTGACCCGCCAGCCCATCCCGTCCGACGCGTCGGCCCCCGGGACCGGGACACTCTGCGTCTGCCGGGACCCCACCGGCCGGCGCCTTCTCCGGCAGTGCCTCCCTGGCACAGAGACGTACCCCTCGGCCGCCGAGGCCCTGCTTGCCGCGGCCCGCTCGGCGCCGAAGGCCCTGGTCATCCACGGCGACAGCAGCGGCGCGTCCGGGCGCGAGATCGTCGGCGCGTTCCGCCGCGCGCATCCGGGCATCACGGTGTACGGCGTGGTCTTTCCGGAAGACGAGCCGCGGGCCCGCTCGCTGCTGGGCGAGGAGGTGGCCGACTACTTCGTGCTCCCGCGAGACGTCAATCGGCTGCCGGCCGTCCTGGAGGGGTCGGCGGAAACCACCAAGCAAAGCCCCCCGGAGGCCGAGGCGGCGCCCTCCCGCAGCGACCAGTGGTTCGAGACGGCCTGCCGGTTGGCCGACCTCGCGCTGGCCCAGCCGGCCCCCCTGGTCCGCGACGGGTGCCGGCTCATTACCGAGGCGCTCGGCGCATCATGCGGCTGCGTGTTTCACTGGCCGGATGAGCCCGGTTTGTTCGAACCCGCTCCGCACACGGGCCGGCTCGACCTGGCTGCGACCGTCGGCGAGGACGACGGCCTCGGCGGCGGGGACCTTGAACCGGTCCGATCGGCGGCCGAGCGTTGTCTGCGGACCGCCGAGACGCTCCTTCTGGCACCGGGGGCGCCGGGCGCGCCCCCGGACGGCCTGCTCTGCGTGCCGGTCAGAGACGAGCAGTCCACGTTCGGCGTCATCTGCCTGCCCGGCCGGGGGGCCGACCGGCCCTTTGATGCCGACGACCGCCAGGCCGCCGAGGCCCTGGCGGGCGTCCTGGCCCGCCTGTACCGCGCGGCCACCTACCGTCAGGAATACGCCCGGCTGGCCCTGCGCGACGTCGAGACGGGCCTGCTGAAGGCCGCCCCCTTCCTCACGCACGTGGAGAGCCAGATCACCCTGGCCCGGGACCGGCAACGGGAACTGGCCCTGGTGCTGGTGGCGGCCGAGCCGAACCCGCAGGGCCCGGCGCCCGGTGGGCCCGTCCGGCTCGGCCTGGCCGTCAAGGGCGCCTTGGCGCGCGGGTGGGAGGCCGGTCGGCTCGATACGGCCCGGTACGCCGTGGCGGTGCCGGCCGCCTCGGCCGCGGCGGCCTCCGAGAGCCAGGCGGCTCCGGTCGAGACGGCCGCCCGGCGCCTGGCGGAGGCCGGGGCCCGTGCCGCGCCCGGCCTGACCCTGCGGACGGCCACGGCCCGGTACCCGGGCGACGGCTCGACCGCGCGGGCCCTTCTCGAGACGGCCGAGGCCAGGCTCCAGCCCGCCCCGGCCCAGCAACCGTAACCCACCCCCCCCCCCCGGAGACGCGACCCGATGGCCCGCGACGTACCGGTCAGCAACGGCAACCTGCTCGTTTCGTTCGACCGTTCGTATCGCATCCGCGACCTCTTCTACCCGCACGTCGGTCAGGAGAACCACAACCAGGGCGCCGTCTCGCGGTTCGGCGTCTGGTGCGACGGCCGGTTCTCGTGGATGGGCAACGACGACTGGGACATCCGCCTGGACTACGAGCCGGAGACCCTCGTCACGACCGTCGGCTGCACGAACGCGGCGATGGAGATCGAACTCGAGTGCGCCGACTGCGTGGACTTCCACGAGAACCTGTTTGTCCGGCGGATCGCCGTGACCAACCAGGCCGCGCGACGCCGGCCGATCCGCCTCTTCTTCAGCCACGACTTCAACCTCTACGGCACCAAGGTCGGCGACACCGCCTTCTACGACCCCGAAACCCAGAGCGTCATCCACTACAAGGCCCGCCGATACCTGCTCGTCAACTGCGCCGACCCGACCGGGGCGGGCGTCCGGGAGTTTACCTGCGGCCAGAAGGAGGTCGGCGGCCTGGAAGGCACGTGGCGCGACGCCGAAGACGGCCAACTGCAACACCACCCCATCGCCCAGGGCACGGTCGATTCGACGGTGGGGGTCCGGCTCGACCTGGACGCCGGCGCCCAGGCGGTCGTCCATTACTGGATCGCCGCCGGCAAGGTGTACCAGGAGGTCCGCCGGATCAACCAGACCGTCCTCGCCAAGACGCCCGACCTCCTGATCGACCGGACACGGGACTACTGGCGTCTGTGGGCCAACAAGGAGGAATTCGACTTTGAGGGCCTGCCGGAGGACATCGTCCGGCTCTTCAAGCGGAGCCAGTTGATCCTGCGGACTCAGATTGACAACGGCGGCGCCATCCTGGCCGCCAACGACAGCGACATCATCCACGTCAACCGCGACACGTACTCCTACTGTTGGCCGCGAGACGGCGCCCTGGCCGCCTACGCCCTGACCAAGGCCGGCCACAGCGGGATCTCGCGCCGCTTCTTCCAGTTCTGCGCCGACATCATCCACCAGGACGGCTACTTTCTGCACAAGTACAACCCGGACGGGTCGCTGGCCTCCTCCTGGCACCCCTGGCTGACCGACCACACGCCGCGGCTGCCCATCCAGGAGGACGAGACGGCGCTGGTGATCTGGGCGATGTGGCGGCACTTCCAGAAGTACCGCGACATCGAGTTCGTGGCGCCCTACTACCGGCCCATGATCATGAAGGCGGCCGAGTTCATGGCCAACCACGTGGACCCGGAGACCGGCCTGCCGCTGCCCTCGCACGACCTGTGGGAAGAACGCTGGGGCGTCCACACCTGGACGGTGGCCGCCGTCATCGCCGGACTGCGGTCGGCGGCGCGGTTTGCGGCGGGGTTCGGCGAGCGGCGCCTCCACGACCGCTACGGGCAGGTGGCCGAGACCATGCGCGACGCCCTCCTCGCGCACCTGTGGGACGAGGAGGCCGGCCGCTTCGCCCGAACCGCGGCGCGGACGGACGACGGATACGACCTCGACCTGACCGTCGACGCGAGCCTGGCGGGCCTGGTGCTGTTCAGCGTCCTCGACCCGCACGACCAGCGGGTCGAGGGGACGCTCCAGGCGATTCGCGACCACCTGGCCGTCCACACGCCGGTCGGCGGCCTGGCCCGCTACGCGGGCGACGGTTGGCACCGCGTCGTGGACGACGCCGAACGCGTGCCGGGCAACCCGTGGTTCATTCCGACCCTGTGGATGATGCGGTGCGACATTGCGCGGGCCCGGACGGGTGAGGAACTGGAAGCCGCCCTCCAGTGGATGCAGTGGGTCGTGCGGTGGGCCCTGCCGTCCGGCACGCTGGCCGAGCAACTCCACCCGGAAACGGGCGAGCCGATGGGCGTGTCGCCGCTCGCCTGGAGCCACGCCGAGGTCGTAGCGGCCCTGGTCGAGTTCCTCGAGAAACGGTGCCGACTGGCCGAGGCAGGCGGGCACATCCAGCACATTCACCAGCGCGGCCGGTACGCCGACCGATACCTGGCCCCGCACTGCTGGGAGAAGACGCGCAAGGACGCCGGGCCGCCCTGCGGGTCCGGCTCGTCCGAGGAGGGCAAGGACTGAGCGGGATCGGGACCGCTGGCTCGGCTGCCGATTCCGCCGGCGCAGAACCGGCTGCATCACTGTTGCCGCGCGGCGGCCTTCCCAGGCCGCCGCGCTTCCCGGAATGGGCTCGGGCGTGGTGGCCTGGAAAGGCCACCACGCGGGAGGCGGGCCTGGACGCGGCCACCGCCCGTAAGCCCGGTCCTACTCCCCCTTGGTGTGGTGGCGCTCGACCAGTCCCTTGACGGCCTTGCCCACGCCGTCGGCCACATCATCCAGGCTTCCCCGGACGGCGCTCTTGGCGGTGCCGGTCACCATGGCCACGCCGATGACCTTGCCGGACCCGGCATCAACCAGTTCAACCTGGGCCGTAAGGAAGGGGTGCTCCCCGATGCCGACGGCCCGCAGGCCCGAGCCGCCGGGGTCGAAGTCCATGAACTTGCCGCGGATGAGCAGCCCGCCCGCGGGAGGCGCCCCGGCCGTCACCTGCCCGAACATCTCCGTCTCGGCCAGGTGCTTCGTGACAGCCGCCTGCACCTTTTCCGGGGCCTGGGCGGGCACGGCGCCCCGCAACGGCGAGGGGTCGAACGCCTCGACGCCGACGGCGCGGAAGCGGTCCAGGGCCGCCTGGCCGCCCGCGTTCTGGATTTCATAGTACCGGGCGCTGGCCCCCGTTACCGTATGGAGGGCCTGCTTGGCCGCCGTGCCGCATCCCGAGGCCGCCGCCAACGCCAGCAACAGCCCGACCAGAGCCGCTTGTCTCATCTGAGTCTCCTTTATCGGGAACCTGCCCCTCACAGGGCGGGCCTATTCTACCGGCCGGGACGCCGCCCGGCAACCACTTCGCGCCTACCTGCATTCCGGGTCGCGGCGAGCCTGTTGCACGAACCGCGCGGCGGCCTTCGTGTAACAGGCTCTGGCGCCCTATAATACCCGTGAACCCCCAACGGGGGATACCACCCGTGCTGCCGGACGAGAACACGTACGTCACGCGGTCCGGGCTGAAACTGGACCACGCCCTGCGCGTCTTCCGCGTGGACGTGTCCGACGCCGTCTGCGCCGACCTGGGCAGCCACCAGGGCGGGTTCGTCGACTGTCTCCTCGCCCGCGGCGCCGCCCGGGTCTACTCGGTGGATACCTCGTACGGCACGCTGGCGTGGCGGCTGCGCACCGACCCGCGGGTGGTGGTCATGGAACGGACCAACGCCATGCACGTCGCGCTGGATGAGCCCGTGGACCTGGTGACCATCGACGTGGGCTGGACCCGTCAACGTCACATTCTGCCGGCCGCCCGCCGCCTGCTGACGCCCCAGGGGCGCATCATCTCGCTCGTCAAGCCGCAGTACGAGGCCGACGAGGGCGAACGCCGGCAGGGGGTCGTGCCCCAGGCCGACCTGCCGGCCGTCCTCGCACGCGTCCGGGCCGACGTCCTGGAGGCGAGCCTCACCCTGCTGGCCGAGACGCGCTCGCCGCTGCGCGGTGGCGGCGGGAACGCGGAGTTCCTGTTCCTCCTGGCGGTCGGCTGACCGAGTCGCCACTCCCGCCCGGCGACTGGCAGCCCCGGTCCCGTCGGACCAGGCAAGCCGTCTCACGGCCGGCCGCCGTCGCCGTTTCGGATCTTGAAGACGCAATAGTCGCCGCACATGGAGCAGACGTCGCCGTGCTCGGGCCGACGGGCCTCGCGGAGGGAGCGGGCCCGGTCCGGGTCCATGGCCTCGGCGAGTTGGCGGTGCCAGTCCCGCCGGCCGCGGGCCTCGCTCAGCCTCCGGTCCCACGCCGCGGCGTCGGCGCGGCCGCGGGCCACGTCCGCCGCGTGGGCGGCAATGCGGGCCGCGAAGACGCCCTCCCGCACGTCCTCCGGCCGGGGGAGCCCCAGGTGCTCGGTCGGCGTCACGTAGCACAGGAAATCCGCCCCCGCCATGGCCGCCAGCGCCCCCCCGATGGCCCCCGTGATGTGGTCGTACCCGGGCGCCACGTCGGTCACGATGGGGCCGAGCACGTAGAACGGAAGGCCGCCCGTCACCTCTTTCTGGAGACGGACCTGGGCCTCGACCTGCCCCAGCGGCACGTGGCCGGGACCCTCCAGGATGACCTGGGCGCCGGCGTCGACGGCCTGCCGCGCCAGGTCCGCCAGGACCAGCAGTTCCTCCACCTGGGGGGGGTCCATGGCGTCGGCGAGTGCCCCCGGCCTGAGCCCGTCGCCCAGGCTCAGCGTGACGTCGAACTCGCGGGCGATGTCGATGACCTCGTCGAACCGGTCGAGCAGCGGATTCTCCTGCCCGTGCCGCCTGATCCAGTGTGCCAGGAACATACCGCCCCGGCTCACAATGCCGCAGAGGCGCCGGTCCAGCGCGGCGGACTCCACGATCCGGCGCGCCACGCCGCAGTGAACCGTCACGAAGTCGACGCCGTCCTCGGCGTGCCGGCGAACGGCGCCCAGGATATCGTCGGCGGTCATGCGGGCCACGTTGCCGTGAGCGCGCGCGGCGCGGGCAGCCGCCTCGTAAATCGGGACGGTCCCCACGGTCAGCGCGGACGCGTCCATGAGGCGTCGGCGGATGGCCGGCACATCGCCGCCGGTCGAGAGGTCCATGACCGTATCGGCGCCGGCCTCCTGGGCGGTGCGGAGTTTGGCCACCTCCATCTCGACGTCGGCGTAGTCGGGGCTCGTGCCGAGGTTCGCGTTCACCTTGACGCGGAGCCCCTGGCCGATGCCGACCACGCGGGAGGCGGCTCGGTTCTTATTGACGGGAATCGCGATGCGGCCCTCGGCCACGCGGGCGCGAACGGTTTCGGCGTCCACCGCCTCGGCGTCCGCCACTCGCCCGATCGCCTCGGTGATCGTGCCGCGTCTTGCCTGTTCCAACTGAGTCATGCGTCGTGGTTCTCCGCTGCGTCGTCTTTCGGCCGGATCGCCGCCTCGCACCGCCGTCGGACGCCGCGGCGCGCTGCGGCCCGGGGGCACCGGTTTGGGGCGCCTCGCCCCGTTCGCCCCGCGGTGCCCGGTCCGAGGCGGCGCGCCCGGGCAGCCTCTTGAGGTATTCTATCTCCTGGGGCGTCAGCCGTCGAGCCTTGCCGGGGCCGAGGCCGCGAAGACTCAGCCGGCCGAGGCGTGTCCGGACCAGGTCCCGGACGGGATGGCGAAGCCGTGCGAGCATCCGCCGGATCTGACGGTTCCGCCCTTCCCGTATCGTGATCTCGAGGACGGAGCGCGTTCGGCCCCGCTTCAGCACCTTGACCTTGGCCCGTTGGGTCTTGCCCTCCGCCAGGTACACGCCGTGGAGGAGCCGCTGCACGTCCCGGGCGGTCACCGACCCCGCCACCGTCGCCCGGTACGTCTTGGGGACCTCGTAGCGGGGATGGGTCAGGCGGTTGGCCAGCCGGCCGTCGTTGGTCAGGATGAGAAGCCCCTTGGAATCGGCATCCAGCCGTCCCACGGGGAACAGGCGGGCGCCGGCGTCGGGGATGAGGTCCACCGGTCGTGTCCGGCCGGCCGGGTCCTCGTTGGTGCAGACCACGCCCTTGGGCTTGTTGAGGATCCAGTACTGGGGCGGCTCCGGGCGAAGCCGCCGCCCGTCCAGCCGCACCTCTTGGGCCTCGGGGTCGGCCTTGGCGCCGAGCCGGCTGACCACCGCGCCGTCGACGGTCACGCGGCCGGCGGCGATCAGGTCTTCGCAGGCGCGGCGGGAGGCGACGCCGGCCCGGGCCAGGATCTTCTGAAGCCGTTCGAGTGCCATCACCACCTACCGTGCCGGTGCCTTTCTGGGCGGGGCCGCTATCAGACACGCAAACGTCTGGGCGTCCTTGAAGACGTACTCGTCGGCCCCGGCGGGCACCAGGACGGTCTTGCCGGCATCCAGCGGCATCTCGGCCTCGTCCGTGGCCAGGGTGGCTTCTCCGGCCAGGGCGACGACGACGGCGTAGGCGCCGTCCGTCTCGGCGGCCCAGGGACGGCGGTCGATCCGGACACGGGTCAGGCTGAAGACGTGACAATCGACGAGGTGCTCGACGGCCAGACCGGTTTCGGTCGTGGTTCGGCCGGAACCGCCGGCGGGCTTGCTGACCCCCTCGCCGAAGATCGCCTCGAGCGCGTCATCGAGGTTCGTTCCCGGGGGCGTCTCATCCGGCGTCGCGTCGTCCCACTGGAAAAGCGAATAGGTAATGTCGGAGTTCTGGGCGATCTCGGCCAAGACGATCCCCTCCCCGGCGGCATGGACCCGTCCGGCCGGAAGCCAGATGAAGTCGCCGGCCGACACCTCTCGCCGGACCAGGCTGTCCTGGAGGGTGCCGGCCTGGAGGGCCTCCGCCAACGCCTCCCGGGTCACGCCCGGCTTCAGGCCGTCGACGACCCAGGCGTCGGGCTCGGCATGGAGGACCACCCAGCACTTGGTCTTGCCGCTCTGGCCCTCGCGGCGGACCGACGCCATCGAATCGTCCGGGTGGACCTGGAGGCCGAGCCGGCCGGCCACGTCGACGAACCGGACCATCAAGGGGAACCGGGCGGCGGCACCGCGGGTCAGTTCGTGTTGGCCGATGACCTCCTTGCCATGGTGTTCCAGGACCCATCGCAAGGTCTTTCCCGCCAAGGGCCCGTCGGCCACCCGGCTCCGCCCGCTGGGGTGATCGGCGAGTTCCCAGGACTCGCCGACGGGGGCCTCGGCCGGCAGGTCCTTGCCGAGCAGGTCGGCCAGCCGGCGTCCGCCCCAGGCGTGCTCCTTAAAGATGGGCTGCATGCTCAGTGGCTGCACACGCCTCTCCTCACGTGGATGCCGGGGATGTCCGAATCAATGTAGTGTATCATACGGCCACCTCGTGGGCAAGGCGCCAGCCCTCGATGGCCGCGCTGCCATGCGCATTGAGCACGCTGCAACGCGCCGGCGCATGGCGACGGCGGCGGAAGGACATCGTCAGGAAGAAACGTCTACACCGGGGGGCGCCGAAAGCCGGGGCTAATCCGGCTCGTCGGCCGTGGGCGGGAGGTGCTTGTCGGTGAGCCCGATTTCGTGGGCGATGTCTCGGAATTCCCCCCTGGAGATATCGTCGAGGCGCTTCCCCCGGTCTCGCAGTTTCTCGTTGAACCGGATGGCTTTTTCCTGCATGACCTCGTGGGTTTCCTCGCTGCCGCCGAACAGGCGGAAGTTCTCGCCCCGCGTGATGCGGAGGTGGCCGTCAGCGGTGTCGTGACCGATGCCCAGCAGCCAGGCTCTGCGTTCGCGATCGTCGCTCCGAACCATGGATCCCCGCTTACGGAAGCGCGCCTGCGATTCAGGCGGGTCGCCCCTTAGAGCCTATCCCCCACACCGTCAACCGAGCCTTACGCTTATTCTTACCGCAGAACCCGCACGAGGTCAAGGAAAGGATGGACGACCCCCGCACGCACCCCGGTAAAACGGCCTTGTACGCCCGCTGGAGGGTTTCTAGAATGGGACGCCCGACCCGCCTCGGCCCCGGGTTCCGTCAGTGCCGCGGCACCGCACCCCGGAGACGTCATCCCGGGCCGGAGGGGCGCGTGCATCGACCGGGCATGGACACCGGAGCACGGTTCATGGCGTACGAACTCCTGATTCGCGACGACTTCAGCGCCGCCCACAACCTGCGCCACTACAAGGGCAAGTGCGAGCGGCTGCACGGCCACAACTGGCAGGTCGACCTCCGCCTGGCCGGCGACGAACTGGACGCCGACGGCATGGTGCTGGATTTCAGCGAGGCCAAACGTCTCCTCGGCCAGGTGCTGGAGGCCTTCGACCACGCCTATCTGAACGAGGTGCCCCCGTTCGACCGGATCAACCCGTCGAGCGAGAACCTGGCCCGGGTCATCGCCGAACGCGTCGCCGACCGCCTGCCGGCGGGGGTGGACGTCACAAGCGTCACCACGTGGGAATCGGGTCGGTGCTCGGCCACGTTCCGTCCCGATGCCTCAGCCGCCGGCCGGTAACGGCCGCTGCGACCTCGCCGGAGAAAAGCCCGATGGTTGTCATCCTGCAACTCGCCCTCGACTTTCTCGACCTGGAACGGGCCCTGCGTGTCGCAGACCTGGCCGTGCCGAGCGGCGTGGACTGGATCGAGGCGGGCACGCCCCTCATAAAAAGCGAGGGCCTCGATGCCGTCCGCGCCCTCCGCGAGCGGTTCCCCGGCAAAAGAATCGTGGCCGACATGAAGACCGCCGACGCCGGCCGGGTCGAGATGGAGGCCGCCGCCAAGGCCGGGGCCGATTACGCCATCGTCCTGGCGGCCGCAAGCCAGTCGACGATCCGCGAGGCGATCGAGGTCGGCCGCCACTTCGGGCTCGGCATCGGGGTGGATACCCTCGGCGTGTCGGAGCCGGAGCCGCTCCTGGAGCGCCTGGCCGATTCCGGCGTCGCCTTCGTGGCGGTGCACTGCCCCATCGACGAGCAGATGACCGGCGACGCCGCGGACGCGGGCCTGGAGCGGATCGCCCGGCTGGCCAGGCTGACGGACATCCCCCTGGCCGCCGCCGGCGGCTTGAATTCCGAGACGGCTCCCCGGGCGGTTGCGGCCGGGGCGGCGATCATTGTGGTCGGCGGGGCCATCATCAAGGCCGACGACCCCGCCCGGGCCGCCGCCGACGTCCGGCGGGCGATCGATACCGGCCGGGCCGTCGAAACCGACCTGTTCCGCCGGGCCGGCCTCCAGGAGGTTCGCGACGTGCTGGCTCGCGTATCGACGGCCAACCTGAGCGACGCCTTCCACCACCGGCCGTGCCTGGAGGGTCTGGCGCCCGTGACGGGCGGCGCCAAACTGGTGGGCCCGGCCCTGACGGTCCGGACCGCACCGGGGGACTTCGCCAAGAGCGTGGAGGCGATTGACCGGGCCGAGCCCGGCCAGGTCATCGCCATCGACGCCGGGGGCGCCGGGCCGGCCATCTGGGGCGAACTGGCCACCGAAAGCGCGATCCAAAGGCAGGTGGCCGGCGTCGTCATCGACGGCGCCGCCCGCGACACCGCCGAGATCCGGCGCCTGGGCCTGCCCGTCTTCGCCCGGGTCACGTGCAGCCACGCCGGGTACCCCAAAGGGTTGGGCGAGATCGGCGGGCCGATTCGGCTCGCCGGGCAGGAGGTTCAGCCGGGCGACTGGCTCGTCGGCGACGACGACGGCGTCATGTGCCTGCCGAAGCGGCGGGTCGCGGAACTGGCCAACCGGGCCCAGGACGTCCTGGAGGCCGAGAACCGCCTGCGCGCCGAAATCCGGGAGGGACGGACCCTAAGCCAGGTCGCCTACCTCGAAAAATGGGAGACGAAATAGGCGCCCGCAGCACGGTGTTGGGCACCCATCCACCCTCCGCGTTGCGGCTGTTGTTGACGATACACCGCCCGATACGTATCATACTGGTGCAACCGGCCGACGATAGCGTGTGAGAGCGCACCATTCAGCCCAGGGTGATACCATGCTGTGCCAACGCTGCAAGAAGCAACCGGCCACGGTCCACCTGACCGAGATCGTCAACAACGAGAAGCGTGAGCGGCACCTGTGCGAGGACTGTGCGCGGGAGGAAGGCGTGGCCATCAAGACCCAGATCAATCTTCAGGACGTGCTGTCCGGCATGCTGGAGGCCCACCAGGCCGCCGGCGAGGACGCCGGGCTGACGTGTCCGGACTGCGGGATGACGTACGGCGAATTCCGTAACCAGGGCCGGCTGGGCTGTCCGAACGATTACGAGGCCTTTGCCGACCCGCTCCGCGAGGTGCTCGAGAAGGTCCACGGGGCCACCGAACACACGGGGAAGATGCCGCACCGCGCCGGCGGCGATCCGCGGGCTCAGCGCGAACTGATGCAACTGCGCCGCAGCCTCCAGGAGGCCGTCCAGCGCGAGGCGTACGAAGAAGCCGCTCGCCTTCGCGACCTCATCCAGGAGAAGGAATCCGGCGGGTGAATCTCGAGCACATCATCACGTCGCCCAGCCCGTGGCTCGAGCCGGGCGGCCCGCAGGGGGAAATCGTCCTCTCCACCCGGGTCCGCCTGGCGCGGAACGTCGCCGGTCGCGTCTTCCTCTCCCGACTCGACCAGGCCGAGCAACAGGAACTCAACGATTACCTGCAACAGGCCATCCACCAGGCGACCGAGCCCGACACCTACGCCTGGTTCGACCTGGAGGCCCTGTCGGAGATCGATCGGCAGTGCCTCCTGGAACGGCACGTCATCAGCCGCGAACACGCCGCCGCCGAGGGGCCACGCGGCGTGGCCGTCAGC
The DNA here is from genome assembly GCA_964437855.1 of uncultured Anaerolineales bacterium. GTDB lineage: Bacteria > Planctomycetota > Phycisphaerae > FEN-1346 > FEN-1346 > BS750m-G62. The sequence continues at coordinate 18,201 of CAYTJE010000010.1, read as the reverse complement.
CCCGACCAGCGCGTCGCCATCATGACCAACGAGGAGGACCACCTGCGGCTCCAGGTCTACTCGGCCGGCCTCCAACCGGTCGAGACCTGGCGCCTGGCCGACGAACTGGACGACCGCCTTGAACAGCACGTCACGTACACGTTCTCGCCGACGCTGGGGTACCTGACGGCCTGCCCCACGAACGTGGGCACCGGCATGCGCCTGAGCGTCATGCTGCACCTGCCGGCCCTGGTGCTGACCAAACAGATTGAAAAGGTCTTCCACGCCGTGGCCCGGATGCGCCTGGCCGTGCGCGGCATCTACGGCGAAGGCACCCAGGCCGTCGGCGACATCTACCAGATCTCGAACCAGGCCTCGCTCGGACGGACCGAACAGGACATCCAGGACAACCTCAGCGGGGTCATCCCCCAGATCATCGAGTACGAGCAGCAGGCCCGCTCCGTCTTGGCCGACGAGAGCCCGACGGCCCTCGACGACCGCGTCCACCGGTCCTGGGCCCTCCTGACGCACGCCCGGACCATCTCCAGCGAGGAGACGCTGACCCTCCTGTCGGCGGTGCGGCTGGGTATCCACCTGGGCCGCATCAACGGCATCGAGATCGGGGCGATTAACGAGTTGTTCCTGATGACCCGGCGCGGCCACATCCAGAAAATCCGAGGCGCGGAACTGAGCGAATCCGAACGCGACGTGGCCCGGGCCGACTTCATCCGCAAACGCCTCGCCACAGGCCCATAGCCATGCCCGACCTCCCTCTCGGCGCCGTCATCGCCTTCGATTTCGACAAGTGGGACGTTCAGGAGGAGATCGACCTCGTCCGCGGCGCCCGCATCCGGCGGGTGCAGGTGTACCGCAACTGGTCCCGGGCCACGCCCGCGGACGACATCCGGCGCGTCCTTGTCGACGCCGGCCTCCTCGCCGACAGCCTGCACGCCTACATCGAACTGGAGATGCTGGACGGGCCGGCGTTCGACCTCTCGGCCGAGGACCCCGCCACTCGTGAGGCGGGCCTGGAGATCGCCCGCCGCGAGACCGACTTCGCCCACGGCCTGGGCTGCCGCGACATCGTTGTCCACCCCGTCGGGCCGGGCGAGACGCAGGACGACCCGTTCCGGCGCGAGACGCTGGCTTCCAGCACCGAGGACCTCGCGCGCCTCGCCGAGGGGGCCGACGTCCGCTTCCTCCTCGAGAACATGCCGCCGCCGATGTTCGGCCAGGACGCGGCCATGCTCCGACGGATCGTGGACGGCGTCGACAGCCCGCACCTGGGGCTCGCGTACGACTCGGGCCACGCGAACGTGGCGCGCCGACCGGTCCAGATCATCCGCGACATGGGCCCGCGCCTCTGGGGCGTCCACCTTCACGACAACGACGGCACCGAGGACGATCACCGCCTGCCCGGCATGGGCACCGTGCCGTTCGAGGACGTGGCGCGCGCCCTGGCCGAGGTCGGCTTCGCCGGCACGTTCATGCTCGAAATCTACCGCGACACGTGGGAGGTCCGGCGCGACCTGACGCCCGAGCGGCTGGCCCATATCGAGCACCTGCGCCGGCTGGCGTCGGGGCGGGAGGCTTATTGAGGCCGGTCCAACCCATGTCGCACGAGTGGACGTTGTCATTCTGAGGAGGCCCGAAAGGGCCGACGAAGAATCTCGTTTTTCGACCCGCACACGGCGAGATTCTTCGACCCCGCTAGTACTGCAACGCTAAGTCGGCGTTTTGCGCGGTGGGTCTCCGTACCCACCGCGCTCGAAACGCCCTTTTTAGGGCTGCGCGGCGGGTGCGGAGACCCGCCGCGCACGAGTTAGCGTTGTAGTGCTAGCGGAACCTCAGAATGACATCCTGCGTGGCACTGCGACATCAGAATGACCGGCTTCAATAGCACGCCGGGCGCCGTACTGGCCTGGCCTCCGTTCGGGCCGGAGGCCCGTTCATTCATCATTGAGTATTGAACATTCTCTGTTCGTCATTGTTGTGTGGCCGTTCACCCGCCGCGGCCTTTGCCGGAATCCGTGATCTCGACCAGCGCCTCCGGGTACGGTCTGAGGTAGGTCTGGTCCATCAGGTCGGCCCGATCGAAGCGGACGGCCCACGCCTTCACGAGTGTCGTGACCACGCTGAGCGGGACGGCGCCCTCGCGGTACCGCTGGAGGCCGTCCAGGAAGAAGGCCTTTTCCCGGGCCTCCAGACCGTCAGAGACGTGCCCCAGGGCGTGCATGAGCACGTTGATCATGCTCGCCCGCCTCGGCGGCCGGGCCAGCGCCCGGGCCAGGTGCTCGCCGTAAGCCGCAAACACCTCCTCGGGCGGTGCCTTATCCGGGTTGGCGACGATGCGGCCAAGCCGTCGCAACTGCGTCTGGTTGTAGCCCATCAGGAGGCCCTTGTTGCGGGTGTGAAAGGCCACCAGGTCGCGCATGCGGCCGGCCGCCGCCGTTTCGCGAAAGGCGGCCAGGCGGAAGAGTTTCGTGAGGCAATGCTCGCGGAGGCGGAAGTTGTTGAGGCGTCCCTCGTCCTCGACCGCCAGGTGGCCGAACCGCTCGGCCACGGCGCCGCCGAAGAACCCTTTGCCGCGGGCCTGCGGGTTCTTGCCGTCCGGACCGCCGTAGATCTTCACGTCCTTGATGCCGCAGGAGGGCGACCGGCTCTTCAAGAGGAAGCCGTCCACCTGGCCCAGCCCGTCGAGCACCCGCGCCGCGTAGCCGCGCATCGGCTCGGAGAGGTCGTGCCCGGTGGCCGGCTGGACCAGGCGGCGACCGCCGTCGGTCTCGACCACGCGGATCGGGTCCCGCGGACAGCCCAGGCCGATCTCCACCTCCGGGCACACCGCACAGAACGTCACGTGGCCCAGCAGGCGCTTGACGAAGGCGTCGGAGATGGTCGCGCCGTTCCATCGGCAGGCGGCAAAGCCGAGACACCGGCTGACGACGACCCGGGGACGGGCAAACGTGGGCATCGGCGGCCGCTCCATCACGCGAGGACCAGATAAGCCACCACGGCGTGGGCCGACACGATGCCGGCCGGCAGGAGAAGCGTCGCCAGCGCCTTGTGGGGGCGGTCCGTCTCGAGTTGACCCAGGTCGTTGATCCGGGCCGCGCCGGGGATGTTGTCGAGGAGCACGGCGTGGGTGGGATCGACGGGGTCGTACAGCAAAAACTCGCCCCGGGGGTCCGACAGGCGCGCGACCTTGTGTGTCTTGGCCGTCACGTGATGCGTCCGGCGGTCGTCGCCCTGGCACTCGAACGTGAACGCCCACACGGTCTGCTCGTTGATTTGGGTGTTGGTCGGCCGCTTCTCCGTCAGGCGTCCGAGGGCGAGCCGGCCCGAGGCGAGCAGCCGGTTCGCCTTCATCCCCTTGCGCAGACCGGCCGCCAGGAACCCCACGCCAATCACGCTGAAAACACTCAGCACACCGAGGACAATCAGGCCGCCCCAGCCCTCGATGCCGAACGGCTCCCGCCGCATGCCACGGATGCGCGAAACGGCCGGTGCGTCCGGCACGTACTCGACGCTGACGTTCGCCCCGGCCTCCAGCCGCCGGCCCGTCGCGTAGGAGACGCCGTCGCGCTCGATGCCGTCCGGCCCGGTGAACCGGTACGTGTGCGCGTAGACGTCGGTGTCGTTCTCCGAGAAGTTCGTCTCCTCCGACGCCACCACCACGCCGGGCGCCTCGGCCAGACGGCCGCGGAAGTAGTACAGCCCCGCCACGTCGGCGTTCGGTAGAAGAAACCAGAGAAAGAGGCCCGTCAGACCCAGCCAGAGCCAGCCGAACTGGTTCAGGAACCCGCCGAAGAGGTTCGACGCTCGGACCAGCGGCGGCACGGTGCGCGGCGGGTCGGCCAAAGCGGGAACCGCCTTCGGCGCCGCCTCGACCGGCGGCCTGGAGACGCCCGGAACCTTCCCCTCGTACGGGGACGGCGGCACGGCGCCCTTGAACCCGTCGGCCGTCACGAGGGTCTCCCCACACAGGCGGCGTAGATGACGGCCTCCTGCTGCCCGTCCACGCCCACCAGGGCGTTCATCTCGTCATCGAGGAAGGCCCCGATCATGCACGCCCCCAGGCCCAGCCCCGTGGCCGCCAGGTGCAGGTTCTCGGCCAGATGGCCGGCGTCCAGGTACGCGTACCGCAGGGCCCGGTCGCCGTACTTCTGGGCGCTGCGGCCCCAGAGGGCGGACCAGGCGAACGTGACCGCCGCCTGGCCGACCATCTCCTGCCCCAGACACGCCGCCTGGGCGGTCGCGGCGAGGTCGTCCCGGGCCTCGACCAGCGCGAGGCGTTCCTCCGGCAGTTCCCAGTGATACACGCCCGGCGCAAGGCCCTCGACCCGTGCCGCGCCGACGTACGTCTCCACCGGGTACAGCGCCCCGGCCGACGGGGCGGTCCGAAACGGCAAGGCCCCCGGCCGGGTGATCCCTTGCGCCGCCCACAGCAGCAGCATGAGGGTTTCCTGGGCCAGGGCCTCGTCGGCAAACCGCCGATGACTCCGCCGCGAGCGCAAGGTTTCCCAGAGGTCCACGCTCGGCCACTGGTCGGGCCGGGCCAGCGAGACGAGCGCCTCGGCGTCCTTGGCGTAGGATTTGTAAAGTCCGACGCGTTGGCGCCAGTGGGGGTCCCTGGGCGGCACCGCGCCGCGGCGGTAGGCCGTCCCGTTCTGGTAATCGTGGAGCAGGGTCATAGGCCTCCCTCCCGCCCCCCGTCTTCCCGCACGCGCTGGACGAGCCGCCCGGCCCAACGCCGGTAGGTGCCTGCTGCCGCCGGAACGGAGCGTCCGACTGCCACTTCGCCCCCCGCCGTGGAGGTCCGTGCCCGGCTCCACCGCAGCCGACTGAAATCGATGCGGTTCAGCAGGTTCGGCTCCACGCCTTCCAGGCCCGGCCGGACGAGCATGGCGGCGGTGTAATAGTAGATGGGCATGATGGGGACCTCGTCCAGCAGGATGCGCTCGGCCCGCCTGAGGATGTCCATTCGCCGGTGGGGGTCGGTTTCGCGGGCCGCCGCCGCGATCAGCCCGTCGTAGCGGGTGTTCGACCAGCCGGTCTCGTTGTTTCCGCCGTCGGTCACGAACATGTCGAGGAAGGTGTTCGGGTCCACATAGTCTCCGTACCACCCGCCGCGGGCGATCTGGTACTTCATCTCGTGGACCAGGTCCAGAAACACCTTCCATTCCACCTTCTCGATCCGGACATTGAGGCCCAGGTGCGTGCGCCACTGGTGCTGGACGACCTCGGCCAAGGGCACGTGCTCGTGCCCCTTGTTGACGAGAATGGCCAGTTCGCCGAGTCCCTTGCCCCCGGGATGGCCGGCCTCGGCAAGGAGCCGGCGGGCCTCCTGGATGTCTTCGTCGAGGCCGTCGGCCGGTTCGTACCCCTTGATGCCGGGCGGGACGAAGGCGCAGGCGGGCTGCTGCCCGCCCCGCGCCGCCCGGTTGATGATCTCGCGGCGGTCGATGGCCAGCGCGAGGGCCCGCCGCACCCGCGGGTCCGTCAGCGGCTCCACCGTGCAGTTGAATCGATAGAAGTATGTGGCTACTTGAGGTCCATAAATGACATCATCGCGCCGGCCGGCGCGCTGCGCCTCCAGCAGGGGCATGATGGCCAGGCTCGGCACCGTCGTCGTCAGGTCCACCGCGCCGGTCTCGTAGGCCAGCAGCGCCGTGTTCGGGTGCTCGAACACGCGCGTCTCGATGCGCTCCAGGGCCACGGCGTCCGCGTTCCAGTAATGCCGGTTCTTCTTCCAGCGCATGCGGCTGCGGAACTCCCACGAGACCAGACAGTACGCCCCGTTCGAGACGATGTGGTCCGGGAAGGTCCACCGCTCCTCGTGCGTCTCGACCACCACGCGCGGCACGGGCAGGTAAGTGTGAAACGCGACGAGGTCGAGGAAGTAGGCGCACGGCCGCTCCAGACGGACGACCAGGCGGTGCGGCCCTTCCACGCGGATGCCCACCGTGGACCAGTCGGCGCCCTCGGGGTCATCCAGGGCGGCCTGGTAGTACGCCTTGGCGCCCCGGATGGGGTAGAGCATGTAGGCGTACTCGGCGGCGGTGTCGGGGTCGAGCACCCGCCGCCAGGAGTAAGCGAAGTCGTCGGCCGTCACGGCCCGGCCGTCGCTCCACTTCGCCTCCGGCCGCAGGAAGAAGGTGTAGGTGAGGCCGTCGTCGGAAACCTCCCACCGCTCGGCCACGCCGGGGCGCGGCTCGAGATCGGCGGGGTCGAGGACGGTGAGTCCCTCGAACAGGGCGCCCGCCACCCGCCCGTCGTTCAGCGCGGTCATGGCGCCCGGGTCGAGCGTGGTAACTTCGCCGCCCGCCGTCCAGGCCAGATCAACCGGAGGACCGCCGGATCGGTACGCCAGCAGGGTCGACCCGACGACGGCAGCGGCGGCCAGCGCCAATGATAGGAGCAGCGTACGCATTCGGGCCCATCTGCCACGGCGGCGGGCCGGGGGCGGCGGGGAGGTGTGACCTCGGGCGATCCCGGCCGAGCGTGCGGGGTCCGGCTATGAGCCGCCTTCGTTGCCGCTCGTGCCGGCCTCGGCCCCTTCGGTCGCCCCCGCGCCGGCAGCGCTGCCGGCCGAGCCCTCCGGCTCGACCGCTTCCTCGACGGCCCCGGGCATCTCCGGCCGCTCGGGAATCTGGTTGGTCTGGACGAGTTGTTCCACCCACTCCAGCAGCACCAGTTTCTGTACCTCCGGCGGCTCGGTCTTGTTGAAGCCGCGGTCTTCGCCAAGCAGTTTCTCGAACGCGGCATTCAGCGCGGCCAGGACGCGCGGATCCACGGTCGGCACGGTAACCCGCGTGCACACCGTGGCCAACCCCACAAGGAGTTGCTGCTTGGCCTCGGCCCGGACCTCGCGCCCGTACGCCCGTTCCGCGGCCCGGATGCCCTCCAGAAGCAGCCGCGCGACCACCGGGTCCGCGAGATTCGCCGTTTTGGCCACCCGGACGAACCCCTCGGCGAGCACGTCGTGGGCCCGCTCGTGGTCGAACTGACCCAGGACCTCGAACAACTGGAGCAGGACCATACTGGAGGACTCGGTCTTGAAGACCTTCTGGATGGTGTCGGCTATCTGGGCCTCCAGGCGCGGCATCACGCGCTGCCGGATCTTCGGCGCCAGCATCGCCAGACCCTTGGCAGCCCAGTATCGCGACGCCTCGTAGGCATCCTTCTCGAGGGCGGACTGAAGCAGGGGCGCCGCCTCCGGGGACTGGAATCCGGCCAAGGTCATGACGACATTGAGTCGCGCGGCCTGGCTTGCCGCCTTATCCTGGACCTCCTTGAGGACGGCAATCCCCTGTTCGAGGAACGCCCGCCGGTACGCGTCGGTCCGCCCGCCCCTGGGCCCAACCTCCTGGAGGATGCGGAGGCGGGCCTCCACCATCCCCCCCCGGTCGGGATCCGTGTTGGCCAACATGAACTGGACCAGGTCGGTCGCGTAGCGGCGGATGGTCTTCTCGTCGCCCGCGGTCAGGCTTTCCTTCTGACGGATCTCGTTCAGACCCGAAGGCGGTGGGGGCATCTGGGCCAGGCAGGGCAACTCCATCACCAGCAGCACCAGCAGGACAACGTGCACCCATCGTGTCATGGAGGGCTCCTTCCCGGGGACGTCCGCCACGCTGCCCGGCGGGGGTCGTGGCGCGTCAACGCCCTGACCCCGCCAACGTTGACGCCGCGCACTGCCGCCCCTTCCCTCGGGCCACCGTACCGTAATCGGTGCGCGTGAACGTGTCAAGCGTTTTGCCGCGGCCACCGGGCACGAGTGCCCGACTCGCCTGCGCGTCCGGCTCCGCGACGCCACCTTGACCCGCCGGCGCCGCCCGTAAGGCCGCCCGTAGGGAGGAAGATGTCCGGGCCCTCCCTACCCGCCATCCGCGGCGGAGGGCCGACGAACGGCGATGACCCGGGGAGGATGCCGCCGCCGAAACCGACGTTCGGACCACACCGCGGCCGTCAGGACGACCACCGCCAGGCCGAGAGCCATCGCCAGGGCGGCCGTGTCGGCGTCCAGGCCCAGCCCCCGCCGGAGGCCCTCCCACTCGGCCCCCACAATCGCCCCGACGACCAGGGCCGCCAGCGGCGCCGCCAGGACCAGCCCGATGGCCCGCCACGCGCCCGGCAGCGCGACCTCCACCGTGACCCCGTCGCCCGGCCGGAGGTCCCCGGCATCCACCGTAAGCAGATACACCCCCTGGCCGGCAGGCTGGCAGGCCCGACAGTTGCGGCACGCCTCGGGCCGGGCCGGCCGAAGGCGGACGGAGGCCCGGTTCCCGCCCACCGATTCCACCGTGCCTGCTTCCCGCACGACCATGGGGACGCCGGTTCCTCCGGGCAGAGACGGTTCGTCTTCATCCGCGTGCCCGTGCCGAAGGGGGCCCGCCCTCGCCGACGCCTCAACAGGGGGCTACCCCTGTCCACGCTCCCGAGCCGGCCGCCGAGCGTGGCAGGCGCGACTCGCCGGAGGTTCCGGTTCGCCGACTTCTTCGTGCCGGCACGGGTCAGCGGAGCGACCGGATCTTGGTCGCCTGCCGCAGCACTACGTTGTAAGGGGCCCGAACGTTCAGGCGGACGGCCAGGAAGCGGCCGAGCGGCCCGTCCGAGGTCAGGATGATGTGCCGGGAGGTCGGCGTCTTCACGCCCGGCAGCGAGGTCTGGTGCCCCGTGATGAGGATCTCGGCGCCCACGCGGCGGGCGAACTCGTCGGCGGCGGCCTGGTCGTGATTGCGGCCCCAGACGAGTTCGTACACGCTGCCTCCGGGCAGGTAGTCGTCCATCGACAGGGCACGGTCGAAGATGCTGTAGTCAAACCGCGCCAGGGCGGTGCGCTGCGGGGTCGAATGGCTGATAAACAGCCCGCCGGGGGTCCGGACCGCCAGCGGCAACGCCGACAGGAACCGCCGATACGCCCCGTGGACCTCCGGCCACTCCGGGCCGTAGGCGTTCTCGATGCCCTTCCAGAACGGCGCGCTGACGTTCCGGCCGGCCTTCGAGACGGTCGACCCGAGCACCTCGCAGAGGTCGTGGTTCGACAGGATCATCTGGACCTGCGAGGCGAATCGGCACTTCAGGGCGGCGGCCTGTTCGAGGAGGCGGAAACTCATGTCCCCCCCGTCCGCATCCATCGGCCCGCCATGAATCAGTTCCTGGATGACCAGGTACCGCTTCTTGTGGAGGTGCAGGGCAGCCCATTCGACGACCTGCTCGAAGTTCTCCCGGTCGCCGTGGATGTCTCCGAGGACGACCACCTCGTCTTTCTCGGGCAACTGGATGAGGTTGCCCCTGCGCAGGGGGTCGCGCCGGCTGAGGATGGCCGCCCGGTCCAGGCGGTCAATGATCTCGCCCATGGCGGGGGGGGGTCCGTCGGCGAGCTGGGCGTCTTCGGTCGGCGGCGTCACGGCAAACTCCTCGTTCGGTTCGGCTCACTGCACCCGGCACGACGATGCTATGTCAAGCGCCGCCTTCGAGATGGCGGCGGATGCTGGCCTTTCGCAGGTCCATCAGGAACGCCTCCATAGGAAATAAGCGTCCCGGACACTTCGTATTCTTGAGTTCCCGGTGACCGACGATGTTCTCCAGGGGGATGCCGTAGCGCCGGCGGAGCAGGAGTACGAGCCGCTCCAGGGCGACCATCTGCTTGGTCGTGGGCGGCGTCTTCTCGAAGTTGCCGACCAGGCAGATACCGATGCCCTCGCGGTTGTACTCGGGGTGGTGGACGATGCGGGCGTGGGCGCCCGGCCGCTGCTCCAGCCAGCGCCTGGTCGGGGTGATCTGGCCATCCCGCGTGCCCTCCGCCACGCCGTTGTTGATAACAAAGTGGTACCCGACGCCCTCGAATCCGATGCCCGTGTGATAGCGGCGGATCGCCTCGACCGTCGCGGACCGCGTGCCCGAATGATGGATCACGACGTAGCCCCAGTCGCGGGCACGGGGCATATCCTCCGGCCAGATGAGCGCCGCCAGACGGTCCGACCCCAGGAAGGTCCGGCCCACCGCCGGAGAGGCCGGCACCTCCGGCAAGGCGGCGCGCATCGCCGACCAGCACGCCAACGCCCCGATCGTCATGCTCGCCACCAGCAACGCGCATACCTTCAGCACGCGCCCCCAATTCGCCCGTCCCGCGGGCGCGGAGCCGTCCTGTGGCAGGTCCTGTGTCATGGTTTGGCTTTCGGACACGGACGAAGGTCGCCAGGGCAGTCGAGCGTATTATACCCGCGACGGGTTGACCCGTCCAGCACCGGAACGCCCGCCCCGCAGGGATTAACCCCTGGACTTGAGGGGCGCGTTTTGGCGACAATAACACCGGTTGGCACGCGTCCTTCCGGGCGGGCACCCGGACGCAGACCGTACCCCCTCGTACAATCAGGGGGCGGAGAAAGAGGACCACGGTGCGCGCGATGACCCTGCGGCCCTGGCTGAACCTGTTGGGCGTGGCCCTGCTCGTCGGGGCGGCGCCGGCAGCGCGCGCCGGCCCGGCCGATATCCCCGACCCCCTCGAGATTCGCAAACTGGCGGCACCGCGCGTGTGCCTGGTCCGGGCAGACGGGCCGCTGGGACTGCCGGAGGCCTACGCCAGCGGGTTCCTGCTCGGCTCCGGGAAATTCGTCATCACCGACCTGGCGTCGGTCGCCCGACCGGGCGTCGGGCAAGTGACCGTACAGTTTGAGGACGGGACACAGGTCACGGCCCGGCGGTTCGGAATGGCCGACCCCGCGACCGGCCTGGTCGCGATCGCCCTCCCGAAGCCGAGGACCGAACCCGGCGGGCTGGCGCTCTCGACGGCGGCGGTCTCCGATGACCGGGGGCTCCCGACCATCGTCCTGGGCTGGCAGTACGCCGAGGAGATCGGCCTGGTCACGGGACGCCTCGTCAACGGGGCTCCGGCCGACGAACTCGCCACCCGGTGCAGCGTCACGGGCCCGGTCGGGGACGTCACGTTCCTCTCCCTGCACGCCCCGGCGATGCGCATCGCGACCGGCGCGCCGGTGCTCGACGCCTCGGGCCGCGTGGCCGGTATCATGATGTGCCTGAAGGGACTGGACGCGCCGGTGGCGGTTCCCGCCGTCGCCCTCCGCCAGGCCCTGCTGGAGGCCAAACCGGAACTCAAACCCCTCAGCCGGCTGCCCAAGCCCCTCTGGCCGGTCGCCGTCCAGACCCTTGCCGGCAAACCGATGACGCCTCAGCAGTTCGCCGGCGCCGTCCGGGCTGTCAAGTCGCGCAGCCGGTGCGACACGTGCGGCGGCAGCGGAAACGTGATCGTGAAAAAGGTGGTCGGCCACCGGCGCGTCATGGGGCTGGTCCGGCCCATCATCAAGCGGGTCCCCCGACGCTGCGATACCTGCGGGGGCGACGGCATTGTCTGTCCGGAAGGCCTCTACACGTATTTTCAGCGGATGGCCGAGGCCGCCACCCGCCTGGCCGCCGACCCCGCCACCGCCGACAGCGTCATCGAGGTCGCCGTCACCAACACCGGTAGTCTGCTGGCGGCCCTGCGACAGGTGAACGCCCCCTACCGGAATGGCCTGGCCCGCCAAGCCTCAAAGGATCTCGGCAAGGGGGGTGGGCCGTATCCGCGCGGCGTGGTTCTCTACGCGCAGCGCCTGGAAACGATCCGTCACGGCGGCCGGCAGTACACCTTGCTCTCGCCGTTTCAGTCGCGGGTCCGGCTTGCGGTTCTGACCGGGCACCTGGACCATCCGCTGGGGCTGGACAAGGGGAAGGGGGCACACGGCCCGGGGCCGGGCGACTGGATCATCCTGGCAGGGTTGGCGCGGGGCCGGTCTCGCCTGGCCAAGCACCAAGTCGTCTGCGTCAAGCCGTTCGGCTGGGGATGGGGCCCGAACCTCGGCCCGCCGCCCGCGTACCTGACCAAATCGTCCGAGCCGTCCGAGGGCCGTCGGCCGCCGCCACCCCCATCATCCAAACGGCAGGACGGGAAGCCCGACTTCTTCGGCCTGTAGCACGACAACGCTATGTCAGCGTTTTGCGCGGCCCGTACGGACCGCGCGCGAAAGGGCGTTTTTGCGGATGCGCGGCCCGTACGGGCCGCGCACGAGATGGCGTTGTAGTGGTAGACACCTCTGCCCTGGACACAGTGCCCGCGAGCCGATAGAGTCGTGGGCATGGCGTCCCAGGGAGGCAAGACAGCCGACGCGAAGGCCCGCACGCGCCGCCGGGTGGCGCTCGCGCTGACGAGGCTGAGCCCGGACCGGCGCCGGGCCGCCAGCGAGGCCATCGTCCGGCGGCTGACCGACTTATCGGCCGTCGCCCAGGCCGACACGATCATGGTGTTTCTCTCGCTGCCGACCGAGGTCGACACCTGGCCCTTCATCCGGTGGGCGTGGCACAGGGGCAAGCGGATCGCCATTCCGCGGATCGGGCCCGGCCCGGCAGACGCCGGCACCTCCCGGTCGGGGCGCAGCATGGTAGCCGTGTGCCTCGAGCCCGCCGCTGCGGACGAGGCGACGGCCCACCCCGTGCTTCGGCCGGGGGCCTTCGGGATTCTGACGGCGCCGGACGCGGCCGTCGTGCCGGTTGTCGACATCAACGTGGTCCTCGTGCCCTGCCGGGCCGTTGACCGGCAAGGCAATCGCCTGGGCAGGGGCGGCGGGTTCTACGACCGGTTCCTGTCGTCGCCCCGCCTGCGGGCCCGGCGAGTGGGCGTGGCGTTCCGCGAGCAGGTGCTGGACACCGTGCCCGTGGGCGACGGCGACCAGCCCCTGGATATGGTCGTCACCGAGAGGGAAGTCCTGAGGTTCTACCGGTAGAGGCCGCCGGCCCGGGCGGCGGCCCGGGCGCGGTTGTCCACCCGCGAAGGAGTGTGTGCTGCATGACACGGTTCAGTCGAATCATCCTGACGGTGGTCGTGGCCGGTGTTCTGATTGGCCTGACGGCTCTGGCGGCCCACTTTCTGCGCGGGCCGGAGGAAGCCTCGCCCCCGGAACCGCCCCCGCCGGAAACCGTTGAGACGCCCACCCCCCCGGCCGCCGGAGGCGGAGCCCGCGCCAAACCCGAACGCGACGACCAGTCCCCCACCGGTCCGGCCCCGGAGACCGGCCAGGCCGACCGTTCTACGGGCCGGCCCGGCCTGGAATCCCTCCCCCCGGACGGCACGACCCCGGCCGAGGCCACCGACCCGGACGCGGGAACCGAAACCGTCCGCCAGGCCCTGGCGATGGTCCAGGACCGGCCTGTCGTGGCCCAGCGGCGCCTCAGCGACGCCCTCAAGGCCGGCGTGAGCCCTCCCCTGGCCGACCGGGTCCACCAGGCCCTCCGGCGCCTGGCGGACAGGCTCCAGTTGTCCTCCGCCCTTCGTCCGGGCGACGAGTATTCGAAGCGGTACACCGTGCGGCCGGGCGATACGCTGACCGCGATCGGCCAGCGGCACCTGGTCCCGTACCCGCTACTGATGAAACTGAACGGCCTGGAGACAACGGCCATCCGGGCCGGCCAGACGTTGAAGGTCATCCAGGGGCCGGTTCACGTGGAGATCATCAAGAGCCGACATCAATTGCGCGCCTGGCTCGACCAGGTCTGTCTGCGGGTGTACCCGGTGGGTCTCGGCGTCGGCCGCTCCACGCCCGAGGGCACGTTCAACGTCAGGAACAAGATCACCAACCCGCCCTACCAGCCCCAGCACAAGCCGACCTCCGAGCATCGCGCGGCCGGGGCCGCCGACAACCCGCTCGGCACACGCTGGATCGACATCGGGAACCATTACGGCATTCACGGAACGATCGAGCCGGAGACGATCGGACACGATGCCTCGGAGGGCTGCATCCGCATGCACAACAAGGACGTCGAGGAACTCTACGACCTGGTCGTCGTGGGGGCGAGTAAAGTGTACATTCGGCCGTAGCCGGCCAATGTCCAATGCCCAATGAACAACGCCCAAGCCCGCCATCGCGAAATCAAGGGAACCGCCTCTACGACCTCGCCGACCGCACGATGGCCTTCGGTGAGAATGTTGTCCGCTTTGCCAAACGTGTGCCGCGCAACGTGGTCACGGTGCCGCTGATACGCCAACTCGTCAGGTCGGGGACAAGCATCGGCGCCAACAACCGCGAGGCCGACGAGGCGGTATCCCGAAAGGACTTCAGAAACCGGCTCGGTATCTGCCGGAAAGAGGCCGGCGAAACGGAATACTGGCTGCAACTGATCGCAGCCGCAGAGCCGACGCTCCGGGATGAATGCCGCACCCTGTGGCAAGAGGCGCACGAACTACGGCTGATTTTCGCCCAGAGTTTCCGGACGGCTGGCAAGAAGGCCGACGGTCCCTCGGACTCGAGAACATCCGGCGACCTGTAGGCGAAGCCTCCTTGGGCATTGGACATTGGGCATCGAGCATTGAGCCGCAGGGCCGATTGCTTCGTCATTAAAAGGGCACAGTTCTGCCCGTTATTCGTATAATAGGATGCGGTGAGGCCGGGAGGACGGTATGACCACGCTCAGCAACTATCGCCCGTACTACGAGGTGCTCTCCCGGGTGGACCAGGTCCGCGCGCGCATGCGGACGCTGGCGATCCTGGAAGGGCTGGCCGCGCTCGCAACGGTCCTGTGCGGCACGCTCCTGCTTCTGACCCTGGCCCAGGGGTACGTGCGGTTCGGCCCGGCCGGCCGGCTGACCCTGCTCATCCTCGGCGTCGGGACGGCGGGCGTCGCGTTCTGGCGGTGCCTGGTCGTCCCGCTGCGGTACGAGCCGAACGACAAAGAGGTGGCACGCTTCCTGGAAACGCGGCTGCCGGAACTCGGCAACAGCCTGATCAACACCCTCCTGCTGGCCGAAGACGCCGACCGCTGGTCCGGCGCGCTGGTCGGGCGGGCCATGGACGAGGCGGCCTCGGGGTCGCGCGGAATGGACCTCTCCACCGCCGTCAGCGAGACACGGGCCAAACGATGGGCCCTGGCGGCGTGCCTGACGGCCGGGCTCCTGGCCGCCTTCGTCGGCCTGGCCTTCGGTCGGTTCACGTCAGCCGGCCGGCAGATCCTGATGCCGTTCTCGCGTATCGCCTCGGTGGGGGCGGTCCGGTTCCTGTCCGTGACGCCCGGCAGCACGGCCTGGATCAAGGGCGAGCCCCTGACCATCGAGGCACGCATCTCGGACCCCAAGGGCACGTTGTACGACGGGTCCATCGAGATCGCCACCCCGGACGGCGACGAGACGGAACGCCACGACCTCCTCCGGGCCGACCGGCAGCCGGACCGCTTCACCTATCGCGTGTCGCAGGTCCTCGCGCCGCTGACCTATCGCCTCCACGTGGGCGGCACGGAAAGCCACCGCTTCACGATCGCCCTTAAAGAGCCCCCCCTTATCGAGCAAATCGACGTCGTGTACCACTGGCCAAAATACACCGGCCTGGAGCCGCAACGCCTCGAGAACCACGGCGGCGAGATCCGGTGCCTGGTGGGCACCCGCGTCGAGATGACCGTCCACGTCTCCTCCGCCGTGGAGGCGGGAACGCTTATGTTCGGCACCGGCCCCACGGTCAAGTGCCTGACGAGCGACGACGGCGGCGCCCTGACCGGCCGGTTCACCGTCATGAAGGACGATACGTACCAGATCAACCTGAACGGCCAGGCGCCGGCCGGCGCCGCCGTGACCTACCGCGTCAAAGCCCTCCAGGACGAGCCGCCCGTCGTCCAGTTCACAACCCCGGCCCACGACGTGGTGGCAGGCCTCGGCGACACCGTCAAGATGGCGTTAAAGGCAGCCGACCGCTACGGCGTGGGACAGGTCCGCCTGCTCGCCCGGACCGACGACCAGGCCGAGCCTCAGGTCCTCCGAACCTGGACCAGTTTCAGCGACCCGAAGGAACCGGTGCTCGATTACGGCCTGCGGCTGTCAGCCGACCAGTACCGCGAGGGTCAGACCGTGACCTACTGGGCCGAGGCGTCCGACCGGCGGACCTACCAGGGCGGCGACTCGCCCCGTGGGCCGAACACGGCGCGCACGGCCACGTTCGAGATCGTCGTCCAGGACAAGGCGAAGGCGGCCGAGCAGAAACTCGAACAACTCACGCGCCTCTTCGACCGCCTCCGCGAGATCCTCCAGGCCCAGGAAGACGCCCGCGCCGCCGCCGACGGTCTGGCGGACCTGCAAGAGGCCGCCGCCGTCCGCTCGGCCGGCACGGCGGCCCGCCAGGCCCAGCAGGCCATCCGCGACGCCACCCTGCGGGTCGTCAAGGAGGTGGCCTTCGACACCGAGACGATGCCCATCCGCGAGACGCTCCAGGTGCTGGCGGCCAACGAGATGGCCTCGGCCATCCAGGCGGCCGGGGCGCTGGGCGACCTCGGCACGGCCAAGCCGATCGCCCAGGTGCCGGGCCTCGCCGACGCCCTGACGAAGCGGCAGGACGCCATCATTGCCGTTCTCCGCCGCATCCTCGAGATTACCGAGCGGCTCACCGACGCCATCCAGGACGACCAGAAGCGGCTGGCCGCCTCCGACATGCCCGACGACACGCTCGACGCCCTGAAGGCGCTGCGGGACCGGCTCCGGGACTTCGTCGACGAGCAGAAGAAGGTCATCGAGGCCTCCAAGAATCTGGCCAAGCGGCCGGTCGATGATTTCAGCGAGGCCGACCAGCGCGAACTGGAGCGCCTGAAGGCCATCGAGGACCAGTGGGACAAGTTCCTCACGGAGGCGATTGCCGACTTCTCGAAGGTCCCCGAGGTCGACGCCTCGAACCCGAGCCTGTGCAAGGAACTCATCGAGGTCAAGACCGACGTCGAAATGGCCGCCGACGCCCTCGCCGAGAAGGCTATGGACATCGTCGTGCCGCTCGAGGAACTCGGCCGCGAGGGCGCCGAGGAGATCGTCGAGAACCTCGAACGCTGGCTCCCCGACACGCCCGACCGCCAAGCCTGGAGCCAGGAGGATTTCACCGGCGATTACGAAATCCCCCACGCCGAACTCCCCGAACAACTTGAAGACCTCGTCGGCGACCTCCTTGAACAGGAGGAGGACCTCTTCGAGGAAATGGAAGACATCACCGCGAACGCCGGCGACTCCATCGACAAGGGCGCCGGATGGGACGCCATGGACGGACCCATCTCCAGTTTCAACGCCAAGGGCGTCACGGGCAACCGCCTGCCCAACACCAGCGAAATCAGCGGCCGGAGCGGCGAGGGGCGGACCGGAAAGGCCTCCGGCGAGTTCGTCGAGGAGACCGCCACCGGCAAGGGCGGCCGGCGAACCCCCACCCGCCTCTCGCCCGACGCCTTCTCGAAGGGCGAAATCAAAGACACCAGCCAAGAGGCTCCCACCGGCGCCACGGGCGGCGGGAAGATCTCCGGCTCCGGGCAGGAAGGACTCGAGGGACCCGTCCCGCCCGAGGTCCAGCGACGCATGGGCTCCCTCGCCGGCAAGCAGGCCCAACTCCGGAACACCGCCGAGGGCGTCAAGGCCGGCCTCCAGGTCCGAAACTACGAATCCTTCACCCTCGACCGGGCCATCGACGCCATGCGCCGCGTCCAACGCGACCTCCTGGCCGGCCGGTACCACAACGCCCTCCGTCAGAAGAACGTCGTCCTGGACAACCTGAAGGATACCAAGATGCTCCTGTCGGGCGAGATTCGCGTCCGCCGCGATTCCAGCGCCGCCCTGCCCACCGAGGTCCAGAAAGAGGTCCTCGACGCCCTCGAGAAACCCATGCCCCGCGGCTACGAAGCGTACCTCAAACGCTATTACACACGCCTCGGCGAAGGGGAATAGCCCTGACCCGCTTCTCCCGCCGGCGGCCAGCCTCCGGCGCGGCGGCTCTGCTGGTCCTGATAGCGGCCACCCCTGCTGGCCAGGCCGGTGCTACGCTGGCCGCCCGGACCGTTTTCTCCCCCTAACCCTTCAACGCGATGTCGTGCGCGGCCCCCCCACGGGCCGCGAACCGCGCGGCGGCCTTCGTGCAACAGGCTCCTGACGCTACGACGCTACGAGCCGTTGATCGTGGAGCCCAAAAGGCTGTTATCGTCCCAAAGGTGGGGGAAGGCACGACGACAAGAGTACCTTGGCCTCGGCTTCGGGGCTGCCAGGGGCTTGAGGGGCGATTTCGGAGGAGCGCGGCGGGTCGGAGCCTGTCCCGAGCGAAGCCGAGGGGCCCCCGCCGCGCGGCGCGCATGGGCGCGCGGTGGGTACTCCAGACCCACCGTGCTTTTCCTCCGCGTGCGTTGGGCATGGGCCGAGGGGGTCTGGGGGAGATGGAATCTCCCCCAGGGTGT
>CAYTJE010000009.1:0-32169 GCA_964437855.1 uncultured Anaerolineales bacterium | reverse complement strand
CAGAGGTTGAGCCTTTTTTCAACCGCTGAATCCTCCGCAGAAGTGAAAGAGAGCCACAAAAATGGCTTCACCTTGGATAGGCGGCTCGGCCTCCCTCGCGGTCTTTAGCGCGATGACAGGGGAACCATCCTCCCCACCGGAATATTCACCGGGGCCGGCGAATCCGTCGATATAGAGGAACCGCGCGTTGGCACTCGCCATGATGGGAAACCAGGCCTGGAGATATCGGCGGAGTATTGCGTGTTTGGCTGCCGTATGGGGTTCCAGCGCCCAAAGGACATCCCTGCTCTTGCCCATGATTTTGCCTCCGCGAACGCTGTCCTTCCAACACCAAAGAGCCAGCTTCTCTGCTTACCATCTACCTATATCATGACTCCTTCAAAGTCAAGAGCCGCCACTCTTGGCACAGCGCCCTATGACGAGGTTCTTCTCTGGCCAAGGTGGTGTGGGTCTTGTTAGAATCGTAGCGGAGCCGGTTGCGAAGCGCGAAGACGGAGCATACGATTGGCCATACAGTCCGCCATCGAATGGACCGAAGCCACCTGGAACCCGGTCACGGGCTGCACAAAGGTCAGCCTCGGGTGCACGAACTGTTACGCCGAACGGCTGGCCAAACGGCTCCAGGCCATGGGCAACCCGAATTACGCCCGCGGGTTCGAGGTGGCGCTGCACGAGCACATGCTCAATCTGCCGCTGACGTGGCGGCAGCCGCGCATCGTGTTCGTCAACTCCATGAGCGACATGTTCCACGAGCGGGTGCCCCTCGACTTCATCCGACGGATGTTCGACGTGATGCGGCAAGCGTCGCATCACACGTTCCAGGCCCTGACGAAACGCTCCGGGCGGCTGGCGGAACTGGCCCCGAAACTCGCTTGGCCGGCGAACGTCTGGATGGGCGTCACGGTGGAGCACGCCGATTACGTCGGCCGCATCGACCACCTGCGGGCCACCGGGGCCCGCGTCAAGTTCCTCTCGCTCGAGCCGCTGCTCGGCCCGATGCCGTCGCTCGACCTCTCGGGCATCGACTGGGTCATCGTGGGCGGCGAGTCGGGCCCCCGCGCCCGGCCGATGGACCCCGAGTGGGCCCGCGACCTCCGCGAGCAGTGCCGCGCCAGCGGGGTGCCGTCCTTCTTCAAGCAGTGGGGCGGCACGAACAAGAAGAAGGCCGGCCGCGTGCTCGATGGCCGGACGTGGGACGAAATGCCGGAAGTGGCGCCTGCTGGCCGCCTGTTCTAGAGCGATTGCGGTTCACGTGGCAGCGAGGCGGGTCCCCGTACCCCCCGTGCCACCACACGGCAAAGGCCACGGCGAGATACTTCGGACCTTCGGCCCTCAGAATAACAGTGCACGCGCGGCGGGTGCGTCCATACGGAGGCGTATGCCGAGACCCGCCGCGCTTGAGTGAATCCGACGTTTGTGGCGCGGTGGACCGGGAGGCCCACCGCGCGGACGCTACGGAAGGGAGCACACGATGGCCAACTCCATGGTCGCCCAGTTGGACACACTCGAACCGAACCCGTGCCCGTGCGGCGAGTCGCGGCGGGCGTTTACCCTGGCGGGAAACGAGACCGCCTCGGTCCACCTGGTGGACATCGCCGAGCAGACCCAACCCCACTGGCATAAGCGGATGACGGAGATCTACGTGGTTCTGGAGGGCGAGGGCGCCGTGGAACTCGACGGCGAGCGGGTGCCGGTGCGGCCGATGACGGCCGTCATGATCCGGCCCGGGTGCCGGCACCGGGCGATCGGCAGGCTGAAGATACTCAACTGCGTCGTGCCACCGTTCGACCCGGACGATGAGTACGTGGACGCGTAGGCGAGCCGGGGCTTTGCGCATCCCGCGCGGCGGGTACGGAGACCCGCCGCGCTTTCCATTCCTCCTGCGCGGTGGCCCAGGAGAGCCACCGCGCAGCACTTCCTCTCACTCCCTCTCCCCTGCTGGGAAGGGGGGCACGGCCGCACTCACGCAAAGGCGGCGCGTAACTGATCCAGGTAGCGCGGGCAGGCCTTCCGGGGATCCTCCTTCTCCTCGTATTCCAGGCAGATCCAGCCGCGGTAGCCGACGCCGCCAAGGATCTCGGCCAGCCGCTTGAAGTCCATCGGCACGCGCGGCCCACCCTTGAGACGCGTGACGACCTTGACCTGGACGTGCAGGGTGTACGGGGCGATCTTTTCGAGTTCGGCGTAGGGCTCGTTTTCGTGGAAGTTGCCGGTGTCCATCCAGGCGCCGAACCAGGGGCTCTTCACGTCGCGGATGATGCGGAGCATGCTCTCGGCCGTCTGCGTCAGGCCGCCGTGGTTTTCCAAACCCAGGGTGATGCCTTTCGATCCGGCGTAGGCACAGCACTGCTCGATGGCCTCGACGGCCAAGCGATGGGCCTCGTCGGGCGTCTGCCCCTTGGCCGGTCGGCCCGAGAAGATACGGATGACGGGGGCTCCGAGCACCTGGGCGTAGTCGATCCACTGTTTGACGTGGGCGATCTGCCCGTCGCGTTTCTTGCCGGGCGGCAGGCAGAAGTTGTTCCCCACGGCCGTGCTCGATAGGCTCAGACCCAGGCGAAACGCCAGACCCTTCAGCCGGCACAGGTAGTCGCCGGTCACGGGCTGGGGGAAGTAATACGAGGTGGGCTCGGCGCCCTCGCAGCCGAACCGGGCGCAGTCGCGGACGAAATCCTCGAGCGTCAACTCGGCGTTCTTGCCGCTCAGCAGGTCCCGGTAACTGTACGCGGCCAGGGTGAACTTGACCTTCGGGCCGCCCTCGCGCCGGATGGGTTCAACGGCCCGAACGTTCTGCGGGCGGAGCGGTACGGCCAAGCCGGCCGCAGCGGCCCCGGAGGCCAGCGCCACATCGCGAAGGAATGTTCGTCGGTTCTGCGACAGCATGGCCATTCTCCTGTCTGGTTTAGAGCGACCAGCCTTTGCGGAACTCGGGCTTGATGTACCGGTTTGCCTCCGGGCAATTCGTGAACGCCATGTTGCCGGCATCCCAGGTCAGTTTGCGGCCGGGCATCCGCATGCCGATGATGCCCAGCAGGGCCAGTTCCGTGAGCGGCCCGCCGTAATCGGCGAAGTCCGACCCGGCATGGCGGCCCGCGCGAACCGCATCGACCCAGTCGGCGTGGTGGTTCCGGACCCGGGGCAGTTTCTTCGGTGGAAGATGTGCGGCATAGGCCTTCATCTTTTCCTCAGGGAAGATGCGGACCCCGCGGGCCCCGTGCGAGCCGTACAAAATGCTTCCCTTCTCGCCGTAGACGATGGCGCCGGTGCCGGGGACCTTCCGTTTGGGCTCCAGGTCCTCGGGCCGCGGGGGCTTGGCCTTGCCGCTGTGCCAGACGAGTTGCACCGGACCCCGCTTCCCCTTGGCCGGGAACCCGTACGTGACCGTTGCCCCCCGCGGGAAGGTGTCGGCGTGTTCGGCCGGGTCGTACCCCTGGACCCGGGCCTCGACGGTCGTCGGTGAGCCGAGGTCCAGCGCCCAGAACAGGGGGTCGACCACGTGGCAGGTCCAGTCGCCGATCGTCCCCGTCCCGAAAGGCATCCAGTCGCGCCAGGAGCCCGGCAGGTACATCGGATGGTACGGCCGGTGTTGGACCGGGCCCAGCCAGAGGTCCCAGTCGAGTTCCTTCGGCACGGGATGGGTCTCCTTGAGTCGCGGCAAATCCTTGACCCGCGAGTGCACGATACCGCAGCACGCGTGAACCGTGTGGACGGCCCCGATGGCCCCGTCCCAGATCCACTCGCAGAACAGGCGGATCGTGTTGAACGAATGGCCCTGGTTGCCCAGTTGGGTGACGACCTTGTGGCGGCGGGCGGCCTCCATCAACTGCCGCACCTCGTAAACCGAATGGGCGAGCGGCTTCTCGCAGTAGACATGCTTGCCGCGCCGTATGGCGTCCAGCGCCGCCGCGGCGTGGGTGTGGTCGGGGGTCGAGACGACGACGCCGTCGATCCGCTTATCCACCGCGTCGAGCATCTTGCGGAAGTCTCGGAACTTCCTGGCCTTGGAGTGCCTGTCGAACGCCTTACCGGCGCGGCGGGTATCAACGTCGCACATCGCGACGACGTTCTCGCTCCCCAAGGCGTCGAGGTTCCTGCCCCCCCGACCGCCGACGCCGATGAAGGCCAGGTCCAGTTTCTCGCCGGGCGACCTCTTGCCCGGACGGGCCAGCACGGAACTGGGCACCACCGTGACGGCGGCCAGCGCGGCGCCCGTCCGCCGGATGAAATGCCTGCGGGTCAGTCGCGTCCATCGCATGGTCGGACAACCTCCTGTCTCTGTTCGCGAACGGAAGCCGGACACACTCCGCGCCCGGCCCTCAGTCCAGCGTTTTGATCCGGATATTCCGGAAGGCAAGCGGCAGGCCGTGGTCCTGGAGACCGATGTAACCCTTCATCGGGCGGTCTTTGCGGCTGGTCTCTGAGAGGTTCACGTCCACGACCTGTTCGCCGTTCAGGTTCACCGTCAGGCGCGGGCCCCGACAGGTGACGATCATGCGGTTCCACTGGCCGGCGGGCTTGGCCATGTTTTTGCTCGGTCCGACGGTCCCGATCACGCCGCCGCAGTCGTGCGGGCCCACCTTCTTCTTGCCGTACACGTCGTTAATCTGGACCTCGATGCCCGTGTCGACGGGGTCGGCACGGTCCTTGACGCGGACAAAGACGCCCGAGTTGCCGCCCTTGGGAATCTTGAACTCCAGGTCCAGGATGAAGTCGCCGTACGGCTTCTCGGACCAGAGGTAGGCGTCGAACCGCTTCCAGCCCTTCTCGCCCGGCCGGGGCTGGATGTGCAGGACACCTTCCTTGACGAACCAGTTGCCCTTGGTCGTCCAGCCCTCGAGGTCCTTGCCACCCAGGATCGGCACGAAGCCTTTCTCGCCGGCGGGTGCGTCCTGCTTCTCGCCGGCTTGGCACCCCAGCGCAAAGGCCGACAGGGTCAACGCGAGAGCAACAACGTTCACGGCGTGGCAGCATTTCATAGGCTTTCTCCTCCATGCACGTGGTGCTCCGCCTTTCGGCGGGCGTCAGTGGGCCCTTGCCTTCCCTCGGAAGGGGTTGTGGTTCCCGGCCCGTAGGTGTATGAACAAAAGCAGCCGGGGATAGGGTCAGGAAAAACTCGGCCGCCGCGGAGTCGGCGCGGCGGCGGCCCGGGACCGCGCTCGGTTTGACCCTGCCCGACCCCGCCAAGACGGTGCGGGAGCGCGGCACCGCGGTCCGCCTCTCCAGGTTACGCCAAGCGGCATAACGCACCGGAGGACGGAGCCGCTTGCAAAACGGCGACGGCCCCGCCATAATCGGTCCAGGAACGCATGGACGACTGAAGCACCCGCCGCCCGCACTCCACCGACCGGAGGTCAACTCATGCATCGCGCGACACGTCTGTTCCCCCGGCTTGCAGCGTGGACGACGGCCGCAGCCCTGGCCCTGGCCGCCGGCCCGGTCCGGCCGAACCCGGCCGCCGCAGCCCAGGCGGAGGCAAAGCCGGACGAGCAGGCCCGGCAGATCCTCCAGGCCACCGGCGTCCGGGGCGGGCTGATCGTGCACCTCGGCTGCGGCGAGGGGCGACTGACCGCCGCCCTGGCCGCCGAGGGGCCGTTCCTCGTCCACGGCCTGGAGACGGACGCGGAGAACGTGAAAAAGGCGCGCGCGACTATCCGCGCCAAGGGTCTTTACGGCGCCGTTTCCGTGAAGCCGTTCCACGGGAAACGCCTGCCGTACGTCGACAACCTCGTCAACCTGCTCGTGGCGGAGGTCCCGTCCGTCGCGGGGGCCGAGGAGATCATGCGCGTCCTGGCGCCGGGCGGCGTGGCGTATGTGAAGACCAACGGCAAATGGACGAAGACCGTCAAGCCCCGGCCGAGCGAGATCGACGAGTGGACCCATTACCTGTACGATTCCACGGGCAACCCCGTTAGCCGGGACGCGCTCGTCGCGCCGCCGGAACATCAGCAATGGGTCGCGGGACCGCGGTGGGCCCGTCACCACGATCACATGTCCAGCATGAACGCCATGGTGTCTGCGGGGAACCGCCTGTTTTACATCTTCGACGAGGGCTCCACGGCCTCAATCACGCTTCCGTCGCATTGGCGTCTTATCGCCCGGGATGCATTCAACGGGGTGGTGCTGTGGAAGAGGGTCATTCCCCGGTGGTGGCCTCGGTTTACCCCGTTGAAGAGCGGCCCGGCCCAACTGCCCCGACGGCTGGTTGCCACCGCAGAAAACGTGTACGTGACGCTCGGCCTCGATGCGCCGGCGTCACAACTGGATGCCGCGACCGGAAAGACATTGCAGACTTATGAAGCCACGAAGTACACCAAGGAACTCGTGCTGAACGACGGACGGCTTTTCGCCGTCACGGGATCGCCTCGTACGAGGGAAGCCAGGGAATCGAAACTGCTCTATGCGAATAAACCGCGTGCGCCCGGGAACCCGATCAACCTGCGCTGGAAAGACTGGGACCGGACCCTTGTTGTCGTCGAGACGGAAACCGGAAAGGTCGCATGGCGGATGTCCTCGACCATCCTGCCCGGGACGCTCGCGGTCGCCGGCGACTCGGCATTCTTCCATAACGGGAAAAGCATCGTCGCCGTCGACAGGAAAACGGGCGAGGGGCGATGGGTTTCCGAACCGGTTCCCGCCGTGAATACCAAGGAGGGCATCCCGACGGGATTCATGCCGTCCCTGGTCGTCGACCACGGGGTCATCGTGTTTGCCGGCGGCCCCGGCTACCGGCAGCACATGAAGGGCGAAACGGATACGATGGTCGCGCTCCGCGCGAAGGATGGCGAAATCCTCTGGAAAGCCCCCCATTATCCCTCCGGATACCAGTCTCCCGAAGATCTTCTCGTGATTGACAGGAACGTCCTCTCGCCGTTCTCCACCTGGCTGAAAGGCGACTCGAAAAACAATCATGTCGTTGGGCGGAACCTGATGACGGGCGAGGTCGCCTTTGACAGCGAGCCGGACGTGGCGGACCCCGTTTGGTTCATTCATCACCGGTGCCACCCATCCAAGGCGACCGAGCACTATCTGCTGATGTCCAAGGAAGGTGTCGAGTTCATTGACAGCCGGACCCGCCGGTGGAAGATTCATCATTGGGTTCGCGGCGCGTGCATCTACGGGATCATGCCGGCCAACGGTCTACTGTACGCCCCGATGCACGCTTGCGCCTGCTCGGCGGACATGAAGTTGTACGGCCTGAACGCCCTTGCCGCGGCAAAGGCCCGGTCATCATCAAATATCGATGTGAAGAAACACGTGCTCACCAAGGGTCCGGCGTTTGGAAAGGTCGAAGAGGACGTCGAGGGGGAGCACGGCGACTGGCCGACGTTCCGCCACGACGCGGCCCGGAGCGGCGTGGCCTCGTGTTCGCCGCCCGATTCCCTGAAGCAATCCTGGCAGACACCCGTGGGAGGCCGATTGAGCGCACCGGTCGTGGCGGGCGGCAGAGTGTACGTTGCCGAGGTCGACCGCCACACGCTGCATGTCCTCGATGCGAATACCGGCGAGGCGCTTTGGACGTTCACCGCGGAAGGCCGCATCGATTCACCGCCGACCGTTTACCAAGGGATGGTCCTCTTCGGCAGCCGGGATGGATGCGTCTATAATCTGCGGGCTTCCGACGGCGCGCTCGTCTGGCGTTTTCGCGCCGTCGCCGACGACCGCCGGTTGACGGCCTGGGGACAGGTGGAGTCCGTGTGGCCGGTCCACGGCAGTACGCTGATTCGCAACGGCGAGGCCTGGTTCGTCGCGGGGCGTTCGGTCTTCCTCGACGGCGGCCTCCAGATGTTCCGTGTGAATCCGGAGACCGGCGACGTGTTTTCGCGAGCCACGTTCGACGGCAAAGCGCCGGACGGCGGCCCTCTGACCGGGGCCGAACAAAAGCGCCTGGTAGGCCTCCCCGACGTTCTGTCGGCGTCGGAGGGCCACCTATTCATGCGGGCAGGCGTCATCCTCCTCGATGGGGATACCATCAGGAAGAGGCTGTTGCCAAAACGGAAACTGATTCGATACAAAGGCGGCGGCCGGCCCGGCGGACACAACCTCCGGGGCGAGGCCCACCCGCATCTCTTTTCGTCCTACGGATTCCTCGACGATTCCTGGATGCATCGTTCTTACTGGGTCTGGAACGATACATGCAGCCATCGACACGGTTATTCCACCACCGGAAGGCACCGCCCGGCGGGACGCATCCTGGTTTGTGATGACAAGAACGTATACGGCTTCGGCCGGCAGCAGCGCTACTTCAACTGGACGACGCCCATGGAATACCGCTTGTTCGCGCGAGCGAAGGAGGGTGAGTGGAAGAAGGCCTTGATCTGGGAAAGAAAATCGCCGGGGCTTCTGGCCCGAGCCCTGGTTCTTGTCGGCGATACCCTCTTTGCCGCAGGGCCGCCGGATGTTCTGGACGAGACCCAAAAGGGGATTCGCAATGAAGCCCCCGAAACGCTCCGGGCCATGAAGAAACAGGAGGAAGCCCTGGCAGGCCGCGGCGGCGGCATCCTGACGGCCCTTCACAAAAAGGACGGTGAGGTCAAGCAGCAGATAGATATGATTTCGCCGCCTGTTTTCGACGGCATGATTGCGGCAAACGGTCGGCTGTACGTCGCGCTGAAAAACGGCGCCGTGCTCTGTATAACCTCGAAATAAAAACCCCTTATAGTACTACAATGCTATGTCCGCTTTTTGCGCGGTGGGTGCGGAGACCCGCCGCGCACGGGTTAGCGTTGTCGTGTTAGGAGAGCCTTCCATGAAACTTCGAGACTGGCCGAATGGCACGTTGGTGTCCGCACTCGTTCTGGCGGTAACCCTGGCGCTTCCGCAAGTGACCGGAGCGGGGGCCACGGAACGTGAGCAGGCCAGGCAGGTGCTCCAGGCCGCCGGCGTCCGGGGCGGGCTGATCGTGCACCTCGGCTGCGGCGAGGGGCGACTGACCGCCGCCCTGGCTGCCGAGGGGCCGTTCCTCGTCCACGGCCTGGACTCCCGGCCCGACCACGTGGCCGGGGCCCGAAAGTACCTCCGGGCCGAAGGTCTGTACGGCCCGGTCTCGGTCGATCGCCTGACGGGCAGCCGCCTGCCGTACATCGACAACTTCGTCAACCTCGTCGTGGCGGAGGACCGGGGAGCGGTGGCCATGGACGAGGTGATGCGCGTTCTCTGCCCCGGCGGCACAGCCTACGTAAGGGACGGCGGCGGTTGGACGAAGACCGTCAAGCCGCAGCCCGCCGGTATCGACGAGTGGACCCACTACCTGCACGACCCGTCGAACAACGCCGTGGCCCGCGACACCGTGGTCGGCCCGCCCCGGCGGATGCAGTGGTGCGGGAGCCCGCGGTACGGCAGACACCACGACCGGATGTCGAGCGTCAGCGCGGTCGTCTCGGCCGGCAGGCGCGTCTTCACCATCTGCGACGAGGCCCCGCCGGTCTCTATCCTGACGCCACCCGAGTGGCAACTCGTGGCCCGCGACGCCTTCAACGGCACGGTCCTGTGGCGGCGGGAGGTTCCGACGTGGCACAACCACCTCTGGCCCCTGAAGAGCGGACCGGCGAACCTGCCCCGCCGCCTCGTCGCCGCGGCCGACACCGTCTACGTCACGCTCGCCATCGACGGGCCGCTTGTCGCCCTCGACGCCGCCACCGGCGAGACGCGCCGCACCTACGAGGGCACGGCCGCCACCGAGGAGATCCTGCTGCACGACGGCACGCTGCTGCTCGTCGTCAACCCGAACCCGGCGGAGCAGTGGCCCACCGAGCCCAGCACCGCCGGCGGCGCGTTCAACAAGGACTGGTGGAACATGAAGCCGCGCCGCGTCCTGGCGGTCGAGCCCGCCACCGGGGCGGTTCGCTGGGAGGTCGAAACGCCCATCCTGCCGGTCACCCTGGCGGCCGAGGGTGACCGCGCGTTCCTCCACGACGGCGAATCGGTCGTGTGCCTGGGACTCGCCAAGGGTAAGGAGCAATGGCGGTCGGAGCCGGTGGCCCGCTCCGAGATTCTGCGATCGTTCTTCGCCCCGATCCTGCTCGTGAAGGACGGCATCGTCCTGTTCGCCGGCGGTGAAAAGGCCGGCCACCAGACCGGCGCGTGGGTCCGCGAGGACGACACGATGACCGCCCTCGACGCCGCCACCGGCAAGGTCCTCTGGACAGCCCCGCACCCGCCCTCCGGGTACCGCTCCGCCGAGGACGTCCTGGTCCTCGGAGACACCGTCTGGACCGGCGAGACCACCAGCGGACGGGCCGAGGGCCTCTTTACCGGCCGGAACCTCCGCACCGGCGATGTCGTCAAGCGGTTCACGCCTGACATCGAGACCTACTGGTTCCATCACCGCTGCCACCGAAGCAAGGCGACGGTCAACTACCTGATGACCTCGCGCACGGGCATCGAGTTCATCGACCCCGAGCGCGAGCACTGGGACATCAACCACTGGGTCCGCGGGGCGTGCCTGTACGGCGTGATGCCGGCCAATGGGCTCGTGTATGCCCCGCAGCACCCGTGCGCGTGCTACCTGGAGTCGAAGTTGTACGGCTTCAACGCGGTGGCGCCCGCGGCGGACGGCCCGCGCGTGCCGGAAGAGGCCACGGCGACCCCGCGTCTCGAAAAGGGACCGGCCTACGGCCAGGCAATCCAAAATCGGAAAGCCGAAATCCAAAATGATGACTGGCCCACCTATCGCCGCGACGCCGCCCGCAGCGGCCATACGCCGGCGGCGGTCGCGCCCGACGTCAAACCCCGATGGCGAACCCGGATAGGCGGCAGGCTGTCCAGCCCCGTGGTGGCCGACGGCAAGGTGTTCGTCGCCGATACCGACGCCCACACCGTCCACGCCCTCGACGCCGAGACGGGTGACTCGCGCTGGACATTCACGGCCGGCGCGCGGGTCGACTCCCCACCCACCATCGCGGGCGGGCGGGTCCTCTTCGGCTCCGCCGACGGTTACGTCTACTGCCTGCGGGCCACCGACGGTGCCCTGGCCTGGCGGTTCCGCGCCGCACCCCTGGACCAGCGGTGCATGCACTTCGAGCAACTCGAGTCCGTCTGGCCGGTGCACGGCAGTGTCCTGGTGACCGGCGGCGAGGTCTGGTGCGCCGCCGGCCGGTCCATGTTCCTGGACGACGGGATACGCCTCTACCGTCTCGACGCCGAGACCGGCCGCGTCCTCTCCGAGACGGTCCTCGACAACCGGGACCCGCAGGCCGACAAGACCCTCCAGGATTACGTCAGTTGGCTGAACATGCCGCCCGCGATGCCCGACATCCTCTCCCGCGACGGCCGGCTGGTGTATATGCGCTCCCAGCCGTTCCGGCCCGACGGCTCACGCCTGCCGCTGGCGAAGATGCCGAAGGGCGCTGACGCCGACCGCGGCGCTCCACCGGCCACCCAGCAGCCCGCCCGCGCCCACCTCTTCTCGCCGACCGGATTCCTCGACGACTCGTACTGGCACCGCACCTACTGGCTGTACGGCAGCACGTGGGTGAGCGGGTGGTGCGGGTATTTCCGGGCCGGCAAGGCGGCACCCGCCGGCAAGATCCTCGTCTTCGACGACGCCCGCGTGTACGGCTACGGCCGGTTGCCGAAGTTCTACCGCTGGACCACGCCGATTGAACATCACCTCTTCGCCACGCCCAAGGGCACGCCCGTCAAAGGTGGCGGCGGGGGAGGCGACAAGGCCGAATCCGTCGTCCGCGTCGAGAAGTCCGCCAGCCTGAACCCGAAAGGCACCGCCCTGACGGTCGAGGCATGGATCAAGGCCGAGCATGAGGACGGCGTGGTGGTGGCCCGCGGCGGCAACCTCCACGGGTTCGTCCTGTACCTGGAGGACGGCCGGCCGCACTTCGCCATCCGCACCGAAGGCGAGCCCCACGCCGCCGCCGCCACCAGGAAGGTCCTCCGGCGCTGGGTCCACCTGGCAGGCGTCCTGACCGAGGACCGGCGCCTCCAGGTGTTCATCGACGGTGAACCAGCGGCATCGGCCAAGGCCGGACGGTTCCTCGCCGGCGACCCGAACGAGGCCATGGAGATCGGCGCCGACGAGAACACCCCTGTCGGCCCGTACGCGGACGCCTGTCCTTTCGCGGGCCTCATCGACGAGGTCCGCCTCTGGCGCCGGGCCTTGGCGGCCGACGAAATCAAAGCCCACGCCTCCGACCCCGGCAAGGCAGGCTCGCCGGCCGAGGCCCTGGCCGCAGCCTACGCGTTCGACACGGCCAAAGCCCGCGACGGCTCCGGAAACAGGAACCACGGCAAGACTGCGGGCGTTGTGCCGGCCGAGGGCAAGGTCGGCAAGGCCCTGCGGTTCGGCACGAAATCGCCGGCGACGTCCGGCGGCCAGTGGACCCGCCAGGTCCCCCTCCTGCCGCGGGCCATGCTCCTGGCCGGCGACACCCTCTTCATTGCCGGGCCGCCCGACCTCGTCGACGAGGAACGCGCCGGCCGCCGCCTGGCCGACGCCGAGGTCCGCCGGCAACTCGCCGAGCAGGACGCCGCCTACCGCGGCAAGAAGGGGGCGATCCTGTGGGCCGTCTCGGCCGGGTCCGGCGAGAGACTCGCCGAGCGGCGACTCGACGCCATGCCCGTCTTCGACGGCTTCGCCGCCGCCCGCGGCCGGTTGTATCTGACAACCACCAACGGGGCCGTGCTGTGTTTCAGTGAATGAGAACTCCAGAAGGAGGACCAGCGTCATGACTCGCTCCAGCAGATGCCTGTACCGACGGATTTCCGCGCTCTGGGCCGCACTGGCGGCGTGCTTGGTCGCCGCGGCCGTCCCCACCCAGGCCAGTGGCGCGGCGGAGGCGGCCCGGCAGATCCTGGAAGCCACCGGCGTCCAGGGCGGCCTCGTGGTCCATCTGGCCGCCGGCAAGACCGTCTCGGCCGACCTGACGACCGGCCTCCACGCCAACGATTCATACCTGGTCCACGGCCTCTACGCCGATGCCGGGGCCGTTGAGCGGGCGCGGGCGGCCATTCGCTCGCGAGGCCTCTACGGCCAGGTCTCGGTGGACCGGCTTATCCGTTCGGATCCCTTTGGGACCGGTCCCCGCCTGCCGTACACCGACAACCTGGTCCGGCTCGTGGTGGCGGAAGCCCTGGGGCCGGTCCCGATGGACGAGGTGATGCGGGTCCTGTGCCCCGGCGGCGTGGCTTACGTGAAACGCGGGGCCTCCTGGGAAAAGACCGAGAAGCCGTGGCCCGCCGAGATCGACGAATGGACGCACGCCCTGCACGACCCGACGAACAACGCCGTCTCCCACGACACGGTGGTCGGCCCGCCGCACCATCTCCAGTGGGTGGGCGACCCGGAGTGGGCCCGCAGCCACGACCACCTCTCCAGTTGCAGCGCGGTCGTCTCGAGCAACGGCCGGGTGTTCGCCATTGTCGACGAAGGCCCCGCGGCCGCCGTCGCCCTGCCGGCCAAGTGGCGGCTGGTGGCTCGCGACGCCTTCAGCGGCGTCGTCCTCTGGAAACGTGAGGTCGCACCCTGGGAAGACCACCTCCGGGGCTTTCGCACCGGTCCCGCGGCCATCCAGCGCCGCCTCGTCGCCGTCGGCGACACCGTGTACGCCACCCTTGGCTACGGCAAGCCGGTCACCGCGCTGGACGCGGCCACAGGCAAAATCAAGCGGACCTACCGGGGCACCGATCATGCCCTTGAGATCGTCTTTGCGGACGGCGTGCTCTATGTCGTGGTCGGTCCGGCCATCAGCCACGGGGCTGCCCAGCCGAAGCACGAAAACCTGGGCCGGGCGCCCCACGTCTCGCCCGGCGGGAAGTGGCTCGTGGCCATGGATGCCGACACCGGCAGGGTCCTCTGGCGGAAGGCCGACGCCGCCACCAGCCACCTCATGCCCACGGCGCTGGCCGTGGCCGATGGACGGCTGTTCTTCCAGAACACGAAGGAACTGATCTGCCTGGACGCGCGCTCCGGCCGCCAGCAGTGGCGGTCTCACCGCCCCGTGACCACGAACCGCTGGGCGTGGACCGCCCCGACCCTCGTCGCCTGCGACGGGGTGGTGCTCTCGGCCGACCGGGATGCATCCTCCAGGGTTGGAAACGAGGCCGCCGGCCAAGGCAAGGTCCTCTGGGTGGTCTACAGCAAAGGGGGCGAGGCCCCGCCCGGCAAAGTCATCGCCTTCTCGGCCGAGGACGGCAAGCGGCTGTGGGAGTCCGAGGCGCAGGAGGCCTATAACGCCCCGCCCGACGTCCTCGTCGCCGACGGCCTCGTCTGGACCGGCAACCTCGTCAACCGCCGCCAGCCGGGCATTACGCAGGGGCTCGACCCGCGCACCGGCGAGGTCAAGCGCGAGCGCCCGAAAGACCAGGAGCACTTCACCGTCGGCTTCGTCCACCACCGGTGCTACCGCAACAAGGCCACCGACCGGTTCCTGGTGCTCGGCCGGTCGGGCGTGGAGTGGATCGACCTGGCCACCGGAAAAGGCATGGCCGACCATTGGGTACGCGGGGCGTGCCAGTACGGCGTGATGCCGGCGAACGGGCTGCTGTACGCCCCGCAGCACTCGTGCGCGTGCTACATCGAGGCGAAACTGCACGGCTTCCTCGCCGTGGCGCCGGCGTCGGCGTCGCGCCGCCTTCCGGAGACGATCCCGGCCGAGGGCCGGCTCGAGCGCGGCCCGGCCTTCGGTAAGCCAATCGACAATCCGAAATCCGAAATCCGAAATGATGATTGGCCCACCTACCGCCACGACGCCGCCCGCACCGGCCGGGCCTCCTCGACCGTGCCCACCGCGCTGGCGAAGGGCTGGCAGATGGACCTCGGCGGCGAGTTGACGAGCCCCGTGGTCGCGGGCGGGCTTGTGTTCCTCGCCCAGGTCCAGACGCACACCCTACACGCCCTGGACGCCGAGACCGGCCGAACCGTCTGGAGCCGGACGCTCGGCGGCCGCATCGATTCCCCGCCCACCATCTACCAGGGCCTCTGCCTCCTCGGCTGCCGCGACGGCAGCGTCCACGCCCTCCGGGCCGCCGACGGCGAAACCGTCTGGCGGTTCCGGGCCGCGCCGCGCGACCGCCGTCTCGTCGCCTACGACGGGCTCGAATCGGTCTGGCCCGTCCAGGGCAACATCCTCGTGCACGACGGGTCGGCGTACTTCGCGGCCGGCCGGTCCTCGTACATCGACGGCGGGATGTGGCTGTACAAACTCGACCCGGCCACGGGCGAGGTCCAGGCCGAGCGCCGCCTGTACGACCGCGATCCCGAGAGCGGCGAGGAACCCCAGCAGCAGGTCCGCGGCGTGTACATGCCGGGCGCGCTGCCGGACGTCCTCGCGTCGGACGGCGAGAGCATCTACATGCGTCATCAGCGGTTCGATGCGGACCTGAATCGCCAGGACCCGGACGTGCCGCACCTCTTCTGCCCGGCGGGATTCCTGGACGGTTCGTGGTGGCATCGGACGTACTTCCTGTTCGGCACCCGCATGCAATCGGGCTGGGGCGGCTGGGCCCGCGCAGGGCACCAGGCCCCCGCCGGCCGCCTCATGGTCGCCGACGGGTCGTCGGTTTATTCCTTCGGCCGGCTGAATCAGTACGGCACGGCCGGCACACACGTCGGCCTGCCCCCGAAAAAACACCCATGGGGCAGCCCCCCCAAAAAGCAACCGCACTACGTCCTGTTCGCCAGCGGCAAGCAGCCCGAGGTCATCAAGGAGAAGAAAGGCAAACGCCGCGCCCAGCGGCGCATCGCGCCCCGCTGGACCCAGTCGCTGGACATCTGGGTCCGGGCCATGGTTCTGGCCGACGGCACCCTGCTGCTGGCCGGCCCGCCCGACCCCTTCGCGGGCGGCACGGCCGACGCCGAGCCGTTCGCGAGCGACAAGCCCGGGACCCTGCTGGTCGTCTCGGCGAAAGATGGACGTCGGTTGGCGGCGTACCCGCTCAGCGCCCCGCCCGCCTGGGACGCCATGGCGGCCGCCCGCGGCCGACTCTACGTCGCGACGACCGACGGCAAGGTCACGTGTTTGAAGGGGAAGTAAGCCCCACACATCGGGTGGCATGCTTTCGCGCCTTTGCGAAAGCATGCGCTTCATTGGCGCGGTGGGCAGTCTTGCCCGCCGCGCGGTGCCCAAGACCGGACACCGCGCGCATTGGCGCGGTGGGCAGTCTTGCCCACCGCGCGGTGCCCAAGACCGGGCACCGCGCGCATTGGCGCGGTGGGCAGTCTTGCCCACCGCGCGGTGCCCAAGACCGGGCACCGCGCGGCACACGCTTTCGCAACATCGCGAAAGCGTGCCACCCTCTCCTCGTGCTACCCCGCCGCCAGGTCCCGGAACTCGGCGACGGCGTCGTAGAGGGCCTTGAGGTTCTCCTGCGGCGTGCGGGCCTGGACGTTGTGGATGGGGTTGAAGACGTATCCGCCGCCGCGACCGAAAATGTGGAGCCGTTCGCGAACCTCCCGGCGAACCTCCTCCGGCGTGCCGAACGGCAGGGTGTGCTGGGTGTCGACGCCCCCGCCCCAGAACGTGAGGCGGTCGCCGAACCGCTCCTTCAATCCCTCCGGCTCCATGCCGGCGGCCGAGCACTGGACCGGGTTCAGAATGTCGAACCCGGCGTCCAGAAAATCGTCAATCAGCGCCGCGACCGACCCGCACGAGTGAATAAACGTCTTCCAGGTCGTGTGCGCGTGAATCCAGTCGTTCAGTCTCCGGTGGAACGGCTGATACAGGTCGCGGTAGTCGCGGTTGCTGATGAACGGCCCGTTCTGGTGGCCGAAATCGGTGCCGGTCATGTAGATAATGTCGACATGGTCGCCGAGGGCCCGGTGGAACGCCGCGAGGTTCGCCAGGGCAATGTCGCACTGCCGCTCGAAGACCTCCCGCACGTAGTCCCGCCGCAGGACCGTGCTGACGTACCATTCCTCCACGTCTCGGATACCGCGCGGGTGCTTGAGGTTCACAGCAGGCACGAGGGCGATGTCGCCGAAGGCCGTCCCGCCGAAGTTGGCCAGGATGGCCTTGTCGGTATCGCGGCGGATGCGGTCAACCTCCGCGCGGAAGGGGTCGAGATCCTCGTCCGAGACGGGGCCGAACTCCTGGAGGTTATCCTCGACGTTGAGGTTGTCCTCGTCGATGGGCGGCTGGCGGATGATGGCGTCGAAGTAGAAGCCGCCTTCGGGCATGCGGGCGCTCGGCGGGGCGGAACGGTCGCCCTCGGGATACATCAGAATATCACCATTTTCGTCCGGCTCGGTATTGAACCCTTCCGGCACGAGGACCGGCGTGCCGTCGAACGTGGTCCAGGGCTTCCAGCCCTCGTTCTTGTAACCGAACATGGTGGCCGAGGGCCAGACGCCGAGCACGTCGACGCCGAGGGCGTCGACCAGGTCCGCCCCCGTTTCGCCCAGCATCTGATACGGCTCGACGACGCGGACGGGCGTGCCGGGTGCATCCAGGCCCAGGGCCTGGCGCAGCAGGTACACGCTGCTCACGTGCATGCCGGTCACGGGGCTGGCGCCGAGGTCGAGAGGGACGCGGTCGGGCGGCTCATGGTCCAGGGCCTTTCGGACGCGCTGGCGAGAGGTCATGAACATTCCCTTCCCTCATTGCTGCGCGGCGGGCGCGGAGACCCGCCGCGCAACAGAGTGTTCCTTCCCGCGCGGCGGGTCTCCCGGCCCGCCGCGGGTCACCGGACGCCGATACCGGCCGCCACCTACCGGAACACGATGAAGATGACCGCCACGCCGACGATGACGAGGATACCCAGAACCAGCGCCAGCCGCGAGGGCCGGGTGTCCAGATCTTCGCGCACGGGGATCGTCTTCGGCACACGGAGCGGGACCACAAGCGTCAGGACCAGCATGATAGCCGTCACGGCCCCGAACGTAATGAGCATCCGGAGGAGGAAGTGCACCGACACGATGGCGTCGGCGTGGTCGCCGAACAGGTAGTGCAGCAGGCCGTAGATGGGGGCGCTGACCAGCAGCCCGACGACGCCCGCCGAGGCGGGGGCGCGCTTCACCACCAGGCCCACCAGGTACGTCGCCACGATGCCCGGCGAGATGTAGCCCTGGAACTCCTGGATGAAATTGAACACCCCCTTGAACTCCGGGTCCGCCAGTTTCGGCGCCAGCAGGCACCCGATGAGGACGAACAGCAGGGTCATAACCCGGCCGATCGTCACGAGCCGGCGCTGCGAAGCCTGTTTGTCAAGCAGACTTCGATACAGGTCCATCGTGAAGATCGTGGAGGCCGAATTCAACATCGAGGCCAGGCTGCTGATGACCGCCCCCGCGATGGCGGCAAACATCAACCCGCGAACGCCGGGCGAGACCAGTCGGCGAATCAGCACCGGGTACGCCGCGTCGTACTTGTAGCCGATGAGTTCCTCCCGGCGGACCTCGTATCCCTTCGCACCGGCTACCTCCTCCACCCACGCGTTGTGCTGTTGGAGTTCGGCAGCCTTCTCGGGATGGCGGTTCGCCCAGTTCGAGTCGATCTCGAAGGTGACCATCTTATTCGAAGGGTCGCGGGCAGCCTGGAGCGTCTCGAAGACCGACAACACTCGCTGGTTGTCCTTGTCGGCCTCGGCGGCCAGTTCGTCGCCGTACAGGCTGTAGGCGCCGATGCCGGGCAGGACGATGGCGAACGGAACAAGCAGCCACAGGGCCGCGGCAAACACGATGCCGCGCTGCGCCTGACGCAGGTCCTTGGCCGCCAGCGTCCGCTGCACGATGAACTGGTTCAGCCCGCAGTAGTAGACGATGGGAATCCACATGCCCAGCAGGACACCGGTCCACGGCAGGGTGGGATGGTCGGCCGGCAAAACCATGTGCAACTGGTCGGCGTTCTCGTGGAAGAACTCGCTCACGCCACCGCTCGCCCAGAACACCAGTCCCATCGTCACCAGACCGCCTACCACCAGGCCGATGCCCTGGAACAGGTCGGCCCAAGCCACCGCCTTGAGGCCGCCCCACGTCGTATACATGGCCGCAATGCCGCCGACGATCCAGATCGCCAAGGTGAGATCCATCCCGAAGATCGCCGACAGCGTCAACCCCCCGGAGTACAGCACCGCTGTGCTCGTCACGGTCACGTAGATGATCATGGTGTAGAAGGCCATGATCTGCCTGGCGGCGGGGTTGTAGCGGTACTCCAGATACTCGGGCATCGTATAGATGCCGGCCTTGAGGAACCTCGGGAGTAACGTAAACGCGATAATGACGATGCCGACAGCACCGGTCAGTTGCCAGGCGCTGACGGCCAGCCCGACGTTCCCGGCCGCCTGACCGGCCATGCCGACGAATTGCTCCGTCGAGAGGTTTGCCGCCACAATCGAGAGGCCGATCAACGGCCAGACGAGCCCGCGGCTGGCCAGGAAGTAGTCCTCGCTGCTCTTCTCCTTGCGACTTTTATAAAGGCTCACTCCCACCACGACGGCAAAGAAGCCGAGAAAAAGGGCGATGTCGAGGACCGTCAGTTGCTCCATCCCTCTGCCTCCCGCAACGCCACCCACACAGAACCGGGGGCCATGCTTTCGCGCGGTTGCGAAAGCATGCCTCCCGCGCGCCGGACAACACACGCTTTCGCCAGCGAAAGCGTGCCACCCGCTATTCCAGGATCACGTCCACCTCGGCGGCGGAGGCCCATTCCCGGCCCCGGCCCTCCGACTCGGCCACCAGTTTCACGAAGCGGGCTTGCCGAGGCTTCTCGAACCGGACGCGCTGCTCCGCGCCCGCGTTCGGCCAGGTGCCGGCGGCGGCGGGCCGGCCCCACTGTTTACCGTCACCGCTGACGTACACGGCGAACTTGGCGATGCGGCCGTTCGTCATGTCCTGCCGCGGCAGGTACACGAGGCCCCGGACGGTCACCGTCTTCTTCAGGTCGATGACAAGGTGATGCGGATGGCCGTCCACGTCCGGCTCCCAGCGGGTGTGCCAGAAGGTCTTCGGGTTGCCGTCGATAGCCCGCGACGCCTCGTACCCGCGCTGCTGGCTGCTGGCGGTGGCGGTGGCGCCCAGGCGCTGGAGGCCTGTCGGCTCCTTCAGAAGCGCCCGCACCTGGTCCAGGGTCACCGCGTGCGCCGGGTCGAAGCCGTCCGAGGTCATGTACGCGAGCAGGCTGTGGCGGAACTGGCGCGCCACCACACGCCCGTCCAGGTCCGATTCGATGTCCATCGTGCAGATCATCAGCCGGCCCGGGCCCACCTTCGCCTCGGCCAGGACGGCCAGTTTGCGGTTGTACTTCCAGCAGTCGATCACCTGGACCAGGGGCCGGTACGCCTTCGGCCAGGGACGGTCGGTTTCCCAGTCGTCCAGGACCATCGGCCGGCTGCGCGACAGCAACTCCCACCACTGCCAGTTCGTATGCGCCCCGGTCGGGAAGTGCCGGAACACCGGGTGGGCCGGGTCGCACAACACGCTCAGTGTATGCCCGCCGTTCGGGCCGAAGGCCCGGTCCAGGCTGGCCGACGTCCAGTAGATGCTTCGGAAGGGGTCGGGGAACGACCCGCCCCGAAGGGCGGAGCGGGGCGGCAAGAGCAGCACCCGCCCGCCCCCCTCCAGATGCCCCACAGCAGCCTCGTCCAGGTCGTGGACGATACGGACCTCGCCCGGCTCGGCCGCCTCGAGCGACGCCGGATACACCCAAAACGGCCAGCGGTTGCGGGCCCCGGTACCGGGCAACTCAACGATCAGGTCATACCGGGCGGGGGCCTTCCACTCGGCCAGCGAGCAGCCGATCTGCCCCAGCGGCGTGCCGTTGCCGATGGGGATCTCCCGCGGCGGCAGTGATTGGGAGAAGACCTCCCGACCCTCGGTATCCACGATGCGGCACCGGGGCGCCACCCGGCCGAGCGGCTCGGGGCCGAAATGGGCCGCCTCGACCGTCGCCTGGAGCCTGTCGGCCGTCGTCCAGGTCAGCCGCTCCATCCGGACCAGGGGCACCGTCGGGCCGCAGAACTCCCGGAATCGCTCGGGCGTCACGTAGCCCTTGGAGTCCCAGAACGCGTCCAGCACGCCCACGAGGGCGCTGCCCTGGCCCGGAAAATCGTGCAACTGGAGCAACTGGAACCCGCCGAAGCCGGGGGTTCGCAGGTCGGCCTCCACCTCCTCCTTGAACTGCTCCACCTGCCATCGGCCGCTCGCCCGGACGAACGCCGGCACCTGGTCCAGCATGCCGCGCTGACGGAGTTGGTCGCGGGCGATGTCCAGATACGCCGGGCGGAGCCAACCGGTGTACTTCTCGGCCCAAGCGGGGTCGGGGAAACTGCACCGCTGCACGGTCTCGTGGACCACGAGGGGCATGGAGGACGCCGCCACCGCCTTGCGGTAATCGTGCATGGGAGCGGGTGGGCTGGAAGCCACATGCCGCATGGTGTGTTTCTTCCACTGCTTGCCCACATAGTACTCGTACGCGTCGACCACACTGCGGTTCGAGTTGCACTTTCCGGTGTAGACGCGGCGGGGGTCCTGCTTCCAGCGGCCGAGCAGGTCCCGCATGATCTCGGGCGTACAATAGCCCTCGTTGCCCAGGGCCATCATGACGAACGAGGGATGGTTGCCGTAGGCCCGGAGGATCCGCTCCGACTCCCGGCGGAAGAAGGCGTGCTGCTCGTCCGTATGGACGTGTGTCCATTCGCACACCTCCGGCTGGAGATAGATGCCCACCTCGTCGGCCGCCTGGAAACACGCCTCCGGCGGGCACCACGAATGGAACCGGAGATGGTTCAGGCCGTACGACTTGGCGATCCGCATGATCCGCCGCCAGGCCTCGACGTCGGTGGGCGGCCAGCCGGTCAGTGGAAAAATGCAGCACTCGAGGTTCCCGCGCAGATACACCGGCCGGCCGTTGATCTCGAACCGCGTGCCGCTGGTGCCGAACCGCCGCATGCCGAACGTGACCTCGGCCGCATCATGGACCGCCTGCCCGGCGGCTTCGGCCTCCAGGGCCACGCGCATCCGATACAGGGCCGGGTGGAACTCGTCCCACAGGTGTACGTCCTCGCCCAGGGAATAGTCCACCGTGCAGACGGTCCGGTCCCCCGCCGCCTCGACCGCCACGCGCTTGGGCGGCGGGGCGTGAGCCCGGTCGGTGTTGAACGCCTCGGCGCCGACGCGCAACTCGCCGGCCACCGCCTTGCCGGTGGCGTTGCCGACGGTCACCCGAACGCGTGCCCGCTTCTTCGCCACGTCCGGGTAGACCTGGACGTCGTCGATCCACACGGGGTTGGTGGCGCGGAGTTCGAGGCGGCCGACGATGCCGTTCCACGCCGTCTGCGTCTGGTCGCTGACGCTGTGCGCGCTGGGCCCCACGTCCACGTGCATCCGGTTATCCACCCGGATCGTCAGCCGGTGCTCCCCCGGGGCGAGGTGCTTCGTCAGGTCGTACACATGGGGCGCGGCGAGGGAGTCGCCCGAGCCGGCCTTCGCGCCGTCCACCCACACCGTCGTGGTCCAGTGGCACCGCTCCAGGAAGAGCACGATGCGCCGGCCCTGCCACGCCTCGGGCACCTCGACAGTCCGCTGGTACCACGCCGGCCCGACGTAGTGCCTGTCCGGCTGGAGGAAGTGAAAGAATCGGACGTTGCCCGGCCGTCGGTACGGCTCGTACAGGGGATGGGTGTACCAGAGGCCCTGGTTGATGCCCCAGCCCCGGGCCAGCCAGCGGGTCTCGGCGGTCACCTTGTTGCCGAAGCCCTGGGCCTGGAGCGCCCCCGGCAGGCGGAGGCGGTCCGGCAGGGTCTCCTTGAACCAGGCCTCGCCGACGCCCGCGTCGTCCGGGTCCAAGCGAAACCGCCACTGGCCGGCGAGCGACAGGATGGCCGCCTCATCCTGGACCGCCGACGATGGCGCCTCGGCCGATGCCGCCGGAACCCTGGCCGAGGAGCACCCCCCTAACAGCAGCGCCGTCACGAGAACACCCAGTGTTAACCGGGGGTATTGCATGGGAACGCTCCTTATCGTCGGGGCTTGCCCGGCTCATACCGCGGATTCGGTGTCGGCATCCGGGCACCGGTCTCAGCGCGCCACGCCACGAGTTTGGCGTGGAGGTCCTTGACCACCTCGGGATGCTTCCCGGCGAGGTTGTGCTGCTCGCCGACGTCGTCGGCCAGGTTGAAGAGTTCGAGCCGACCGCCGGCGTACCACTCGATGAGTTTCCAGGATCCCTGGCGGACGGCCCCGCCGGGCGCGCCGCCCTGGTTCCCGTAATGCGGATAGTGCCAGCAGAGCGGTGCGCGGTCCATCAATTTCCCTTCCAGCAGCGGCCGGAAACTGACGCCGTCGACGTGTTGGTCAGGCCGTGCGGGCAGGCCGGCCAGGTCCAGCATCGTCGGGTAGACGTCGGGGCTGATGACCGGCTCGGTACAGGTGCTGCCCGGCTTCGTGATGCCGGGGGCGCGGACGATCATCGGCTCGCGAATTCCACCCTCGTACAGCCATCCCTTGCCGGCCCGCAGCGGCAGGTTCGAGGTCACGTGGCCCTCGCTGGTCGAGAGGCCCCCGTTGTCAGACATGAAGAAGACAATGGTGTCGTCGGAAAGGCCGAGACGCTCGATCCGGTCGAGGACGGTGCCGACGGCCGTGTCCATCGCCTCGACCATGCCGGCGTAGACGGCGTGGTTCTGGACGAGGCGGACCTTGCGCTCGCCCTCGGTGTCCCAGCGGGTTTCCGGGGCGTCCTTCTGCTTGGCCTTGTACTTGGCCCGGAGTTCCTTGGTGGTCATGTGCGGCGAATGGACGGAGTAGAACGAGAGGTACGCGAGGAACGGCCCATCCTTGTGGGTCTCGATGAAGTCGGCGGTCTCGCGGCCGAGGCGCAGGGGCAGGTACTCGCCGGGCGGCCCGTCCTCCAGCCGCGGATTCCCGTAGGGCGAGAAGTACTTCTTCCCGCCGTACGGGCCGCCGCGCTCGCACCCGCCCTTGTTGACGTCGAAGCCCTGGTCCCCGGGCCAGAAGCCCTTGTTGCCCAGGTGCCATTTACCGGCGAAGAAGGTGGCGTAGCCGGCCTGCTTGAAGGCCTCGGCCAGGGTCACCTCGTCCAGGTCCAGGTGATCCTGGTACGGTGCCGGCAAGAGCCGGGTGTTCCGCCGCCACTTGCCGGGCTGATTCCGGCCGGCGGGGTTGATGTAATCGGTCACGCCCGTGCGGGCGGGGTACTTGCCGGCCATGATGCTGGCCCGCGTGGGCGAACAGACCGGGCAGGCCGCGTACGCGTCCGTGAACTTCATGCCGCTCGCGCGCAGGCGGTCGATGTTCGGCGTCTCGTAGAACGGGCTGCCGAAGCACGCGACGTCGCGCCAACCCAGGTCGTCGGCGAGGATGAAGAGGACGTTCGGCTTGCGCGCGGCCTGGGCGGCCCGTGTGCGGCAGGCGACTCCGCATGTGGCCGCGGCGGCACCCGCGGCGCCGGCCGCCAGGGTTCGCAGGAATGTGCGTCGGGTGTAGGCGTGTCGCATCGGCCTGCTCCTTCCTCGCCTCGCGCCGAGCCACCTCACTTCTTCGGCCAAAGCCGCACCAGCATCACCCCGTGGCGCTTCACCTTCGCCGCATAGCGGCCCTCGACCACGCCCAGGTCCTTCTGCCGCCAGAGGTCGCGAACGCGGTGCGGGCCGTCCAGGTCCAACGGCTCCCAGGTGACGGCCATCTCGCGCGCGACCTCGCCGAGGTTGAACAAGCCCACGGCCGTCGAGCCGTCGGCCATCGGCTTGGCGAGCACCAGCGCCTCGTCGGTCCGAACCACCGGCCGGGCCTGCCGGCCGAGCGGATCCTGGTCCACCGCGATGACCTCCGGGTTGCACAGGACGTTCCGCGTGAACGCATCGAGGCGGGTGATGTCGCCGGAGTAGATGAGCGGGGCCGCCATCAGGCACCACATCGACATATAGGCGTACTGTTCATTTGGCGTCAGCGAGGTCATTCGCGGCGCGTCGTCCTTCCGGCGGGGACTGCCCACGTACCCGATAAGGATATAATCCGGGTCATTCCACCGGCCGGGACAGGCGTGTGCCCAGTGCCGGGCATTCGCGAGGCCGATGCGGAAGGCTCCCGGAAGCCGGCCGCCGCGGCGGAGACCGAGGTCGCCGGTCGTCCGCCAGCAGTGCCCGCCCACCTCGCCGCCCCATTCCCAGACGCTGCCCATGCCGTACTGGCAGAGGTTGTAGACGATGTCGCGGGGGAGGGCCTGGAGGATCTCGCCCATCTTGCGGTACGGCCGCTGGAGCCGCTCCAGACCCTCGCCCAGGTTATGCTTCTTCGCCACACCGCCGTACGAGCACCAGTCGTACTTGAGGAAGTCGTAGCCCCAGTCGGCGAACTGCTCGGCGTCCACGCGCTCGTGCTGCCACGTCCCCTCGTACCCCTGGCAGGTCCGCGGCCCGGGCGAGGTGTAGAGGCCGATCTTCAGGCCCTTCGCATGGACATAGTCCGCCAGGGCCTTCATGTCCGGGAAGTGCTTGTTCGAGCGGATGGGCTCGTCCGGGCCGCGCGGCTCGGCGGCCAGGTTCGGGTCCTTCGACCCCACCTTCACCATCCAGCAGTCGTCCAAGTTGACGTACTGGTACCCGACGTCGGCCATGCCGGAGGCGATCATGGCGTCGGCCGCGTCGCGAATGTGCTTGGCCGTGATGTGGTCGTACCATGTGTACCAGTGGTTCCAGCCCATCGGCGGCGTCAGGGCCAGCATGTCGCCGACCACGATCGTGAAGCCGCGCTCGTCCCGGCCGGCGCCGTTCCTGGCCCGGAGCGTGAC
The DNA here is from genome assembly GCA_964437855.1 of uncultured Anaerolineales bacterium. Lineage (GTDB taxonomy): Bacteria > Planctomycetota > Phycisphaerae > FEN-1346 > FEN-1346 > BS750m-G62. The sequence continues at coordinate 6,478 of CAYTJE010000009.1, read as the reverse complement.
GGCATACTCGCCGGGCTCCTTCGGCACCCGACCGGTGATGATGCCGGTCTCTCCATCCAGGCGCAGCGAGCCGGGCAGGCCCTCGGCCGCGAAGGCGATCGGCCGGTCGCCCGTACAGGGAATACGGTAGAGAAACGGCCGCCCGGGCCGGCACCCATAGACGGCCGGGCCGTTGATGCGCGGCTCCGGGCCGGGCTTGGGCGTCAGGATGACCCGATCCTCCTCCACGACCGGCCGGTCGACCGCCTCGGGCTTCGCCCCGGCCACGGTGAACGCGGCGTCGGCCCAGTCGGCGTGGTCGAAATGGATATCGTCGCCGGCCGCGGTCACGAGCAGGAGCAGGCGCGTGGCGCCCTTCAACTCTACGTCAACCCGCTTCGCCTCCTGGCCGCCTTTCATGACGCCGCTGTCGAACCGCTTTTCACCGTCGGCGTAGACCTGGAACCGCACGGACCCCTTGCCGCCGGCCGAGTCGTCCACGCCGACCCAGGCCGTGAACCGCTCGGTATTGCCATCCAGGCGGACGTGCAGGGCCGAGGCGGCGTGCGTGCCCACGCCGCGGGCGAACCGCCGGCCGGCAACCGCCATCGGCTTCTCGACGCAGTTGCGGTCGACCTGCGGCTCACCCCACCCGGCCGACATCTTCGAGAGGTCCAGGGCCGACAGCGGCACCGCCTCGGCCGCAAGGCATGCCCCCGGCCGAGCCGCCGCCAGCGCGACGGCTAAAGCGACCAGAAGCATCAGCGGTCGATGATACATGTATCCGCCCTCCACCTGGTCGATAAACACGCTCGGTACGCTACGAGACGCCATTATGGGGGCAAGCCGCCACGACCGCAAGGGTTCGGCTGACGGGCGGCGGAGGAGGGGGCCCGCGGTCGTTCAGTCGGCCAGATCGACGAACAACCCGCCCTCCGGTTGCGGGAGGGTTTGTCCGTCGCCGAGGGACTTGTCCTCTCGAGTCGAGCCCCTCTCGTACACGTCGGTTCCGCCGGCGTCGAGGAAGGCAGCCAAGCCGCCCCGCGAGGCCCGGCCGACGCCGCGCGGAACGACGTAGCGGTCGTCGCCGGCCATGTCGACCGCCACGCCCCAGGCCTTGATATCCGCCCGGGCGGGCCCGGCGGAGCGCCCCAGGTCGTACACGTCGGGCCCGCTCCCGGCATCAACGAAGAGAAAGACACTGTGGTCCCACGCGCAGCCGCAGTTGTACGTGGGGCCGGTGGAGGTGTACCGGTCGCATCCGGCGTCATCGACGAACAGGCCCATCCCATAGTGCGCCCCGGCGGCGTGGCCGTAGCGGGCGGCGCCGTGCGTGTCGTCGCCCGCCAGGTCGAGTTTGAGACCGACACCGAAGAAGTAACCGCACCCCTGCGAGAAGTTGGAACTGTCGTAGGCGTCGCACCCCGCCACGTCGATCAGCATGCCCACGCCGCCGGCCAGGTTGAACGATTGGTGCTTCCGATCGCCCGAGAGCACCCGCCGGCCCTGGCCCGCGCCCATCCCCATGGCCGTGTACTGGAACTTCGGGTCGCCGGGTTCAGGGGGCGGCTTGACGGTGGCGTTATATCCGCTGGGAACCTTGTGCCCGCACTGATAGGAATCATCTCCGTCGACGTCGACGACGGCCGCCGCGGCGGCCGGCCCGGCAAAACCCAACGCCCTGCCGAAACTCGTGTAGGTGTCGTCGCCCGCCAGGTCCAGGAGCAGGCCGAGGCCGGCCATGGCGGCGCCCTGCGTATACTTGCGGCCGGTGTAGACATCGTCGCCCCGGCAATCGACCAGCACGCCGATGCCGCCGAAACCCACGCCGCCCGAGCCGGTCGCCAGTTCGTAGGTGTCTGCTCCGGCCATGTCGACGAGCAACCCGACGCCGCCGCAGCGGCCCGTGGCCAGACCGAACGCCGCCGGCTTATAGGTGTCATCGCCCTCCACGTCGATGACCACGCTGTGCGGATGCGCCGCCGAGGCCGAGGCGGCGATCATGCCCGTGTACGTGTCCTTGCCGCCCAGGTCAACGAGCAGGGCGGGCGGCTCCGCAAGGTCGTAGGTGTTCGGTCCCCGGCCGCCGACGATCAGCCAGCCGAGGTCCGTCTCGCGAACGAGCAGGAGCCTTCCGCTGACGCCCTCCGGGTTCTTCCGGACGGGGTCGCGGCCGCGCACGGCCGCTCGGACGGCCGCAAGCGCCGCCGGGTCGGCGATCGAGACCAGGGCCTCCGCCGCCCGCAGCAGCGCCGGCCAGTTGTAGTGCTTGCCCGCGAAGGCCGTGAACGCCCGCGTGTTCGTCAGCAGTGGAAGCATCTTCTGATTGACGGGCAGTTGTGGACCGTAGGTCCGGACCATCGTGGCCGGCCAAGTGAGCAGAAAAGCGCGGTCCTTCTCGGCCAGTTTGGCGAGCGCCTCGGTACGGTAGGCGTCGGCGGCTTGGAGCCGCTCGACGATCTCGTCGAGCGTCGACGGGGGCGCCCCGCTGGGCTGACCGTCGGCGGCGTCGCCGGCGTTGCCGCTTGCCGCCAGCAGGGTCCGCAGCAAGGGGCCGATCTGCCCCGCGCCCCCACCGGCCAGACGCGCCAGGGTCCGACCGGCGGCCTCCAGTTCCGACAGGCCCTTCCAGGGATCCTTTGCCGCATGCGTCCGACACGGCACGCGAAACATGACGGGGTACCTCGCGGCAGTTCGCAGACCCGTCCGCGTGGCGGCGAGAGGCTCGGCCAGATGCCGCTCGATGAACGGTTGGATGAGCCGCCGGGCACCGGACACGACGGGCTCGGCGCCGTGGGCCGATCCCCGACAAAGCAAGAGCGCCAGAAACGGGACCATGCACCGGCGAATCGTGAGCATGATGTCTCCTTGCGCTATAGCCATGCGGCGGGCGCACTGCCTACCCGCGCCAACCGGTCAGTCGGCCGAGGGCTGCGACCCGGCCGGGTCGGGCTCCTTCAGGCAGATAGGCATGACCACGCGGACCGTGGTGCCCTGCCCGGGCCGGCTCTGGACGTCGACCCGCCCGTCGTGCATCTGGACGACGCGCCGGACGATGGTCATGCCGAGGCCGGTGCCGTGCTGGACGCTCTCCTTGGCCCGCTGGCCGCGGTAGAATTCGTCAAAGATGCGCGGCAGTTCGTCCGCCGGAATGCCGATGCCGGTGTCCGACACCGTCAGGACGGCCTGCCCCCTTTCGCACCCGGCCCGGACGGTCACCGTCCCGCCCGCGTCGGTGTACCGGATGGCGTTGGAGACGAGGTTGTTGACGAGGTCCATGAGCCGATCGCGGATCCCCCGAACCCGTGCGCCGGCCACGTCGGCGTCCAAGTGCACGCCTTTCTCGGCGGCCTGGGCGCGGAAGAGATCGACCGAGGCGCGGACCACCTCGGCCAACTCCACCGGCTCGAAGCGGTCCAGGTCCGGAGCCGCCTGGAGCCGGCTGTAACGGAGCAGGTCGTCGACGAGGTCGAGGGTACTCTCGGAGCGTGCCAGGGCCCGGGCCACGAGGTCCCGTCCATTTCCCGCCTCAGGCATCTGGCCCGCCGCCGCCTTCAGGAGGCTCTGCACCGCGCCGACGGGGGCGCGGAGTTCGTGGCTGGTCTTCCGCATGAACTGCGACTTGACGGCCTCCACCGACTTCAGGTCACGGTAGGCGGCATCAAGTTCCTCCTCCCGCTGCCGCAACCGACTGGTAATGCTCGAGGCGATGAACACCGTCACGTACACTGCGAAGGTCATCACGAAACAGACCTGGAGGACAAACACGTAGTGCTGGCCGGCACCCGGCGCCACCAGCGGCGCGCAGCGAACGGCCTCTCCCGACTCGCAAACCGTCAGCGTGTAGTGAAACCGATCATAGAAGAAGTACTCGCCCCAGCCGATGGCGTTCACCAGCGCCGCCGCCAGCGTGGCGTAACCATACGCGAGGCGCGCGTGGAAGAACTCGCTCGCCACGACCACCGGGAACACGAACAGGACAACGAAGTGGTTCTCAACGCCGCCGATCGTATGGACGAGAGCGGCCACGGCCAACAGGTCGCACGTAATCTGGGCGTGTGCGAGCCGGCGAATCCGCTCCGCCTGCCTCTGCGGGCGCCCGTACAGCCGACGGGCCCACAGCACAAACACCAGGTTGTACAGAAACAGCCCGCCGACCACCGCCAGCGCCGGCTGCCACGCGAACCGGACGTGAAAGCCGTACCAGCCGATGGCCATGAAGGCCAGGCTCAAGACGCCCGCCGCCCACCGCACCTGCGTGAACCAGCCGAGCCGGTCAAAGAGTTCCCGCTCGGTCAGCGTCAGATCGGAACCCGGGGGCAAATCGCGCTGGGCCATAGGCATCGTCCGGCGCCGCCGGGCACCGGCAGGTTGGCATCAAGAGTCAGTCGCTCGCGCCACGGCCGCCCTGCTCCTCGTCGAGTCCGTGGTCGGGCGGCGGGGGCGGTTCCTCGCCGGACTCGGCCGACTCGTCCGCGCCGGTCTCGGGGGCATCACCCACCCGGTCGGCCTCGTCACTCCCGGCCAGTGGACGGGGTTCGTCCTGCTCGGTCGAGGGACCGGCCGCGGCCTCGGTGTCCTCGCCTTCCGTCGCGGGCGCGACGCCCTCGGTGTCCTCGGGGGCGTCGACCGGTTCGGCCGGCATCTCCTCCGCCCCTTTCTCGGCTTCCTCCCCGGCTTCTTCCTCGGCCTCGCCGGCCTGGGTGGCCCGGACGATCCGCACGTCGCGGTACGTGATGATGCTCAGCACCACCAGCGCCAACCCGACCGCAACCAGACCGACCCCCAGCATCAGGAGCCCACTCCGGCCCTGCTGCCGGATGGTCTGGCACTCGGCGTAGTTCTCGGCGTTGACGGCCGGCACTTCAAATCCGGATTCGTTCAGGTAATAGGCCTCCCGGGAGGGCGAATCGGGGCTGAGTGTCGCCCCCTGGGGCATGGCCCAGACCGACCCGCCGTACTCGACGACCTTGAAGCCGTCCAGCGGTATGCCGGCCTCGGTCAGTTCTTCTTCGAACCGGCGCATGTGTGCCTCGTACGCGCTGGGCTCGCCCGTCAGCAGGTCCTTCACCGCCCACACGGGATGGATGTGAAAGACGCTCGCGAGGACGCCCACGGCCATACACAGCAGGCCGATGAGCAGGGCGGGAACCCAGATGGCCCGCTTGAAGGTGATGTGATGGGCGGCCCGCTCGTGCCCGCGGAGCACCCTCTGTTGGGGTTTGCGTTGGGCGGCGGCGCTCTGGCGGAGCGCGGCCGCATCGATCGGTGGGGCGGCCGACGGGCGGTCAGCCTCGGCGGTCGGGCCGGTCTCCTCCTCTTCTCCGCGGAGGGCGGCGGCGATGTCGGCGACCCCACCCCCGCCGAGTTGTTCGCGAAGCGCGTCGGCGTCGCCGCGACGTTTTTCGGCCAGGGCGGCGGCATCGGCCTGGGCCGAATCGTCCTCGGTGTCATGGAGACCGGCGGCAATGTCTTCGAGGCCCCCGCCGCCGAGTTGCTCCCGGAGCGCTTCGGTGGACGCACGGTGCGCTTCGGCCTCCTCATCCGTCTGGGCCCGGTCCTGCTGCGAGACGACCTGGCGCCGGAGGTCGTCCATGCCGGCGTCCGGCGTGGGGGGCTCGCCCTCGTGAGGCTCGCCCTCCCCAGCCGCCGGCGCCGAAGCCCTCGCCCCGGTTTCCGGCGCGTCGCCCTCGATGTCAGCGGCCTCGCCGCCGGCCGAGGAAGGAGCGGGGGCCCCCGTCTCGGACGAGTCGTCCTCGACGACCCGCTCGGCCGCGTGCCGCGACGGCACCGGAATATCCAAGCCGCACGCCTCACAATGGTGCAGTTGGCCCACCTCGGACTCTTCGGCCCGGCAGACGGCCCCACAGGAACACCTGAATTCAATCGTCACGCCTGTCTCCTCCATGCGTGGCAGCGTGCCCTATTGTACGGATGCCGCGGTCCGGCCGCACGTCTTTTCTCGTTGACCCCTACCTTCCAGGCACCTAAACTACGTTTGCCGTTAGTCCGGCGGTTCCGCCCGTTTGTGAACCGCAGTGCCCGCTCCACCCCTTTCCGAGGACGTCGTGCCCGAGACGCCATCACCCAAGCCGGCGCTGGACGAATCGTATGTCGGGATGGTCCGAGGCCTGCTGGCCGAGAGGCGGCGCGGCCAGTTGGCCCGCGCCTTGGCAGACCTGCACCCGAGCGACGTGGCGGACCTGTTCGACTCCTTCGACGTCGAGGAGCAGGTCCGCCTGTTCTCGCTGCTCTCGCGCGACGCCGCCGCCGACGTCCTCGTGGAACTCGACCGCGAGACCCGCGAGGATTTGATCGACCGCATCCGGCCGGACGAACTCCGCGAGGCGCTGGCGGAACTCGAGCCCGACGAGGCCGCCGACGTCATCGGCGAAATGCAGCCCGACGAGGCCGCACAGGCCCTGGCCGCACTCGAAGACCGCAGCGACATCGAAGAACTGCTCGAGTACCCGCCGGAGACGGCCGGCGGCCTGATGAC
>CAYTJE010000008.1:0-33681 GCA_964437855.1 uncultured Anaerolineales bacterium | reverse complement strand
ACGTATCCCCCTCACCCTTGCCCTCTCCCGCCAGGGGAGAGGGTAACCGCTTCTTGCCCCACACGCGATTCTCCTCCCCTCGCACGAGGCGCATGTAGTTCGCCTTGTGCCGCACGAGGACCAGCACGACGATGCCCGCCACGAAAACCGTCACCGGCAGATACTCGCCGAGCGCCTCGCCCTGATAATACCCCGCGTAGATGCCACCGAAGGCCAGGGCCGCCGCCGTCGAGCCGACCGAGACGTACGCCGTCGCGGCGGTCACGACGATCCAGACGCCGAGGGCCGCCAGGGCGATCCACCACAGCGGGGGCAGGGCGAGCAGGACGCCCAGGCTCGTCGCTACCGCCTTGCCGCCCTTGAACTTCAGCCACACGGGGAACGTATGCCCCAGAATCGGCCCGACCGCCACGACGACCAGCCCGAGCCAGAGGGCTTGCGTGTCCGCGCCATCCAGAACCCCCGTCAGCAGCGCGACGGCTGCCGTGACCGGCCCGAAGCCCTTCGCCACGTCCAGAAGAAAGGCGAGGACACCCCACGGCCATCCGCACACGCGTCCGCAGTTGGTCGCGCCGATGTTTCTGGATCCGTGCTCGCGGATATCCCAGCCGCGCACTTTCCCGATAAGCCAGCCGAACGGGATAGACCCGCACAGGTAGGCGCCCGCCAGCATCGCTGCCACGATGAGCCGCGGAGTCATCGGCCAAGGGCCTCCTTCCGAGCGGCGGCGGTTTCGAAGACGGCCATCATCTCCCGGAAGTTCCGTTCGATGGGGTGCTGCTCGGCCACTTGGCGGGCGGCCCGGCCCATGCGGCGGCGGAGGTCGGCATCCAGGAGCCCGCGCAGCACCTCGGCCAGGCGCTCGGTCTCGGTCGGCGCGTGCAGCACGTAGCCCTCCCGGCCGTCCTCCATCAACTCGCTCGCCCCGTTGAAGCGGGTCGTGACGACCGGCCGGCCGCACGCCAGCGCCTCCAGCACCACCAGGCTGCACGGGTCGTACCAGGTGGGCTGGACGTAGGCGTCGCACGCGGCGTAGGCGGGCAGAACATCGTCCGTGGGGCCCGGCCAGAGGAGCCGGTCGCCGAGGCCCAGCCGCTCGGCAAGTTCAAGGTACCGGCGGGCCCGGGCCCGGCTGACCACGGCGACCCGCCAGGGCTCGGCCCGGCCGAGGCGGGCGCCGGCCTCCAGCAGTTCGCGCAGGCCTTTGAGTTTCGGATTGTGCGCCACCATCAGGAAACACGTCTCCCCGGGCGCAAGGTCCCACGCCCGGCGGGCCGCCTCGCGCATCGCCTCGCACGCCTCCGGGCTGAACCGCGCCGTATCCACGCCGTTGTAGACCAGGTGCAGGCGCTCGTCCGGCACGTCGTAGAACGCCTGCACATCGCGGCGGACCATGCGGCTGATGGCGACGACGTCGGGCGGCGGGTCGGCCTGGTACTGCTGCCGCTCGATCCACGCCTGGACCCGGATGCGCGGGTTCAGCGCATCGGACGCCTGCTTCAGCCCCGCCAGCCACGCCGGCCGGACCAGGAGCCGGTTCTGCCGCCGGCTCCCCGGCAGCGTGCCGCCGTGAGGCTGGAGGACGCTGGCGCCGAAGGTCCGTCCGACGGCCACCGCCACGTCCAAATGGGCCCGGCGGGTGGCCTTGGCCACGGCCCGGGCGAAACGGAGGTCGCGTTCCGGCCGCGACAGCCCCCGGGGGAGCACATGATAGAACATCGCCCCCGCGGGTTCGTCCTCGCAGGCGGCCGCGAACAGGTGGACCTCGTGCCCGGCCGCCAGCAACTCCCGGGCCAGGCGGTGGACGTACGTCTCGGCCCCGCCGCGCGACGGGTCGAGACGCTCGATCTGGAAGCCGATTCTCACGCGGTGTCCCCCTTGCGGCCTCGCCGCCGCGTCTCGTGCCGGGCGATGCGCCGCGCCTTCCGAATCACCGCGCGCAACAGCCGCTTCTGTTCAGGGCTCAGCCGCTCCGTCTGAAAGTACGCCCGCGCCAGCCGCAGCCGATCCGTCTGCGTGAACACCGGCGATCGGATGCCCGTGGCCGGCCCCGGCCACGATGAGAAGAGCAGGGCGGCCAAATCCTTAACCACCCACCGCCGGCCGATGCCCCGGCGGTGGTGCGTCAGCCGTTGGAGGTCGATCAGGTGCAGCACCGGCTCACGCCCCTCCATCGGGCGGACCATGATGTGGCACAGGTAGAAATCGCGGTGCGACAGGTTAGCCGTATGCAGCCGTCGGGCCACGTCGGCGAACTGCCGGATAAGGCGGCGCTTCTCGGCCGTCTGCTCGGCCGACAGGGGGCCGGCAAAGCGGGCTTCACAATAATCGTCGGCCTGGGTGGCACCGGCAATCTCCTCGGTCGCAAGGACGCTGCGTTCCATCCGGCCGCCGCGACATATCTCCTCGCCGAACAGCACCAGTCGCATGCTCGGAATGCCAAGGTCGGCGAGGCGCACCAGGCCCCCGACCTCGCGCCGCGCGAGCGACTGCGGTGCGTTCAGGCTGAGCGTCCGGCGGAGTTTTATCCGCAGCGGCACACGCGTGTAGCGCTTCAGGTAAACGGTTCGGGGCCGACCGGCAACCGGGTCCGCCAGATCCAGGCGGACGGTCGACCGTCCGAAGCCCTCGCGGCAAACCTGTCCGGCGTCGACGGCCATGAGGGCGTCAAGTGTGACAAGATTCGCCGCCTCCAGCATTGGGTGGAACGCCTCGTTGACGCGGAGCCGGCCGCCGTCAGCGGTGGTGAAGGTTTCCTGGGCCAGGGGTACCATGCCGGAGGGGGCTTGGCGCCGGCCGGCAATCAGGTGGGGGTCGCGGCCGCGCCGGGGGATCCGGTCGGCCCGGTGCCGCACCGCGCGGATGAGCCGCCGCCCACGCCTCCCCGCTACCTGATGGCCAAGGTAGGCCCGCAAAAACCGGATCAGGTCCGTCCGCTGAATCGGATGGGCGCCGGCCGAGACGTACAGCGCCGCCAGGTCGCGGACCACACGAAACGGCAGCCGCAGCCGCAGACGCTGAACGTCGATGAGCACGACGCGCGGGTTCACCGTTTCGGCATCGACCAGGTACACGTGTTTGGCGTAGAGGTCGGGGTAGGTGAACCCGGCTGCGTGAATGCGCCGGACCGTGCGTCCGAGGACGGTGGCGATGGCGTGTCGAATGCGCGCTTGCTGGCCGACCGTAACTCCGGTTGGCCGGCGCGAGAGCCACTCGGCCAGCGACGGTCCGTCCACTTCGCGGAAGGCCACCAGGGCGCGCGGCGAAGCAGGCCCCCGGCTGCGGCCCCACGCCACGGGACGGGCGGCGCCGACGCCGGCATCCAGCAACTGATGGGCACTCTCCCACTCGTACTCGGCCGGCGTGACCGGTCCGCGAAGCAGGCGGAAGCACCGCCAGGATCGGCGAGCCTCACGACCCCAGAATCGCTTGACGTACACGCCGACATGGCGGTCCGTGTCCTCCGCCAACTCGATGCGCGACACGCTCCGCGAGCCGTGGCCGTCCACGGTCGGTCCCTCGGCCGCCGCGAACAGCGCGTCGAACGTATCGAGGCCCGCCGCCGAGAGCAGCGCGCGGTAGTCGGGATGGATGACGAGGGTGGCCATGCGGTCCAGAGCGTCCTGGTTCGTCAGCGTTTCAGAGGGGCGCGGTGGGTCTCCGTACCCACCGCGCTGAGCGCCGGTGCCACGGATTGCTTGCCAATCCGTGCTCTCCCGGCCGGGCAAGACCGGCCGGGCCACACAAGAAACAGAAGTCCGCGCGGCGGGTGCGGAGACCCGCCGCGCATTCCCCCGGCGGGTGCGGAGAGCCGCCGGGCATTCCCTCCAACACCCGCCGCGCTCTTTCGCCCGCTCTCTGCCTCGCCGGTCTACCGGTCGAGCGAGTCGTCGGCGAGGAGTTGGCGGGCCAGGTCCGAGCCCATGACCCGCCGCAGCGCCCGGCGGACCTTCGCGTTCCCGCGCCAGTGGCCCAGCCCGCCCCGGCCCAGGAAAGCCGTCGCGTGGGCCACGTGCTCCACGTACTGATGCATCTGCCCTGGCGTCAGGCGGACGCCAGCGTACCCGGCATCGACCAAGCCACGGTACAGGAGGTCGCCGGTCGGGTGACCCGGCGCCGGCTGCCACGAGAGGCCCAGCTGGCGCACCACGTCCAACCGGTACACGGCACAGTAGGAACGCGGGTACCAGGGCGCCGGCTCCAGGCGCGGGTCGGGCGGCAGGCCGACCAGCCGGCGGAGCACCGACCTCATGCGATGCGTGTCCCACAGGCGTTTCATGGCGCGGTACCAGCGGGGATCGGTGTCGAGTTTGCCGGCACCGAGGGCGGCGGCGTTCGGGGCGGCCTTCAGGTGCTGAATCAGTTCCCCGAGCCAGCCCTCGCGGCGGACGATTGTATCGGTATGCAGGCTGACAAGCCAGCGTCCGCGGGCCTCCCGGGTGCCGAGGTCCATTGCCGAGGCGTGCGCGTAGACGGCCTCGGATTCCGTTTCCGGGCCGCGCTCGATCAGGCGGATCCACCGTACTTGGCGAAGCGCCGCCACCGACCCGTCGTCGCTATGGTTATCCACGACGATGACCTCATGCGGGTGCTTGGTCAGCCGGCGGATGGCCCGCAGGCACAGCCTGGCCAGGTCCGGCGTCCGGCAATGTGGGATGACGATGGAGGCCAGGTCCTCCGGCGTTTGCCGGCCGTCGCGGATCCGAGCGAGTTGAGCGGTGTCGAGCATGGCAATACGTTGTATGGTTGTTCTTTGTTTTCCTCTCCCCCGGCGGGAGAGGGTAGGGTGAGGGGGATACTGGTAATCGGTTCACCCTCACCCCGTCCCTCTCCCGTCAAGGGAGAGGGAGTTTCGCACCCGCCGCGCTTACCCGCGCATCGTTCAACGCACTGGCCGAGGCCGGCGGCTACCTGTCGCGTTTCAGCGCCTCGCTGAGGGCGTCGAGCACCTCGTCCGGCTCGATCTTTGCCATGCACTCGCCGGTGCCCGTAGGGCAAACGGGTTTCTGGCACGGTCCGCAGGGGAGGTCGGCCTGAAGGCGGACCTCCTTCCCGTGCCAGGTTTCGGTCCACCGGATGTGCGTGGGACCGAACAGGGCCACCACCGGACGGTCGAAAGCGGCGGCGTAGTGGCGAAGACCACTGTCAACCGTGACCATCGCCCGGGCCATCCGGACAACCGCCCGGGCCGAGGCCAGCGTGATGCCCTTGTCGTGCAGCGTGGCGCAGCCGGCGGCGTCGGCGATGGCCCGGGCCAGGTCCGCCTCCTGTGGGCCGGCCAGGACGGCGGCGCGGAGGCCGAACCGGTCCCGGGTCCCGCTTGCCGCGGCCACCCAGTGCTCCACGGGCCACCCCTTTGCCGGCCCGAAGGCGTAACCTGGGCACAGAAGGAGCGTCCGGGCCGGGTCCAGGTCCGTCTGGCCGTAGGCGGCGATGGCGGCCGCCTCGTCATCCTCGGTGGTTGCCAGTTCCAGGCGGCGGTCGTCGCTCGGCGCCCCGAGGACCTCCGCCAGGGCCAGATAGTAAGTGACCTGGGGCGTGGGAACGAATCGGCGGCCGTCGCGCTGCGGGTCGAGGCCGTCGGTCAAGAGCCAGCCGCGACCGCCCCGGCGGTAGCCGATGCGTCGGCCAGCGCCACCCAGGGCCATCGCGAGCGCGCTGCGCAGGCTGTTCGGAAGCAGCAGGGCCACGTCCGGCGATTCCCGCTGAAGGGCCCGCACCGCGCGAGCCATGCCGGCCACGGTCTTTTCTATCTCGATGAAGGCGTTGGTCCACGGGTTCGGGTCAAGCACCGGCCGGACGTAGGGGCGGAGAACGGCCAGGAGCCGCTCGTCGGGGAACCGGCGGCGGAGGGCACGGAGGGTGGGGGTAGCCATGACGGCGTCGCCCACCCAGTTCGGCAAGGCTACCGCGATCGTCATGGCCGCCTCTCGAACAGCAGCAACGCCAGGACGAGCAGCTGCAGGAGCAGGGCAACCTGGAGGTAGAGCGTCCGGTCGTCGCCCAGGACGGCCAAGCCGAACCCGAAGAACAGCGCCGCCGCCTGTGCGATGTAAGCCAGCAGCCGGAACAGGGAGAGGCTGGCCGGTCGCTGGGCCCGCCGTAGCCGCTGGAGTTCCCCCAGGATCAGGCGCAAGAGGTCGTCAGTGCCGGCGGCGGCATCGGCGCCGGCTTCGCGAGGCTGCTGGGCCAGGCAGTCAGGGCAAAGGAGAAAGCCGTCGCGCTCGCCGGCGGTGCCGTCGGCGATTTCGCCCGGACGAATGTCGCGTCCGCAACGGGCGCAGCGGGCCTGGTCCATCCCGGCGGAGTCGTTTTGCTCTCCCCCTTGACGGGAGGTGGGGATGTCGTCGTCCGGCTTTACTATTTCGTCCCCCTCACCCGTCCCTCTCCCGCCCCGGTACGGGTCCGTATGGACAGGGGAGAGGGCTTCAACGACGGTCTCGGCGGGCGGCTCTGGTTCCGTTTCCGCCTCGGGCTTCGGAGGTTCCGCTTCCTCCTCGGCCTCCATGATTTCCGGTTCCGGCTCCACGGCTTCCAGTTGCGCCTCGGGTGCAGCGGCGGACGCCTCGTCCGTGAAGGTGTCGGCTGCAACGGGTGCAGGCGGGGGTTCCCCGGTTGCGGCGAGGCCTTCGTCCTTGTCAGTCGGCTCGGCCGCCGCTTCATCGAGCGACGGCGTCTCGCGATCGAGAATAATGCCTGTGGCCTCGGCTAGGCTTTGGGCCTCGGCCGTCGGCGGGGCCACGTCAGGCGGTCGCGGCCCTCGGTGCGCCTCGTCGGCGGGCAGTTTGATCGTCCGGGTGCCGGCGGCCTGACCGGCCGCGATATCGCGCCACGTATCGCCGACGGTCCAGGAGGCCGAGAGGTCGAGACGGAAATCTTCCGCCGCCCGCAAGATGAGACCTGGCTTGGGCTTGCGGCAATCGCACTTGACGGCCAGGTCCGGCCGCGGCGCCGGGTCGGGGTCTGGATGGTGGGGGCAGGCGTAGTAGGCGTCGACGGCCGCGCCAAGCAGGTGCAATTGCCGGTCGAGTGCGTCGTGGAACCGCTCAAGATCGTCCTCGGTCATGTAGCCGCGCGCAATCCCTGATTGGTTGGTAACGACGATCAGCCGGTAGCCGGCGTCGGCCAGGTCGATCAGTGCGCGGGCCACGCCGCCGAGGATGCGAATATGCTCCGGGCGCGAGGCGTAGCCGACCTCTTCAATGAGGGTTCCGTCGCGGTCAAGGAAGACGGCAGGATCGGGCATGGCGGTCACCTTACGTCTGGGATTCGCCCTCGGCAAAGAGGGCCTGCTCCACCAGGCCGCAGAGAATGTGGACGAGGGCGAGATGCCCCTCCTGGATGGGCGGGCTGGAGTCAGCCGGCACGCAGAGGGTCACGTCGCAGAGTTCCTTCAGATGGCCGCCGTCGCGGCCTGTCATGCCGAGCAGGCGTGCGCCCCGGCGGCTGGCGGCGGAGGCGGCCTTCAGGACGTTCGCGCTGTTGCCGCTGGTCGAGAGGGCCCACAGAAGATCGCCCTCGCCGGCGAGGGCCTCCACTTGGCGGGCGAAAACGCTCTCAAACTCGTAATCGTTGGCCACGGCTGTCAGGACGCTCGTGTCGGTCGTCAGGGCCACGCAGGGTAGGGGCCCACGGTCCTTAAGGAAGCGTCCGATGAGTTCGCCCGCGATGTGCTGGGCCTGGGCGGCGCTGCCGCCGTCGCCGCAGACGTAGATGCGGTGTCCTGCCCGCACCGTTTCGATGAGCAGTTCGGCGGCCCGGGCGGTCGTTTCGGCCAGTTCCTCGGCCATCTGCGCATACAGACCGGCCCCCATGCGGAAATGGGCACGGATGGATTCGATCATGGCGATCCCTCCTTGCCGCTCAACGGCTTTTGGAGCCGCGGTCGCGGATGCGGCGGACGATCTCGCTGGTGCTCAGACCTTCAACGACCGGTGCAAGGACCACTTTCCCGTCGTAGGACTCGACGAACTCTCGGCCGACGACGCCCTCCAAACCGTAGTCGGCACCCTTGACGAGGACGTCGGGCCGGACGGCCTTGATGAGGTCCAAGACGGACGTCTCGTCGAAGATGGTGATGTAATCGATGACCTCGATGGCGGCCAAGACACGGCCGCGGAACTCCTGCTCGCAGATGGGGCGGTCGGGGCCTTTGAGTGCCCGGACGCTCCGGTCGGAGTTCAGGCCGACAACCAGGACGTCGCCCTGGGCCCCCGCGAAGCGGAAGTACTCAATGTGCCCGGCGTGAAGGACGTCGAAGCATCCGTTCGTGAAGACGACCGTCTCGCCGCGCTCGCGGTGGCGCCCCAGGTCGGCAAGTAGGGCGTCGAGCGAGCGCATCTTGTCGCCGCTGCGTCGGGCCTCATCAAGCAGTTCGGCCACCATCTCGTCGCGCGAGACGGTCTGGACGCCGAACTTCTCGACCTCCAGCCCGCCGGCCACGTTCGCCAGGCGGACGGCGTCCAGGAGCGGCGCGCCGGCGGCCAGGGCCATCGCGATGACCGAGATGACCATGTCGCCGGCCCCCGTCACATCGTAGACCGGCCGCGCACGCGTGGGAACCATCGTCTCGACCTTGTCCTTGACGGCCAGGTAGGCGCCCTCCTTGTCGAGCGTAACGACAAGGGCGTCGAGGGCAAGGTCGTCGACAAGCGTCCGGGCGGCGCGGCGGACGGCTTGGGGCCCGTCGAGGTCAATGCCCGAGGCCAACTGCGTCTCGGCCCGGTTTGGCGTCAGCAGCGTGGCCCGCCGGTACCTGGTGTAGTCGCCTCCCTTGATCGGGTCGACCACGACCGGCAGTCGCCGCCGCCGGGCCAGGCCGATGACCCGCTGCGTCAAGCGTGGCGTCAGGATGCCCTTGCCGTAATCACTGAGAACGACGGCCTTGGCCCGCGCCACCGCCTGCTCGGCCTTGGCGAGGATGCGGTCTTCCACGTCTCGAGGCACCGGCCGGGTATCTTCCTGGTCGACGCGGAGCACCTGTTGCGGGTGCCGCTGCTGGGCCCGGCCGACAAAGCGCGTCTTGACGGTAGT
Organism: uncultured Anaerolineales bacterium; assembly: GCA_964437855.1. Lineage (GTDB taxonomy): Bacteria > Planctomycetota > Phycisphaerae > FEN-1346 > FEN-1346 > BS750m-G62. The sequence continues at coordinate 24,648 of CAYTJE010000008.1, read as the reverse complement.
GGGTCGGCCGGGCAAGCGAAGGACGCCGCCGACAAGTGCGCCCGCTTCGCGGAAGCCGTCGCGAATTCGGTCACCGGCGGTGTCGCGACCGACGGCGCCGAAGACAGCAACCTCGGCCCCAAGAGCCATCAGGTTGTTGACGACGGAACCGGCGCCGCCCAAGCGGACTTCTTCACGGTCGGCCCGCAGCACCTGGATGGGGGCCTCCGGGCTGATGCGCCCTACGTCGCCGTAAACGTACCGATCGAGCATGAGGTCGCCGACCACGATGATGCGGGGCCGGCCCAGCCCTTCCACCAGGCGGACGAGTTGACGGTACATGCCGCGTCTCCTCGGCGGGGTCAGAGCCATCCTGGATGCTGGACGGATGGGGCGGCGTTGGCCTGAACCATCAGGCGTCTCCCCGGAAGCCATGGGCATGCAGTAGAGCGGCCACCCGGTCGCGCAGCATGGATTCTCCCTGGGTGATGCGCATGACGATTTCCAGAGCCGCCACGTCGAGGCCGGGCGGCGGGGCCTCGTCCCTTAGCAGCGGCCGCCATTTTACAAAATCCTTGCCTGTGGTGACAAGCGTGCCGGCGCCGGCGGCATGGGCGGCCTCGGCAAGGCGGCCGAGGTCGTCAGCGGTGTAGGTGTGGTGATCGCGGAAGGCGTCCAGCCGCACCACGCGGGCGCCCAGGCGCTCGAGCGTCCGGCCCAGCGCCTCCGGGTTGCCGATGCCGCAGGCAGCGGCGACGGTCCGGCCGTCGAGCCAGTCCGGCGCGGCGCGGGAACCGTCCGCGAAGACCACGCCGACTGGCTGGTGCTCGGCTGTCAGGACGGGTGTGGCGGGCGCGGCGTAGCGAGCCGCAGTGTCCTTGACGTGGGCAAGGGCTGCCGGCACAAGGAGGTCGGCCCGGGTGATAACCACTACGTCGGCCCGGCGAAGGGCGGAGGGCGGCTCGCGCAGCAGTCCGCGCGGCAACAGGTGTCCGTGGCCGAACGGGCACAGGCCGTCCAGCAGGACGAGGTCCAGGTCGCGGTGCAGGCGCCGGTGCTGGAACCCGTCGTCGAGAATGGCAACGTCGCAGGGGCCGGAGGCGGCGCGAGCGCGGATGGCCCGGAGGCGGTCGGGGTCCTGGACATGGTCCGCACCGGGGCATCGCAGGGCAAGTTCGCGGGCCTCCTCGTTCATCCCGCCGGCCTCGGCGCCGTAGCCGCGGCTGACGATGAGCGGCCGCCGGCCTTCCGCGACGAGCAGGTCCGCCAGGAAGGCGACCATCGGCGTCTTGCCCGTGCCGCCGACCGTCAGGTTGCCGACACTGATGACGGGGCAGGGGGCGCGGCGGACGCCGCCGGGCAGGCGCCGGCGAAGATTTGCGGCAGCCAGCCCCGCACGGTAGCCGCCGGCCAGGATCGTGAGGGCGGCCCGGGCGACGGTCGGGACAAGGCCCCGCGCCTCGCCCGACACAATCTCGAGCCAGCGGGACGAGGCGTCGCGCCGCACGCGGGAGGCCCGGTTGGTGGGAAGCGAGTCCATGCCCGTCGTTCCGACGCGGAGGACGCCAAGCGACATACAGGTCATGTTTTCCGCGCGGCGGGCCTCCCGGCCTGCCGCGCGCGGTGGGCCAGGAGCCCCACCGCGCGGAGGCGTTCTACGCCTGCTGCATCTTCTTGATGATGGCCTGGCCCATTTCGCGTGTGCCGACGGCCGTGGGGTCGTCGCGGTCGGGCTTCATGTCGTAGGTGACGTCCTTGCTCTCGGCGATGACGGCGGCAACTGCCGTCTCAAGGCGCTTGGCGGCGTCCTTCTCGCCCAGGTGGTCGAGCATGAGCATCCCCGAGAGGATGAGGGCCGTCGGGTTGACCTTGTTGAGCCCCTTGTACTTGGGGGCGGAGCCGTGGGTAGCCTCGAAGATAGCCATCTCGTCGCCGATGTTCGCCCCCGGCGCCACGCCCAGGCCCCCGGCCAGCCCGGCGCACAGGTCGCTGATGATGTCGCCGTACAGGTTCGGCAGGACGAGCACGTCGTACAGTTCGGGTTTCTGGACAAGTTGCATGCACATGTTGTCGACGATGCGGTCCTCGAACTCGATATCGGCGTACTCCTTGGCCACCTGGCGGGCCACGTCCAGCCACAGGCCGTCGGAGTGCTTCATGATGTTGGCCTTGTGGACGGTGGTAACCTTCCGCCGACCGTGCTCGCGGGCGTAGCGGAAGGCAAAGTGGTGGACCCGCTCGGTCGCCTCCACGCTGATCGGCTTGATGCTGATGCCGGTCGTCGCCTCGCCCGTCATGATTCGTTTATCGTCCGAGAGGTCGTTGATGGTGCGATGAAGGGTACGGGTGGCGTCGGCGCCTTTAGGGAACTCGACCCCCGCGTAGAGGTCCTCGGTATTCTCGCGGACGACAACGAGATCGATGTTCTCATACCGTGACCGCACGCCAGGGTAAGACTTGCACGGCCGCAGGCAGGCATACAGGTTGAACGTCTGCCGCAGGTACACGTTGACGCTGCGGAAGCCCTTGCCGACAGGCGTGGTGACGGGGGCCTTCAGGGCCACGCCTGTCCGGCGGATGCTTTCCATCAGCGGGTCGGGCAGAGGGGTGCCGTAGGTCTCCAGGCAGTCGGTGCCGGCCTCCTGCTCGTCCCAGTTTATCTCGACGCCGGTGGCGTCGAGACAATCGCGTGCGACGGCCGCCAGGGAGGGGCCGACGCCGTCACCGGTCACAAGGGTCACGTCGTGAGCCATAAGTGCCTCTTCGATGATGGTTTACGGTGAGTAGGGCGGGGCAGGTCTCCGTACCCACCCCGCTCGGGTCTGAGCACACCTCGCCGCGGCAATGCGGCTGCTTAGAGCCTATCCGAATAACCCTCTGGCTTCGGCCGGCTGCGGCGACCGCAGCCGGCGTCGGGCTGCATCGACCCGTACGGGCCTGCTTCGGCCTCCTTGCCTGCGGCCGCCTCGCTCCGTACGGACGAGGGGTTATTCGGATAGGCTCTTAGAACCATTTATGCTAAGGCGCCTGGTTGGACGTGTCAACGCTTTTCGGTTTCGGACGCCCCGGCAGGTAACGTGGGAGGTCGGCCAGGCGGGTGACGGTCAGGTCCGCGGGCGGGTCGGGCGGTGGCCGGCGGGCCCGGTTCACCCAGACGGTACGCAGGCCGGCGGCGCGGGCACCGGCGATGTCGGCCTCCGGCTCGTCGCCGACGAAGAGCGCCCGAGCGGGCAGGACACCCAGCCGGTCGGCCGCGGCGCGGAAGATGCGGGCGTCCGGCTTGCGAAAGCCCACGTCGCTGCTGAAACAGGCGGCCTCAAAATACTCGGCCAGGCCGAACCGCTCGAGTTGCCCTCGCCAGAGGTAGTCGGGCGTGCCCCAGGGGGTGTTCGAGACGAGTCCCAGACGGTAGCCGCGCCGGCGCAGCGTCTGGAGCATGGAGCCGGCGTCGGGCACAAGGCGGCCTTCGGCCATGAGGGGTCGGGCGCCCATCTCGCCCAGGGTGGGCAGGGTCCGGCCGCTGACGCTCCGGACCACCCGCCGAAGCGCCATGGTGAGGCGGTAGGGCAGGGGGGCATCCGGTCGCGCGCGGGCCCGGTGAGACGGCGCGTCCTCCGGTCGGGGGACGGAGGCCGCGGGCGGAAAACGGGTTTCCTCCCCCAGGATGATGCCGGAGACGAACCCTTTGAGGAATCGGCCGGCCACAACGGGCCGCGAGGGCACAGGGTAGTCGATGAGCGTCCCACCCATATCGAAGAGGACAGCCTCAATCTCAGCAAAGTCGACCATGACCCTCAGAAGAATCAGAAGAGGCGGAAACCGTAGTCGGCGTTGTCCGGATCGAAGTCTTCATCGGTGAGGCCCGGGTTGATCTGGAGATCGTTGTAATAGTAATGGCTGATCAGTTCACCGTTCCAATCGTATGCGTCGGTCCGGACGCAGGCCAGGGTCCTGGTATCGATAAAAATGACCAGGGTCTCGCAGGGGTAGCCCTTGTCGGGGGGCAGGACACGTTTGAGCACGTAGAGCGACCGGCCGCCCTCGGTCCGGACGCCCTCGTAGGTAAGCGTCAGGTCGCCCCGGGCGTGGGCCTCCTCGCACTGGCGGGTCACGAGGCTGATCATGTTGACCAAGCCGGCCATCGTGATGGGCCGGCGGCTGTGTTTAAGGGCGGTTTTGCCCTTCGGGTCGATGCCCACCCGCCGGAAAATCAGCCCCAAAATGCCCGACGGGTGCACCTGGATCTCGTTCTTGTACCTGCCGTCCACATAGATGGCCTCCTGGCCTTTGGACGGGTCGGCGACCCATTTCAGGTAGACGCTGAAAGGGTCGCTCCGGAACTTCATGAGCATCTTTTCGGGTTTCAGGAGTTCGCCGCCCACCCGTTCCAGTTTCTGGAAAATACAGGTGTACGCCTCAATGTGTGTGCGGGCCCAGTCGCGGGCCTGTTGCAGAAAGGCGAGCGGGTCCTTCCGAATCTGGGGCTCCATCTCCTTTCTTGATTTGGGATAGATGGCTTCGGCGGAGGAACCACGCGCGGTGGCGGGGGCGGCGGAGGATGGGGCCTTGCCGGCCTTCTCCGCGGCGGTCGCCGGAACACAGAGCAGGGCCGCCACCGCTGCCGCCACGGCGACAACTGTGCAGTGGCGCAACGATGCGGACCGACCGACAGCAAGATGCGCTTCAGCCCATGGGACCATCGCGGCGTTCTCGGGAACGGCGATTGCGTTACTGCGGCACGGTGCCGCGCGTCAGGAGAATAGGGAAGAACGAGTAGGTCCGTCTCTGGCTCACGCGCTGGAACCCGGCGCGTTTGAACAAGGCTTCCAGGTAACGGGCCTCTCGGTGCCGCACGGATCCGCCTTCCACGCGCGTGATGATAAGGTCGTAGATCACGCGGCCCAGGAAGTGGTCCGGCCAACCGTCGAGCAGGAAGAGGCGGCCGCCCGGCCGCAGCACACGGTATAACTCGCGCACGACCGCTTCCTGGTGGGGGTAGTGGTGGAATGAATTCGCACACGTGACTACGTCGAACGCGCCGGTGTCGAACGGCAGGTGCTCGCTGTCAGCGACCGTCAGGCAGACGCAGTCGGCGTTGCCGTTCAACTTGTGCCGCGCACGGTGGACCATCGGCTCGCACAGGTCCAGGCCGACCACGGACCAGCCCCGCCGAGCCAGTCGGTTGACCAGTTCGCCCGTCCCACACCCCACGTCGAGGGCCTGTCCGGGAGGGACCCTGTCCAGTTCATCCAGGAGCAGCCGGTGGGACGGCTCAAAGAGAAAATGGTTGAGCCAGTGCCCGTCGTACGTCTCGGCCCAATCGGAAAACTCGCTATGGGCTCGGCGTTTGAGTTTATGCTTCATGGCCCCCCTCCCTGAGACACGTCAGCAGAGGGTCTTGCTCTCGCTCGCCTCGTGTACCATCGGCATAATCGATGGATTAATTGTAGCGAAATCGTCTCCGCCTGCCAAGGGCTCTTTGCGAAAGCCTTTGAGAATAATGGCCAAGATTAACCGACCCTTAAACCACTGTCTGCCCCCATCGGCACCGGCTCCCCGGGCCCCGACCGCGGGCAATCTCCGCCTTGTGCGGCTGCACTTCATGCCCCAAGGCCAGTAACGGCATCCCTAACCTTCGGGACGATACTCCCGGATTTTGTGTTGATTTGCCCCTCCGGGTTCTGGTAGCCTTGCCCCCGGCTTTAGGAAGCCAAGCACCCATTCGGTCGGGAGGAACCCTTTCATGCATGCCACACTCCACCTCATCAAGGGTAACCCGAAGGGTAAGCAGGTGGAGGTCCCCGAGGGGACTCTTACGGTCGGCCGGGCCGAGGACAGGGACCTCATCATCGCCTCCACCCGTGTCTCCCGCCAGCACTGCGACATGGTCAACGACCAGAACCGCCTGGTCATTCGCGACAACAACAGCGGTAACGGGACCCTTGTCAACGGCAACCGCGTCAGCGAGCAGCAACTCGAACCGGGAGACCAGGTCACAATCGGCCCCCTGACGTTCCTCGTGGAGATTGACGGCGTGAAAGAGAAGGCCGCACCGGCCGCTCCTTCCGCCGCTCCGCCGGCCGCGACCCCTGCACCCCAAGCCCAACCGAAGCCCAAAAAGGCATCCACCCCCGCCAAACCCCACAAGCCCATCACCGAGGACGACATTCTGTCTAGCCTTGAAAATATGGCCGGCAGCAAGCCTGAAACCTCGTCTGAGAAACCGTCCTCGTCCGATGACGAGGACGATCTCCGCATCTCCGACGACGACCTGCTCGATACATAACGACTGGGCCCGAGTTTCTGACAGGCAGGTCCGGCACCTGACACGTCCTGAAACCCCTTCTTGCGACCTCGCGCTTGCCCACATTGGTCCTTGTAGCCCTCTTGGACCGCCTCTTGGCATCCCGGCCCATCGTCCGATAATGTATCTTATGTTGCGCGCAAGGCCGCAATGGCAAGGCCTCTGCCGTTGACCTGCGTCCACCTCGACCGCGGTCAGTTCGGCCACCCGTTGCAGACTGTGGCCGGCAACGGCGGTCTGGGCGATCAGAGGAACCTCACCCGCCTGTTTGCCTGCGCTGCCTCGTCCCCCCGGAAAACCGTGAATGAAGCAAAACGTCCTTGCCGCTTGCGGGGTCCCCGGGTATGATAGGTGCACGTTAGAACTCTTGTTTGTGGATCGGGGTTAGAAGGGGGTGAATGGACCCAGATGCTGAAAGTGCGAGCCAGAGGCAACGAGTCAGTCCAGCAGATGCTCAAGCGGTTCAAGAAACTGTGCGAGAAAGAGGGACTGAACAAAGAGATCAAGCGCAACAGTTACTACGAGAAGCCGAGCGAGCGCCGGCGTCGGCAATTACGAAAGACGCAGCGGCAGGCGCTGCGCAGGCAGCGGCAGAAGTCTCGCTGATACCTCCCTGCCCCGGCTGGATCACCGGCCGGGGCACGCCGCGTTTGTGAGGTGGGCATGGACGAGGTCCCGCCCGTCCGTACGGAAGGCCTGAGCAAGGTCTATACCGATTTCTGGGGCCGGCACAAGGTCCATGCGCTGGTCGGGCTGGACCTGGCGCTGGAGCGAGGCGAGGTCTTCGGCCTGCTCGGCCCCAACGGGTCGGGTAAGAGCACCACGATCAAGTTGCTCCTGGGGCTGATCTTCCCGACGGCCGGCCGCGCCCGCGTCCTGGGGCTGCCGCCCGGCAAGGCCGCCGTCAATCAGCGGATCGGCTACCTGCCGGAAGAGTCGTACCTGCATCGCTTCCTGACGGGCGAGGAGACGATCGACTTCTACGGCCGCGTGTTCGGCCTGGGGCGCCAAGCGCGCCGTCGCCGGACCGCTGATCTGCTCGACCTGGTCGGGCTGGACCGCCGCGCCCGGGCGCGCAGGCTCGGAGAGTATTCCAAGGGCATGAGCCGGCGCATCGGCCTGGCGCAGGCGCTCGTCAACGACCCGGAATTGCTGCTCCTGGACGAGCCGACCACCGGCCTGGACCCCATCGGCACGCGGGAGATGAAGGACCTCATCCTCCGCCTGAAGGACGAGGGGAAAACCATTCTCCTCTCCTCGCACCTGTTGGCCGACGTGCAGGACGTGTGCGACCGGATCGGCATTCTGGCCCGCGGCAAACTGGTTGAACTCGGGCGCGTCCGCGACCTGCTGACCGTCCGCAACGTGGTCCAGGTCCAGGTCAAAGGGGCGTCGGAGAAGGCCCGCGATGCGATGGTCGCGGCGGCCCGCCGCGCAGGGGCCGAGGTCGTCTCGGCCGAGCATCCGGCCACCACCCTGGAGGACCTGTTCTTGCGGGTCGTTGCCGCCGACGCCGCAAGCCCCTCCGCTGCCTCGTCCTCATCCTCGGAGGGTGACGACCAGGACCCGTCGCCCGTCAATGACTGATGGATACACGCCCCCACGACAGCCGCGAGGTCGCGTCGGCCCACCGCCGACCGTGCTTCTGGCGCCGTGTGGGGGCGGTAGCCCTGGTCACGTTTCGACAGGGTGTCCGGCTGCGCCTTTGGATTCTGGCGCCGCTGGCCCTGCTCGTGGCAGTCGTCGCGGACCTCTCCTCGCCGCGCTTTGACCCCGTCTTTGACGCGATTCCGGCAGCGGTCGGCACCAGCATGTTCGTGATGGCCGTTCTGGCGGCGGTCCTGGGCATCTTCTTCGCCACGTATCCTACGCCGGCCGAGATGGACTCCAAGGTCGCCCTCACCCTGATGACGAAACCCGTAAGGCGATGGGAGATCGTCGCGGGACGGGTCCTTGGGCTTTCGGCGCTCCTGGCGCTCATGCTGGCCATCGTTGGCGGCGGGGTCTACGTTTACGTTCGGCTCCGGGCTTGGGATATCCAGGCCCTGGCGGGCCGGCGTCTGGAGGAGGCTCGGCCCCGCACCCGGCACCCTGCCGACCTGAACGCCCTGGAAGCGGTTGTGCGGAACGGACCGCTCATGATCTACCGGTACTGCGAAGCGGATGCCGGTCCGGACTTCGAGGTCCATTTTGCGGATCGCCCTCCGGGCCCGCCGGACGCGGTATGGATCGTCGGCCAAAGCGGGATGCGGCTGCGTTGGCGCCTGGCCGACACGCCGGTCCGGGAGTGGGTCGCCACGGCGCCGGGGCGGCTACGGATTACGCTGACCCCGTGGCGGCCGCCGCAGGCCGGTGACGAGCCGGTTGAGGTCCGCGTCCGGTTGGTCGTTCGCCGGTCGCCCGCCGGCCCCGGCGGCCGACGCCGCAGACGCGAACAGAAAGTCCAGCAGGTGCAGGTCCAGGTGCCGGCGTCCGGACGCGTCGAAGTGCCGCTGCGCCGGCCCATCCCCGCGCCCCCTGAGGGCACGTTTATCGTTCCTGAAGAGGGTGACCTGTTCCTGGAGGTCCTGGCGGTTCATCCCGGTCACGTCGTGGGGGCGGATGCCGGAGCAGTCCGCATCGTCGGCGCCTCGGGCCAAGCCTATACCATCGCGGAGCGGCCGGCGTGCCTGTCTTCCCAGAGAAGCGGCCGAGGGATGCTGGTCGGGCATCCCGAACCGCCTAGGCCCATAGCGGTCTATCGCTTCGACGACGTGCCGGCCGACCGGGTCGGCACCGGCGATACCCCCGTCGAGATCGCCTTCACGTTGGATGCCTACAGCCCTCCGACGATCCAGCCGACGGCTGAGGCCACTTTCCTTCGGCCCGACACCGGGCAGAGTCGCTCGTTCCGATTCACGCCTGAAGGCCACCACCCCGCGCTGCTGTACCTGGACCGGGAGTTCTTCCGCGGCGGGCCGCTGGAGGTCCGGCTCCAGTGCCTCACGCCCGACGATTACATGGGCCTGATGCCCGAGAGCGTGCGGCTGCGCCTGGGCGGCGGGCCGTTCGTCCTGCATTTGGCCAAGGGGGGGTTCCAGATCCTCCTGTTCGGGACCGTCCTGGTGGCGGCGGCCGTCTTTGTCAGCACCCGGCTCTCCTGGTACGTCGGCATCCTGGCAATGATCACCCTGTTTGCCGTCGGCACCGTGGGTCGGATCCTGCTGAGTTACGGCTTTATCGGCGCCCTGGCGGGTTTGGTTGCCAAGCCCCTTGGTCAAGTGCCGGCCGGCCGGTGGCTCATTGAGCACGTCCAACTCCAGGGCCTGCTCCCCGAAACAGGGTTTCACATGGGCGAGGCCGTCCCCTGGTGGGACCTGGCGGCGTCGGCCGGTCTCGTGGCGGCGGTAGCCGGCCTGGGCGTGGCGGCCGGGGCCTATCTGCTCAAGACGCGGGAGGTGGCGGCATGAGGGGCGACCAGAACCGCCACGAAGCGCGACACCGCACCATGGATATCGGGCTCCTGGCCCTCGTGGTCACTCTGGCCGCCCTCACCTACCCGCTGCGCCGGTATATGATTGAGCCGGAACGCCAACGGCTGCTGGGCCGGCGGGAACCGCCCGGCCGTCGGCTGGCCCTGTGCAGCCAGTACGGGTTCGCCACCTCGGCGGGGGTGTCTCTGCGCATGTTGCCGGGACGACCTGCCCGCGAGCTGAGCGACCTTCCCGGCGAAGCCGTCACCTTGATCCTGGGCGGGTTCCGCGGCCCGTACGTCGTCTACCAGTGGATCCAGGTGGAGGAGGAGAAGCGCCGGAAAATCCACTTCGACCTCATCGACCGCTACACCACCATCGCCACGCTCCAGAGCGACTATCCGGAGACGTGGATCTTCCATGCGTGGAACCTGGCCTGGAACATTCCCGTCCAGTGGGAATCGCTTCCACGCAAGTACGATTGGATTCGACGCGCCATCGCGTTCCTGCGCGAAGGCTACCGCAAAAACCCCCACAGCGCCCGGCTCATCGCGGAGATGGGCCGCATCTATTCCGAGAAACTCGGACGGAGCCAGGAGGCCTTCTACTATCGCGATCGCGTTAAGCAGGAGGAGGGACGAAGCACCTTCCTCATCGCCTACGAGTGGTACGACCTCGCCCGCAAGGTCGGTGACCAGTACGGCGTCAGCAGCAGGGGCCTGTCCAAGCCGGTCCTTTACAGCCAGGCGTGCCACAATCTCTCCTACTACGCCCAGGAACTGACCCAGGAGACGTACGACGCCTTCAAGGCAAGCCTGGAGGCCCGGGACGCCGGCCGGGAGACCGAAGCCCGCGAGGCCTTCGACCGCGCCGTGGCGCACCTGGCGAAGGCGGTCGACGCCTGGGCCTGGGCACGCCGGGAATGGCGGGACCACATCCTGCAATTTGAGAAAGAGCCGACCCCCGCCGTCCTGCTCGAAGTCTACCGCAAGTTCTACCGCCAAGCCGGGACGTTCCACCATAACCTCGGCGGCATGCTGGAACACGTGACGTACACCAACCTGCCCACCTGGTTCGAACGCATGGAGCGGCCGGAGATCACGTAGCCGACCGGTCGGCCGCCAGCAGCGCCGCCCCCAACGCCCCCGTGGTCTGGGGGTGGTCCGGGACGATCACCTCGACGGCCATGGCGCGGCGGAGGGCGTCCTCAGCAGCGCGGTTCCTGGCCACTCCGCCCGTAAAGGCCACCGGACCGTCCATGGCAACGCGGTCGGCCATGGACCGAAGCCGCGAGGCCACCGCCGTGTGAACCCCTGACAGAATCGCTTCACGCGTGTGGCCCTGGGCGCGCAGGCTCACCACTTCCGATTCCGCAAACACGGTGCACGTACTGGCGATGGCGACGGGGCTCTCGGCCGAGAGGGCACATCCGGCCGCCGTATCCAGGTCCAGACCGAAGGCGCCGGCCATGACCTCCAGAAACCGGCCCGTGCCGGCGGCGCAGCGGTCGTTCATCACAAAATCGCGAACCTGCCCATCGCCATCCAGAGCAATCGCCTTGCTGTCCTGCCCGCCCACATCCAGAATGCCGCACGCTTCGGGGACCGCGTGCCGGACACCGCGGGCCTGGCACGTGATCTCCGTCACCGTCAGGCCCGCCGCCGCGACGGCGACTCTCCCGTAGCCCGTGGCCGCCGTCAATGCAAGGGCGCCCTCGGTCACCTCTGCGCTGCGAAGGGCGGCGTCAAACACCCGGCGGGCCGTTGCAGCCGGGTCGCTCCCGGTGGACTCGACCACCCGGGCGGCGACGCGGCCGTCGGCCAGCACCACGGCCTTGGTGGTCCGGGCGCCGACGTCGATACCGCAGGTCATCATGGGCTCGGTCCCAGCCATGGCGAAAGCACGAGGGCGACCATCTGCCCGCCCAGCCCGCTCGCCGTCTGCACGGCGCATCGAATGGACCGACGCCGCCCGCGCAGCGGCGTGCAGTCCAGGGATATCGCGGGATCCGGGTCCGTCAGATTGGCGGTGGGCGGCACGAGGGACCGCCGCATGGCAAGCACCGTCAGGATGGTTTCCACGGCCGTCGCCGCCCCAAGCAGGTGCCCGTGGACCCCCTTGGTCGAGGAGACGCTGACACGGTCGGCGGCCCGGCCCAGGGCGGCGCGGATGGAACGGGCCTCCGCCAGGTCGTTCGCGGGCGTTGCCGTACCGTGCGCGTGCACGTAATCGACGCGCGCGGGCGATATCCGGGACCGCGCCAGGGCGTCTCGGACGAGCCGGCCGAGCGCCTCGCCGCTCGCGTCTACCCCCATCAGCCCGGCGCTGTGCGAGCCCGTGGCCCACCCGCTGACCAGGGCCAGCGGCTCCGCGCCGCGTCGCTCTGCCACCCGCGGCGATTCCAAAACCAGTACGCCGGCGCCCTCGCCGATGGCGAATCCCCGCCGCGTCGCCGAGAACGGGCGAACCGAGGTGGCGGGGTCGTCGCCGGCGTCGGCCAGCACGCCCATACGCCGGTAGCAGCCCAGAATCACCGGGTGCAGCGAGGCCTCGGCGGCTCCGACCACGGCCGCGTCGACCACCCCCCGGCGGATGAGACCGGCCGCCCACGCGATGGCATGTCCTCCGGACGCACAGGCGGTCACAGGCGACACGACCGGCCCGCTCAGGCCGTACCGCGCCGCAATGGCCCGACCGGCGCTGCCGGGGTCCGCCCCGGCCATCTCCCCGGCTCGCCCGCTCCGTTCGGATCCCTCTGGGGTCTGCCCCGCCCACCGCGCCAGGACAAAGACGCCGCCCTTACTGAGGGTGACGAGCACGGCCACGCGGTCCGGCGCCACTTCGGCCGGACGCGCCTGCTGCCACGCCTGGTCGGCGGCGGCGATGGCCATCTGGCTCGCCCGGTCCTGATACCCTGTACCCGTCGGCGGCCGGAAGTGGTCGGCCGGAGCGCCCGTCGCCCCGGCCATGTCGACCGCCCCGTTCAGATGCTGGACGGCGCTTCGCCCTGCGAAGACGGCGTCGGCGGCCGCCTCGCCGACGCCCGTCGCGAGCACGAGCCCCATCCCGGTGATGGCAACGCCCTGCCCGTTACTCATGGCCCGTCCCGTGGTTTCGGGTCGCGGCGGCCGGCTCCAGCCCCAAATCGCGAATCATGGTCAGGTCTTCTTCCGCCCGGCGTCCCTGCGTAGTCAGGTAATTACCGATGAGACACGCGTCGGCCCCCGCCAGGAACATGAGACACTGGAGGTCGCGGAGGTTCCGCTCCCGCCCCCCGGCCAGGGCGATGACTTGTCGGGGCAGGAGCAGGCGATACACCGCCACGATGGACAGGATCTTCACCGGCTCAAGAGGGACCGCGTCGGCCAGGGGGGTCCCGGCAATCGGGTGCAGCGTGTTGATCGGCACGACGGTCGCCCCCAGGTCGCGGACCGCCAGGGCCAGGTCCACCCGGTCCGCGTCCGTCTCGCCGATGCCCAGCAGGCCGCCGCAGCACACGTCCAGTCCCGCCTCCCGAGCGGCGCGGGCCGAGCGCAGACGGTCGTCCCAGGTGTGCGTGGTACAGACGTTCGGGAAATGGTGCGGCGAGGTCTCGAGGTTGTGGTTATAGCGCGAGAACCCCGCCGCCACCAGCCGACGGGCCCGCTCCGGCGTCAGGGCCCCGAAACTGCCGCACACGCCCAGGCCGGTGCGCGACCGGACGGCCCGGCCGGCTTCCAGGACGGCGTCGAATGCGTCGTCGGGCAGCCGGCCGCCGCTGGAGACGAGGCCGAAATGCCCTGCCCCGGCCCGTTCGGCCGCCTTTGCCGCCTCAACGATTTCCTGCGTCGACAACGGTGCCGTGGGCTCAACCCCGGTGTGCCAATGCGCGCTCTGCGAACACCAGTGGCAATCTTCGGCGCAGCGTCCGACCTTGACGGCGGCGATACCGCACAGGTGGACCGCCCTGCCCCGGAACCGATGCCGGATCGCGTCGGCGGCGCGCCAGACGGCCGGCGGGTCCCGGGCCGCCGCTTCCAGGAGTCGAAGGCCGTCTTCCCGCCGGAGTTCTTCACCGGCGCCGACCCGGCGCGCGCACAATTCAACGGACCACGGCATGGCGGCATCCGGCCGGGCCGGCGCTAGCCGCTTCTAAAGTCGGCGGCGAGGTTCCGGCTGCTCTTGAGTTCGAACGTGTGGCCTCCGGCGGTTCTTGCGGCCGTCGGAACGTACAGGTTCGCACGCTGAGCCACCACGTCAATGATGAGCAGGGCTTCGCGGCCGGTCGTGATCGGCCCCGTGACCATCACGTAGTCGCCATAACGCATGGTAGTCGCGGCATGGGCGGCAGGTTCGGCATCGCCGACGTACAGGGCCAGGGCCGTGGAACCCAGCGACACATTCACGCAAACGAGTGCGATAAGGATGATATCTTTGGTCTGCATCTGTGTGCCTCCGTTAAGGCGTGCGCCCCTGGCTCACCGTGAACGCTGGAACTGCTGGTCCAATCTGTGTCCCTGGGTGGGCACCAACTCGTACTTGGGTGGCGACATATCGTAGAAGAGGACCCGTTTGGCCTGGGTATCGAGGACCGCGAAATTGACGAAGCCCTCCTGGACCTCCGCCGAGACCGCCAGGTACCGGGCGAAGACCCCCCCCTGGGCGTACGCGGCGCGCTCGGCCCTGAGCGCGCTGGCCACCACCCCGCCCAACAGGACCGCCAGCACCACCAGCACGCCGATGGCTATCTGCTTTCCATGCATGGAGTTCTCCTCCTCTGGGTGCCCGCACAGGACACCTGCCCCGAGATCAGTCCTTCCGATATCGCATACATGCGATGGCCAAGACCGCCAGGCTCATCACAATCGCCATGATGTTAGGTACGGTAAAGGACGGCAGGTCGGATGGTTCTCCGCCGGTCGGCGCCGCCCGGGCGGCGGCATACATCACGAACACTCCGACCACGAGGGCAAGTAGAGCCGGCCAGACCGGCCGACGCCGGCAGCCTCGCGACACGTCCGCCCTCATTGTCTTTCGCCGACGCATCGTGCCCCTCAGCAGAATGCCGCTATCGGCCGCGCCATCCCGCGGAACGTGGCGGTGGGAACGCTGACGGTTCCCCAGGCCCGGCTCCGGGTGCGGCACACGCCGACGTACGCGCTGCGATAGACGCCTACCAGCCCGTACGATTCGCCGCGAAAACGATGGACGCTCTGAAACGCATCCTCCTCCCCCTCTCGCGTTAAATGATAGCAGAAGACGAGCAGGCCTGCAAACCCGGAACCGAACACCTCTTCCCACCGGGCCAGGCTTTCGAGGTCGTCGCGTGTGGCCCAGTTCTCCCACCGCCGGCCGCCGCGGTAGGGAAACCGGCGGCCCTTGACGTCGACCAGCAGGTTCGGGCCGGCACCGCTGTAAACGACGAAATCGAAACTCTTCAGGTGGACGCCGGCGAAGATCGCCTTTTTGGCCTCGTCCACGGCCACGTAGGGGAGCCCCGCCTCCCGGAGATAATCCTCAAAGCACGCCTCGTAAATGACGTTCCGGTTGGCCATGGTCTCATGCTATGCGTCCAACGCCTCCAGCCCGACCTCCTGCTGCTCGCCCGCCCGCATATCGCGCAGAGTCACGCGGCGGGAGGAGGCAAACGCATCGCCCACGATGACCACCCTGGCCGCCCCGGCGTCGGCGGCCTGCTTCATCTGGCGCCGGAGGCTGCCGCCCTTCAGGTCGAACAGGGTCGAGCGATCCCGTGCCCGCAGCCGCCGGACCACCTCCAGAACGGCCGAGGGTTCGGCCCGACCGGTGCGAGCGACGTAATACTCGGTCGTCTCAGACTGCCCCGGCCCAAGGCCGCGCTCCTCCAGGACGAGGCCGAGGACGGCGTCGCCGCAGCCGAACCCACAGGCCGGCATCGGCTTGCCGCCCACGTCCTCCAGGAGGCGGTCGTACCGCCCTCCCCCGAAGAGGGCTCGGAATGTGCCTTTGCGGTCGTGCACTTCCCAGACCGGCCCGGTGTAGTAGGCCAGCCCGCGGACGATGCCGATATCGAACCGGCACCACTCCGCGATGCCGTAGGCGTCCAGGTGTCGGAAGAGCCGCTCCAGACCCGCGACGGTCTCGGCCACGTCCGGGGTGGAACGCTCCTGTTCGTCAATGTCCCGGAGGCCCTGCCAGTCGAGCACCCGCCCGAGGGCCTCGCGCTGGTCGGCGTCCAGGCCGGCCTTCTCGAGCATCTCCGTCAGCGCTTCGGGCGGCACCTTATCGCGCTTATCGAGAATGCGGAAGACCTCACCCAGGCCGTCCTCGGCCACGCCCACGTGCCGCATGAGCGCGCCGAGGAGCCGGCGGTCGCTCACCCGGACCACCACGTCCTCCGGCCCAAGGCCGACCTCCTTCATCCCATCGACGGCCAGCGCGATGCACTCGGCGTCGGCGATCTCGCCGGAGATGCCCAGCAAGTCCACGTTCCACTGAAAAAACTCGCGCAGCCGGCCCTTCTGCGCCCGTTCGTACCGGAAGCAGCGCGAAATGTTGAACCAGCGGACGGGGACGGCCAGCGCCGCCTGCCGGGCGCCGACCATGCGGGCCAGCGTCGGCGTGAACTCCGGCCGAAGCGCCAACTGCCGACCGCCCTTGTCCTCGAGGCAATAGAGTTGCTCGGCAATCTCCGGGCCGCTCTTCTCCGTGTACAGGTCCAGGGGTTCGAGCACCGGGCCGTCCACCTCCTCAAACCCGGCGCGCCGACTGGCCCGTCGCCACCGCTCGAACAGCCAGTTCCGGAAGGCCATGGCGTCGGGGTAAAAATCCCGTATGCCTCGGACCGACTGGATCTTCATGGGCCGTCCTTCGCGCGGCTACGGCGTGTCAAGGTCCTGTTCGAGTCGCTCGGTTGAACCGTCGGCGTGACGAATCACTAGTTTGGCATGCGTTGTGCCTGCCCGGCTCACCTGGTCGTGCGTGGGTGTACAGGCCATTGTGTAAACGCCGTCGTCCGGGCCGCTGAGGCTGAACGTGCCCACCTCACCGGGCTGCGCCGCGTGCCGGATTTCCGTTCGCTCGCCATCGGCCTTTGTCAAGACAAGCGTCAGGGCCGTCGGCTCTCCTCCTCGCGGCTTGAACCGGAAGCGCAGCGTCTTCCGGTAACACGTCACGCGGACGGTCTGCTCGCGGGCGGTCTGGACGTCCGGTGCTTCGGTCCGTCCGGGATAGTAGCGCCACGTATCGTCCGTCTTATCGTAAATCCAATCGCATTTGCCGCGCAGGAGAAACGGCATGGCGTAGACTTCGAAGGTCTGCGGCTGTGGCCCGCAATGGAAGGCGCGCGTCCAGCGGTACCGGCCTTCGACCTCGGGCACGCTGACGACGGTCTCCTCGCCGTCTACGCCGAAGACCACGAAGTTGACCGCGCCACGATCGCATTCCAGTTCAAAGGTCACCGGCTCGCCATCGTAGACCCACTGATGATCCTGGTCGGAGAACCGTCCGGCCGGGCGGGCCGAATCGGCCCACATCCGGGCCGACGCGAGATAGCGGCACCCCGGCGCGGCCGCCAGCGCCAGCCCCGCCGCCACCAGGCACAGGTATCGTAAGCCCGGCATGGGCGCCGACGTCATCTTGCCCCCTTCCCGCTCTCGGGACGCGGCCCCCCGGCCCGCATGCTCAGCCCCGGCGGATGGTATGGCCGACGTCAAAAGGTGTCAAGGTTATTGGGCGGTTCCCGGCGGGCAGGGCAGGCGGGCCGGCCGTTACGCGTCCTGCGAGGGGTAAGCCGCTTCCTCGTCCGGCGGGGGAGCCATGTCCTCCCGCGCCGGTGCGTCTGTCGCCGACGGTCCCGCATGGCCCCCCCGCCGCCGCAGCCGGCGCCACATGCTCAGCACCGGACCGCTGAGCACATAGGCACCAAACCCCACCGGCAGAATCTTCTCTCGAAGCCAGTACACCATCAGGATGGCCGCAAACCACATCACCAGGTGGCTGATCGGCCGGCGCCGACGGACAAACCGGTTCAGCAGGTGCGTGTATCGGAAGTTTGAGACCATGAGCAGACCCAACAGGGCCGCGACGACCGGCAGCACCCACAGCAGCGCCCCCGTCAGCCGGCTGTGCGTGCCCTCCTTCATAAAGTCGGCCAGGACAATAATCAGGGAAACCAGCATGCCGGCGGCGGCGGGGGTGGGAAGGCCCTTGAACGACATATGGGCCTCTTCCTCGTGGACGTTCTCCACGTTGAACCGGGCCAGGCGAATCAGGGCGCACCCCAGGTACACCGCCGCGCACACCCAGGCGATGCGGAGAATCTGCTCCAGGCCCGTCGGCATCACGCCGCGCAGACTCTCCACCACCACGCGGTTCATCAGGAACGCCGGCGCCGCGCCGAAACTGACGGCGTCTGCCACGCTGTCGAGTTGGCCGCCGAAGTCGCTCGTCGCCCGGGCGTAGCGGGCCAGCCGACCGTCCAGCGCATCGAAGACCATCGCCAGAAGCACCAGGTAGCCCGCCCACGTCACGTCGGCGGGGCGAATGGTATCCGGCGGGGTGGCCTGCAGCAACGCGTGTGTCGTCAGCGTGATGGCGCCAAAGCCGCACAGGGCGTTGGCCAACGTGCACAGCGACGGCAGGACCAGGACGCGTGGGATTCTCACCGGAACCGCCCCAGCACGGTCTCGCCCCCGCGGACGGTTTGTCCCATGCCGACGGCCGGCTCGAACGAGCCGTCGGCCGGCACAAACACCTCGAGGCGCGATCCGAACTTGATCATGCCGTACCGCTCACCCCGCCTCACCTCGTCGCCTTCCGCGGCCGAGCAGACGATGCGCCGGGCCATGACGCCGGCCACCTGGCGCACGAGCATACGGCGTAAGCCCTCCGGGTCGACGAGGACCATCGTCAGGGCCTCGTTCTCTCTCGACGCCGCCGCGGTGGCGGCGTTGTGGTACCCGCCGGGCCGATGGACCAGGGCCTCGACCCGGCCGTCGCACGGCGCCCGGTTGACGTGCACGTCAAACGGCGACATAAAGATACCTATCTTATGTGCGCCTGTATGCAGAAAGTCGTTCTCCTCGGTCTCGCCGGTCTCCACCACCTTCCCGTCGGCCGGCGAGACCAGGACGCCCGGCTCCTCGGGGATTCGCCTCGGCGGATCCCGGAAGAAGTACAACACGAACAGGAACGCGACGACGAACACCGGCGTCACATACAGGGCGAACACAGCCGTCAGGACCGCCCCGAGCGCCGACAGTCCGCCGAACAGAAGAATCTGGGGCAGGCCGTATTTAGCCAGCGGAATCCGCACGGTCGGCGGCCTCCGACTCCGGCTCGAACCAGTAACCACACGGCACCCGCGTCAGGCGCAGGTCCAGCGCGTCGACGGGGAAGTCGCGACACGTGCGGGTTCTCCGCTCGTAGATACGGCACAGGCCGTCGGTTTGCCAGAACGGACAGCGAAAGGTCAAATGGCAGCACCCGCCACATTGCCGGCACTCGCCACGGCGGTGCTGCCGCGCTCGCCGAACATGGCCCGGTCGGAGCCGGCACAGGTACTGCCGCCGAACCTGTCCGACCAGCCGGACCAACCAGAGCCACACCCGGCCGAGCGGTCCCTCCGGTTCCTCCTCGTATTTCCGGTTAGCGGCCGCGATACCGCTTGCGTCGCTCATCGTCGACTTCCCTCCGGTGTGAGTCGCACGTGGTCCGGCCTCGTGGAGTCGAGTCTAGACCCTGACCGGCGGCCTGTCAACCGCTGCACGCGGGGCGGGTTACTCGAGGTTCGCGTGTCGGGAGGCGAGGTCCTGCGGCCCCCGGCCGAGACGCCGGCCGATCTCGGCCGCCACGGCATCCAGCAGCACCAGCAGGGCCTGCTCAAAGAGCGACCCGCCATACTGGGCGGACGGCTCGGCGTGCGGCTGCGGCCCGGCGCGTTTCGACGGGGCCGGAACAATGATCGTTTCGTCGGCCTTCTGGGCCATGGGCGACTCGGGCGTGGCCGTGATCGCGAACACCCGCGCCCCGGCCTCCCGGGCCACCTCCGAGACGAGCACCGTGACGTGGGTCTCGCCGCTGGCCGAGCATGCCACGAGCAGGTCGCCGCTGCGGATCGCCGGCGTGGTCGTCTCGCCCACGACGTAAGTGACCAGACCGAGGTGCATGAGTCGCATGGCCAGGGCGCGGGCCATCAGGCCGGAGCGGCCGCCGCCCGCCACATAGATGCGGTCGGCCCGCAGGATTTCCTCGGTCAGGCGTTCCGGCCCTCCGGGTGAGACCTGGTCCAGCGTCCGCCGGACCTCTTCCAGGATGGCCTCGATGGCTCCGCGAATGGGCATGCATGGCGTCCTTCGGGGCTCCGTCACACTATACCGGGGCGCGGCGCGGCAGACAAACACTTTGCTTCGGCTTGACAGCCGAATCGGCCCGCACTACCTTGAACGGGCGCTGCGGGGCCATGGGCGGGCGCGCCGACCATCTCAAACCCGCACGCGAACGGAGGGACCCCGGATGCGTGTGTTCGTCCCCGGCCGCATCTGCCTGTTCGGTGAACACTCCGACTGGGCGGGCGGCTATCGCCGAACCAACGCCCGCATCGAGAAGGGATACTGCATCATCAGCGGCACGAACCAGGGCATCGACGCCGAGGTTCGCCCGCACCCCACACACCTAGTAATCACCGCGCACCTGGGGGAGGCGCAGCGCATCGGGCCCCACGAAATCCCCATGGAACCCGACGCCCTGCTCCGGGAGGCCCAGGCCGGCGGCCCGTTCTGCTATAGTGCCGGGGTGGCTTACCAGATCCTCATGCACCATCACGTGCAGGGGCTCGTGATCGATAACGACCGGACCGACCTGCCCGTCAAGAAAGGGCTGTCGTCCTCGGCGGCCATCAGTGTCCTGACGGCCCGCGCGTTCAACCGCCTGTACGACCTCAAGATGACGGTCCGCGGCGAGATGGAGGCGGCCTATCGGGGCGAACTGACCACCCCCTCCCGCTGCGGACGCATGGACCAGGGATGCGCCTTCGGGCGCCGACCCGTCCTCATGACGTTCGACGCCGACCTCGTCGACGTCCATCCCCTGTGCAGCGGCGCCGACTTCCACATGCTCATCGTCGACCTGAAGAAGGGCAAGGACACCCAGAAAATCCTGGCCGACCTCAACCAGTGCTACCCGTTCCCGACCAGCGACCGCGACCGGGCCGTCCACGAGTGCCTCGGCCCGGTCAACAAGCGTATCGTCACCGAGGCCGTCCGGGCCATTGAGCGGGGCGACGCCCGGGCCCTGGGCGGCCTGATGACCGAGGCCCAGCGCCGCTTCGACGAGGGCCTGGCCCCGGTGTGCCCGGAGGAACTGTCGGCCCCGAAACTCCACGAGGTCCTCGCGTACGAGCCCATCCAGGACCTCATATGGGGCGGGAAGGGCGTAGGCAGCCAGGGCGACGGGACGGCCCAACTCCTCGCCCGCGACGCCGACAGCCGCGACCGCGCCGCCGAGATCCTCCGCCGCGACCTGGGCGTGGCGTGTCTCCCGCTCGACATCGCCCCGCCCAGGCGCATCCGCAAGGCGGTCATCCCGGCCGCCGGGTTCGGCACTCGCATGTTCCCGGCCTCCAAGGCGGTCAAGAAGGAACTGGCCCCCATCGTGGACGCCGATGGACTGGCCAAGCCCATCATCCAGGTCATCGTGGAGGAGGCCGTTCGCTCGGGCATCGAGGAGGTGGCTCTGGTGATCCAGCCGGGCGACCGGGCGGTGTTCGAATCGTTCTTCAAGGCGCCCCTCCCGCCGCAGCACCTGCACCGCCTCCCGACGGCCCTCCAGGAGCACGCCCGGTGTCTCAGCGACCTCGGACGGCGGGTCGCGTTTATCGAGCAGGATCGGCAGGAGGGGCTCGGCCACGCCGTCCTCTGCGCACGCGACTGGGTGGCCGGCGAGCCGTTCCTCCTGATGCTCGGCGACCACGTCTTCCGCACCGACACGGAGACCCCGTGTGCCGAGCAGGTCATCGCGGCGCAGGAGGCGTCCGGCGGGCACGTCGTGGGGCTGGCCAGGACGCCTCCGGACGAGGTCTCGAACTTCGGCGCCGTCGGTGGGGCCTGGATCGAGCGTGACGGCCTGCTGGCCGTGGCCGAGTTCGCCGAGAAACCCTCCCTCGATTACGCCGAGGCCAACCTCCGTGTGAACGGCCTCGTGGACGGCTTCCTGACGTTCTTCGGCCTGTACGCCCTGGGGCCCGCCGTCTTCGAGCACCTCCAGCACCTCTACGACCACAACATGCGCGAGGGCGGCGAGTTCCAGTTAACCGACGCGCTGTCGCTCCTGCGGCAGCAGGAGCCGTGCTTCGGCTGCCTGGTCCGCGGTCGGCGGTACGATATCGGCCGGCCGGAGCAGTTTCTGAAGACCCTCGCCGCCTTTGCCGACGCGGGGCCGAGGACCGACCCCCCCCGGCCCGAGACCGCGCCGCCGCAACCCCCGAAGGCCCCGCAATGAAGCACGTCCTCGTCAGTCCGCTCTCGTGGGGCCTGGGCCACGCCACGCGGGACCTGCCCGTCATCCGCCCCTCCCCAGGCTGCTCTGAAGCCCGTGCTTGACGGCCCGCTCCCAACCCGGTACCGTGACACGCCTATGCCTGTTTCCGGCACACGCAACACGGACCTGGCGGAGACGATATCCACCGACCTCCTCCCCTTCGTCTCCACTCCCGCCCAGTACGTGGGCGGCGAGGTGAACGCCCTGCGCAAGGGCTGGGACGCCTCCGCCGTCCGCTTCTGCCTGGCGTTCCCGGACACCTACGGCATCGGCATGAGCCACCTGGGGTCGGCCATCGTCTACGACCTCATCAACCGTCGTCACGCCTGGCTGTGCGACCGGACCTTCGCCCCCTGGGGCGACGCCCAGGACCGCATGCGCGCGCTCGGCCTGCCGCTCTTCGCGTGGGACTCGCGCCGGCCCGTGCGCGATTTCGACCTCCTCGGCTTCTCCCTCCAGTACGAGATGCTCTACACGAACGTCTTAGCGATGCTCGACCTGGCGGGCATCCCGCTCCTGGCCGCCCAGCGGGGCGACGACGACCCTCTGGTCCTGGCCGGCGGACCCGGGACGAACAACCCGGAGCCGATGGCCCCGTTTCTCGACCTGGCGCTGGTGGGTGATGCGGAGGCTGCCCTGCCCGCCTTCCTCGAGGCGTACGCCCGCCTGAAGGCCGACGGCGCGCCGCGACGGGAGACCATCGTCGCCCTCGCCCGGACGTTCGATTTCGTTTATGCCCCCGGCTTGTTTGAGTCCCGGTGGCACGAGGACGGGCGCCTGGCCGCCCTCGAACCCACCGTGGACGGCCTGCCGGACGTGACGCGGGCGGCCGTCGTGGCCGATTTGGAAACCGCCCCCTTCCCCAAGGCGCCCATCGTGCCGGGCGCCGAAACCGTCCACGACCGCCTGACGGTCGAAATCATGCGCGGCTGCCCACGCCGCTGCCGCTTCTGTGAGGCCGGACGCACCAAGGGGCCCGTCCGCACACGCAGCCCCGAGCGGGTCCTCGACCTGGCCCGGCAGTGTTACGCCAACACCGGCCACAACGAGATTTCGCTGACCAGCCTGTCGCCGTCGGATCACCCGGACCTCAAGGCCATCCTGACGACGCTGGACGCCGAGTTCGGCCCGCTCGCCGTCAGCCTCAGCCTGCCCAGTCTGCGCACCAGCGACCAACTGGAACTCGTGCCCCGTTTGCTCGGCAGCGTCCGGAAGAGCGGCCTGACGATGGTGCCGGAGGCCGGACTGTCACGCCTGCGGCGGGTCATCGGCAAGCCCGTCAAGGACGAGCACCTCTTCGCGGGCGCGAGGGAGGCCTGGTCACGCGGATGGAACCGCATCAAACTTTATTTCATGGTCGGCCTGCCCACCGAGACGCCGGACGACCTGGAGGCCATCGGCCGGCTCGCACGCGCGGTCAGCAACTCGCGGCGCGAGGTGGCCAAGGGTCCCGGAAAGGTGAACGTGGCCGTCGCCAACTTCGTCCCCAAACCGCACACGCCGTTCCAGTTTCACCCGATGGCCGACCGCGCCTACCTGGTGGCGGCCCGCGAGCGGCTGCACAAGAGCCTGAAGGGCAAGCGACTCGGCCTGAAGATCCACAACGTGAACCGCAGCCTCCTGGAGGGGGCGTTGGCCCGCGGCGACCGGCGACTCGCCCAAGCCGTCCTGGAGGCCTACCGCGCCGGCGCACGCTTCGACGCGTGGGACGAAACCTTCCGCCCGGACGCCTGGCAGACGGGATTCCAGGCGGCAGGCATCGACCCGGCCTTCTACGCTCACCGAGGCCGGGACCGGGACGAGGTCCTGCCCTGGGACCGCATCGACGTCGGCGCCCCCCGCGAAAGGCTCTGGGACGACTACCGGCAGGCCCTGGCGGAGGCGTAACACGACAACGCCACAAAGGCATTCTGCGCGGCGGGTGCGGAGACCCGCCGCGCTTCCCACATTGTGCTGCCCTCGTACTTGCCAACGCCCCGTGCCCGTGGTAGGATTTCAGATTCGGACCGTCTCGGAATCCCGCCTTGGAGCCACCGTTGGGCAAGAAGAACGGCAAGCACCCGCCCCCACGCCGAAGGCCGCCGCCGGGCCAGGCCCAGGCCCGGCCGTCCGCCACCGGCGAGAGAGCCGGCCTCACGGGCGCCCCCGCCAAGGCCCCCAAGACCGCGGCCCCTCCGGCCGGAGGCCCGCCCGGCCCCACCTCCAACGGCCACGAGTTTATCGTCATCCAGGGCGCCCGCCAGCACAACCTCAAGAACCTGGACCTAGAGATTCCCCGCGACAAACTGGTCGTCGTCACGGGCCTCTCGGGCAGCGGCAAGTCCAGTTTGGCGTTCGACACGGTCTACGCCGAAGGCCAGCGGCGGTACGTCGAATCCCTCAGCGCCTACGCCCGGCAGTTCCTGGAACAGATGGAGA
>CAYTJE010000007.1:20262-37984 GCA_964437855.1 uncultured Anaerolineales bacterium | reverse complement strand
CGTTCGTCC
The DNA here is from genome assembly GCA_964437855.1 of uncultured Anaerolineales bacterium. Lineage (GTDB taxonomy): Bacteria > Planctomycetota > Phycisphaerae > FEN-1346 > FEN-1346 > BS750m-G62. The sequence continues at coordinate 37,975 of CAYTJE010000007.1, read as the reverse complement.
TGGCCATGGGCGAGGTCACCGACGAATGGTACGCCACCGCCGCCGGTGCCATCAACTTCGGGTTCCCGACGATCGCCGACTCCGACATCCCGCAGATCCTGCCCACCGGCATCTGCACCTACGAGCACGTCGTCTCGAATGTGCCGCACGAGGAGATGGTTGAGAAGGCCATCGAGGTGCGGGGGCTGAAGATCAAGGTGTCGGAGGTACCGATTCCCGTCTCGTTCAGCCCGGCGTTCGAGGGCGAGCGCATCCGCAAGGACGACATGCACGTGGAGTTCGGCGGCCAGCGGACGCCCGCGGTCGAGTGGCTGACCACCCGCCCGTCCGACGAGGTGGAGGACGGCAAGGTGGAGGTCATCGGCCCGGACGTCGATACGGTGGAGACGGGCGGCCGCCTGCCCCTCGGCATCCTGGTCGAGGTCTCGGGACGCGAGATGCAGGACGACTTCGAGCCGGTCTGCGAACGCCAGGTCCACACCTACGCCAACCACGCCCAGGGCCTCTGGCACATGGGCCAGCGCGACATCATCTGGGTCCGCATCGGCAAGGAGGCCTACGAGAAGGGCTTCCGCCTCGAGCACATCGGCAAGATCATCCACGCCACCATGCACGACGACTTCGCGAACATCCTGGACAAGGTCCAGGTCAAGATCTACACGGAGGAGGACGAGGTCCTCACGCTCCGCGAGAAGGCCCGCGAGGTCTACGCCCAGCGCGACGCCCGCCTGGCCGGCCTCACGGACACCGAGGTCGATACCTTCTACTCCTGCACCCTGTGCCAGTCGTTCGCCCCGAACCACGTGTGCATCATCACACCGCAGCATCCGGGGCTGTGCGGCGCGTACAACTGGCTCGACGGCCGGGCCGCCTACCAGATCAACCCGGCCGGGCCGAACCAACCTGTCGACAAAGGCAAGTGCCTCGACGAGACGCTCGGCCAGTGGGACAAGGTCAACGAGTTCGTGTACGAGAAGTCGAACGGCAGCATCGAGCGGATGAGCGCCTACTCGATGATCAACGACCCGATGACCTCATGTGGATGCTTCGAGTGCATCTCGGCCGTCCTGCCGTCTACCGGCGGCATCATGATCGTGCCGCGAGAGTACTCCGAGATGACACCCTGCGGCATGAAGTTTTCGACGGCGGCCGGCACCGTGGGCGGCGGCAAACAGACCCCCGGGTTCTTCGGCCACTCGCGCCAGTACATCCTCAGCCCCAAGTTCATCAGCGCCGACGGCGGCTTCGCGCGAATCGTCTGGATGCCCGCCATGCTCAAGGAGGCCATGAAGGACGGCCTCGTGAAGCGGGCCGAGGCCCTCGACCTCGGCGGCGAGGACTACCTCGACAAAATCGCCGACGAAACCTACGCCGCCACCGAGGAAGAGGTCCTGGAGCACCTCCGGAAGACCGGCCATCCCGCCCTGGAGATGGACCCGATGTTCTAGCCCCGGCCGGGCTCGTCTGTTATCATGGGGGTCGGTGCTGTGCCGCCGCCCCGTTAACGCGGAAATCCAAGAGTACTGAAAGAGATGGGATGTCATTCTGAAGGCCGGCTTGCCGGCCTGAAGAATCTCGCCGTGCGAGCGGCAAGACAGCAACGACCACGGCGAGATTCTTCGTCGCCCTCGCGGGCTCCTCAGAATGACAGCCGTCCTTGGTCAATCTCACTGCGTTGTTCAACAACCCCATAGGAGACCCGCCCCCATGGCCCTGAGCGGACTGGACATCTTCAAACTCCTGCCCAAGACCAACTGCAAGGAGTGCGGCCACCCGACGTGCCTGGCGTTCGCGATGGCCCTCGCGCAGAAGAAGGTCAGCCTGGACGAGTGCCCGCACGCCAGCGACGAGGCCCGCGAGCAACTCGCCGCCGCCGCCGCACCCCCCATGCAGACCGTCACGTTCGGCGCCGGCGACGCCGAGTGCCAGGTGGGCGGCGAAACGGTCCTGTTTCGCCACGAAGAGAAGTTCCATCGGCCCACCGTCCTGGCCGTCACCCTGCCCGACGATCTCGACGAGGCCGCCCTGAAGGCACGGTGCGAGACGATCCGGGGCTTCGCCTTCGAGCGCATCGGCCAGCCGATGCCCGTCGAGGCGGTGGCCGTGACGAACCCCAGCGGCGACGCCTCCCGCTTCACGGCCGCCGCCGAGGCCGCGGGGGGCACCGGCAAGGCCGTCATCCTGGTCACCGAGGACGCCGAGGCCGCCAAGGCCGCCCTCGAGAAGGTCGGCGATGCCACCCCCCTGCTCTGCGGCGCGACGACCGACACCGCCGACGCGATGGGCGCCGCCGCCGCCGAGGCCGGCTGCCCCGTCGTCGCGCGGGCGGCCGAGGCCGAGACGCTGGCCGACCTCACGGAGACGCTCAAAGAGGCCGGCTGCGAGCAGATCGTCCTGCACCTCGACGCCGCCGACCCGTGGGCCGAGTTGACCGGCCTGGCGCGGATCCGGCACCTGGCGCTGAAGGAGTCGTTCCGGCCGCTGGGCTACCCGGTCATCGCCTTCGCCACCGAGGGGGAGCCGGAGGAGCAGGCCGTCCGCGCCTCCTCCCTGGCCTGCAAGTACGCCGGCATCGTGGTGGTCGATACGGTGGAGCCGTGGGCCCTGCTGCCCATCCTCACGACGCGGCAGAATATCTACACGGACCCGCAGAGGCCGGTCCAGGTGGAGCCGAAACTTCATGCCGTCGGCGACCCGGACGCCGACAGCCCCATGATGTTCACCACGAATTTCTCGCTGACCTATTACACGGTGGAGGGCGACGTCGAAGCCAGCCGCGTCCCCTCCTGGATCCTCTGCGTCGACACCGAGGGCACCAGCGTCCTGACGGCCTACTCCGGCGACAAACTCTCCCCCGAAAGCGTGGCCAAGGCCATGAAGGACACCGACGTCGAGTCGAAGGTCAACCACAAGAAACTCATCATCCCCGGCTACGTGGCGGTGATGAGCGGCAAACTGGAAGAGGCGAGCGGCTGGGAGATCCTGGTCGGGCCGCGCGAATCGAACCAGATCCCGCGATTCCTCAAAGAGGTCTGGAAGACGTAGGACTACGGCGTCAATTGAACCGGAGCCAACCGTGCGACGATGTCATTCTGAGGAGCCCGCACGGGCGACGAAGAATCTCGCCTTGGCCTTTGTCGTTTTGCCTTTCACACGGCGAGATTCTTCGGGCCGTACGGCCCTCAGAATGACAATCATAAGCGTTTCCCCATGACCGACCACCCCAAAACCTGTCGCGTCCTGTTCGAGCCCTCGGGCCTGAAGACCGAGGTGCCCCGCGGCGCCACCATCCTCGACGCCGCACGCCGCGCCGGCGTCTACCTGACGAGCATCTGCGGAGGGGACGGGTACTGCGGCAAGTGCAAGGTCGTGGTCAACGAGGGGGAGGCCGACACCTCGCCCACGACGCTCCTGTCGCAGGCAGAGACGCGCGACGGCACCGTCCTGGCCTGCCAGACCCGCGTCCGCTCCGACCTGGTGGTCACCGTCCCGAAGAGCCACGCCCTGGACACCGGCCGCATCGTCGTCGACTCAGACGCCCACCGGTTCAGCGAGATGGCCGGCGAGGACGTGGGCCCGGGCGCCTTCCCGTTCGACCCCCTGGTGCGCCGGCTGCACCTGACGATGTCGCCCCCCACCGAGCAGGACCCGTTGGCCGACCACGAGCGGCTGTACCTGGCCATCCGCAAGCAGTACGACGCCCCCCACATGCAGACGGGGTTCCGCATCCTCCAGCAGTTGCCCGCGGTCCTCCAGGAGGCCGGATACGACGCCACCGCCATCGTGGCCCAACGCGAGGAGGTGGCCGAGGTCGTCGACGTCGAACCCGGCGACACCAGCGCCTGCAACTTTGCCGTCGTCGTCGACGTGGGGACCACGACGGTCGTGGCGCACCTGGTGGACCTGGCCTCGGCCACGACGGTCGACGCCGAGGCCACCTACAACTCCCAGATGCACTTCGGCGACGACTACATCCGCCGCATCATGTACGCCGAGGAGCACGACGCCTTCGACGAAATGCAGCACCGCATCGTCTCGGACGTGAACGACCTGATCCAGACGATCGCGGTGCGGCAAAGCATCGACCTGGGCTGCCTTGCCTCGGTCATTTGCGCGGGCAACACCGCGATGATCCACTTCCTGCTGAACCTGGACGTCCGCCGCATCCGCCGATCGCCGTACGTGCCGGCGGCGGCGTGGATCCCGCCCATCCGGGCGGCCGAGGCCGGCATCCGGATCAACAAGCGCGGCCTGCTCTACTGCCTGCCCGCCGTGGGCGCCTATGTGGGCAGCGATATCGTGGCCGGCGTCCTGGCCACCCGCCTGTACGAGAGCCAGGACCTGAGCCTGTTCATCGACATCGGCACGAACGGCGAGGTCGTCCTGGCGGGCGAAGAGTGGATGGTCTGCGCCTCCTCCAGCGCCGGGCCGGCCTTCGAGGGATCGGGCGTCAAGCACGGCATGCGGGCCGCACCCGGCGCCATCGAACGCGTCACCGCCGAGAAAGACGGTACCCTTGGCTGGCGGACCATCGGCGAGGAACCGCCCCGCGGCCTGTGCGGCAGCGGGCTGCTCGATACCCTGGCGGCCATGCTCCAGGCCGGCATTATCGACCGGACCGGCCGCTTCGCCAACCCCGACGACCCGCGCCTGGCCGAGGGACCCGACGGCCTTGAGTTCGCCATCGTGCCGGCCCGGGACGACCGCGAGCCGATTGTCATCACCCAGGCCGACGTGGCGAACCTCATCCGCTCGAAGGCCGGCGTCCACGCCGCCATCGAAATCCTCATGCAGATGACCGGCACCGACCCGGACGCCCTGGCCTCGGTCTACGTGGCGGGCGGCTTCGGCAACTACCTGGACGTTGCCAGCGCGGTGACCGTCGGCCTGCTGCCCGACCTGCCGGCCGAGCGGATCCACTTCGTCGGCAACGCCTCCATCGCCGGGGCGAAGATGGCCATCATGAGCCGCCAGGCACTGAACAAGGCCGAGGAGATTGCCCAGCGCATGACCTACTTCGACCTCATGAACCATCCGGACTACATGGACGCCTTCACGCAGGCCAACTTTCTGCCGCATACCGACATCGCCCGCTTTCCCAGCGTCCGCGAGCGGCTGGCCGGCGCCGCAACGCGGGGCACGTAGGCATTATCGCGCGGGGGCAACGGATAGCGTGTTCGCCGGCCCGCTTGCGGGCCGCGCGGGAACAAGAAAAAATGCCGCGCGGTGTATCTCCTGATGCACCGCGCGAGACGGAAAGGAACGAAAGCGGCGCAACGCTGTCATTCTGAGGCTCCGCTTGCGGAGCCGAAGAATCTCGCCGTGCGAAAAACAAAAACGGCAACGACCAAGGCGAGATTCTTCGTCGGCCTGGCGGCCTCCTCAGAATGACAGGCGCGTGAAGCGCGGCGGCCTGATCCATGCGGAGGCGTATGCCGAAGGCCGCCGCGCGGGAATGGCAGTATTTACATAGAGGAATTATGAGCCAAACCATCGCCATCTCCGGCAAAGGCGGCAGCGGCAAGACGACCCTGGCCGCCCTGACCGTCCGCCGGCTCATCGAGCGGACGGGCCGGGCGGTCCTCGCCGTCGACGCCGACCCGAACGCCTGCCTCGGCCCGATGCTGGGCCTGGAACCCGAGACCACGGTCGGCGAGATCCGCGACGCCGCCCTCGAACGCACACTCCAGACCGGCCCCGGTATGGACCGCGAACGCGCCGTCGAATACGCCATCCACCGCGCCGTGGCCGAGGGCCCGGGCTTCGACCTCCTGACCATGGGCCACACCGAGGGACCCAAGTGCTACTGCGCGGTCAACAACCTGCTCCGCAAGTACCTGGACCAGGCGGCCGACGACTACCGGTGGGTGGTCCTCGACAACGAGGCCGGCATGGAGCACCTCTCCCGCCGCACCACCGATGCCGTGGACCTGCTGGTCGTCGTGGCCGAGCCCACACCCATCGGCGCGAGGACCGCCCGGCGCATCCTCGGCCTCGCCCAGCGCCTGCCCGTGACGATCAAGGCGCGCGGCGTGGTGTGGAACAAGGTGGCCGACCCGGACCGTCTCGAAGCCCTGTCCGACGATCTGCCGACCCTCGTCACCGTCCCGTTCAGCCAGGCGCTCGTGGACGGCTCGCTGGAGGGCACGACCGCGTTCGACCTCGCGGCCGACGACCCGGCCCTGGTGGCCTTCGGCGACGCCCTGGCCGAGGCCCTCGGCATCCAGGCGCCTCAACCGTCGTAACACGGCGCCGGGCCGCCCGGCCGGCCGCCGCCGAGAAGGTTCCGGCAGAGTCGAACCGGGCCGAGCGGCCCGTGTTCGCCGGCCCGCTTGCGGGCCGCGGATGGCGCGCCGGTCCGGGCAACACGGATTGCCAGCAATCCGTGGCACCCCCGCGACCGCGGACCGCCGCGCGGGAAGCGGACTCTGAAACTGGCCCGTAAACGGTGAAAAGGAGAACGCATGGACCTGCCACCCCTGAAAGACGCTTACTCCGGCACGGTGAACGAGATTACGCTCGGCGGCGACGGCCGAAAGAGCCTGACCCTCGGCGGTGCCAAGACGGTGCCGTACGGGGGCGAACGGGAGGCCACCGGCCACCGGCCCCGCATCGCCGTCGACGTCCTCGACGCCGCGCCCGAGGGCTGGCCCCCCGCCCTGGCCGAGGCCTACCAGGACGTGCTCGACGACCCGGCCGCCTGGGCTAAAAAGGCCGTCCACGAGATGGGCGCCAACCTGGTCTGCGTCAAGTTCGAGGGCATCGACCCGGACGGCGGCGACCGCGACGCCGACCACGCCGTCGAGGTCACCAAGACGGTGATGGAGGCGGTCGACGTGCCGCTCATCCTCTGGGGCTGCGGCAACGACGAGAAGGACAACGAGGTCATGCCGAAGGTCTCGGAGGCGGCCAAAGGCGAGAACGTCCTGCTCGGCACGGTGACCGAGGACAACTACAAGAGCCTGACGGCCATCGCGATGGCCGACGCCCACTGCCTCATCGCCGAGGCGCCGCTGGATATCAACATCGCCAAGCAGGTCAACGTCCTGGTCTCGGACATGGGCTTCCCGCTGGAGCGGCTGGTGATGTTCCAGACGACCGGCGCGCTGGGGTACGGCATGGAGTACGCCTACAGCATCCAGGAGCGCGAACGGCTGGCGGCCCTGGGGGGCGACAACCTGATGGCCATGCCCGTCATCTGCGACTGCGGTTACGAGGCCTGGCGGGCCAAAGAGGCCAAGGCCCCCGCCGACGACTTCCCCGAATGGGGCGACGAGAGCCGCCGCGGCCCCCTCTGGGAAGCCGTCACCGCCGTCGACCTGGTCCACTCGGGCGTCGATATCGTCCGGATGCGCCATCCCGGGGCCGTCGCCAACGTCCGGGCCTATATCAACAGCCTGTGGGGGGAAGCGTAGCATGCCGCGCGCATAACCGTGCGCGGCGGGTCTCCGCACCCGCCGCGAGACGCGTGATGTCATTTCGACCGAGGCGTCGCGGAGCGACGCCGAGCGGAGCGCTGTACCCCGAGTGCCCGCAGGAAATCCCGTTGTTGGCTTCGACGCCACGGCCAGTTCGGCCCAACGACGAGATTCCTCGACTCGCTTCGCTCGCTCGGAATGACACCGTTGACTCTCTGCCGCTGGGCCGCGCGGTGGGTACGGAGACCCACCGCGCTCATCGCAATCCGCATCAGGGAGGAACCCATGATCGCTATCGGTGAACGCATCAACGGGCAGTTTGGCGACGTCGGGGCCGCCATCGCCGAAAAGGACCCCGGCCCGATCCAGGACCTCGCGCGCCGGCAGACCGAGGCGGGGGCCTCGTACCTGGACATCAACGTCGGCACCGCCGCCGAGGACCCGCTCGAGGCCATGAAGTGGCTCGTCGAGACGGCCCAGGCCGCGTGCGAGACGCCCCTGTGCCTCGACAGCCAGAAACCGGACGTCATCCGGGCCGGCCTGGCGGTCTGCGACACGTCGCGCGGCGTGCTCCTGAACTCCACCCCCCTCTCGAAGAAGAGCGACCCCCAGGTCCTGGACACCTACGCCGGCATGGCCGAGGAGGCGGGCGGCAAACTCATCGGCCTGACCATGGACGCCGAGGGCGTGCCGCAGAACGTGGAGCGCCGCGTCGAAATCGCCGCCGAACTCCTGACCCGCGCCATGGAACTCGGCCTGACGCCCGACCGCCTGTTCATCGACCCCATCATCCTGCCGGTCAACGTCCCCGGCGCCCAGGAACAGCCGGGCAACATCCTGACGGCGATCGACCAGATCGGCATCCTCTCGGACCCGCCGGTGCACATCACGATGGGCCTCTCGAACCTGAGCCAGGGCGCCGCCGAACGGAGCCTGATTAACCGGACGTTCCTGGCGATGGCCATCAGCCATGGGTGCGACTCGGCCATCGTCGACGTGCTCGACGACGCCCTGGTCGATTCGGTCGCCACGGCCGAGATGCTCATGAACCAGCAGATCTACTCCGACTCGTTTCTGAAGGCGTACCGGCGCCAGTCGGGCCGGCAGCGCTGAAACGCCGTTTTATCCCCCTCTCCCCCGGCGGGAGAGGGCAGGGTGAGGGGGAACGAGGCTACAGGCTGCAAGCCCCAAGCGACAAGCAACAGCAAGGCGCGTGCGGCAAAGGGGGCTAAGCCGGTTTCTGGCTTGTAGCCTGAGGCTTGTGGCTTGTAGCCTTGTCACCCTCACCCCATCCCTCTCCCGTCAAGGGAGAGGGAGAAAGGGGTACACGAGAGCGAAACCATGAAGCCCATCTACGTCAGCGCCACCAAGCAGGACACCGGCAAGACGACCCTGACGCTGGGCCTGGTCCAGGCCTTTCTCGACCTGGGCTGCGACGTGGGGTACATGAAGCCCGTGGGGCAGCGGTACGTCGAGTTCCAGGGCCAGAACGTGGACGAGGACGCGGTGCTGGCCCGGCAGGTGTTCGGCCTGACCGACCCGCCCGCCGACATGAGCACCATTGCCATCGAGCGGGGCTTTACGGCGAACTATATCTTCCACCGCGATCCCAAACCGCTGGAGGACCGCGTGATGGCCGCCTTCGGCCGCCTGGCCGACCGGCACGACCTCCTGGTGATCGAGGGCACGGGCCACGCGGGCGTCGGCTCCTGCTTCGACCTCTCCAACGCCCGCGTCGCCCAGATGTTCGGGGCCAAGGTCGTCATCCTGACCACGGGCGGCATCGGCCGGGCCATCGACGAGATCGCCCTCAGCCTCCACCTCTTCCACGAGCACCGCGTCGACGTGCTCGGCGCCATCCTCAACAAGACCCTGCCGGAGAAACTCCAGAAGGTCACCCGGGCCGTCCACCGGGGCCTGGAACACATCGGGACGCGGCTGCTCGGCGTCCTGCCCTACGAACCCCGTCTGCTCTATCCCCGGATGGAGCAGGTGGCCGCGGAAGTGGACGGCCACATCCTCAGCGGTGCCGACGCCGTCGCGAACTGCGTCCAGCACATCGTAGTGGCGGCCATGGCGCCCGACCACGTGGGGCGGTACCTGAGCGACGAAACCCTCGTCATCACCCCCGGCGACCGCGTCGACGATTCGCTCGTCTCAGTTCTCATGAGTGCCCGCAGCCCCGTCAGCGGACTGGTCCTCAGCGGCGGCTTCGAGCCGAGGTCCAGCCTGCTGGCCCTGCTGGGCCAGTCCGGCATCCCGGTCATCCTGTCCGAAGAAGACACCTACTCGGTGGCGAAGCGGTTGAACGAGATGCACTTCAAAATCCGGACCCAGGACGCCGAGAAGGTGGAGTTGGCCAAGCGGCTCGTCCGCGAGGCCCTCGACGTCCGGGCCCTGGCCGAGAACCTGGCTCAGGGCGACTGAGCGTGGGCCTGTTGTGTCCGGCCCGCATTTGCAAAGTGCGGCCCCATCGGTATACTTATTGACGCCCTGACGCCGTGACACAGCCGCCTCGACGGGCCCCGCCGACGGCCCGCCGTGGCCCAGGCCGGGAGGTCGGACGGTGACGCACCAGCCGCTGAAACCGCAGGACGCGGGCCGCGCCCAGGCGGGGGCCGACCGCCGCCGCCGGCCCGCCGGTCCCACGCCGCTGGAGGCCCTGACGCGCGTCAGCCAGATGGTCGCCGGCAACCTGGACCTGGCGGCCGTGCTGCGGTCGGCCATTCACGCCGCCGCTGACGCCATGCGCGCCGAGGCCTGCTCCATCCTCCTCCAGGACGCCGACGAGCAGGAGATGTACTTCCGCGTGGTCGAAGGGCCGCAGACCGGCGACCTGGCCCAGGTCACGGTGCCGATCGACGACCACAGCATCGCGGGGTGGGTGGCCAGGCACCAGCGGTCGGCCCTGGTGCCCGACGCCTACCGCGACCCCCGGTTCACGCCCGCCTACGACCGGCGGACGGGGTTCCGCACGCGGTCGGTCCTGTGCGTGCCGCTGGTTGCCAAGGGCCGGCCGCTGGGCGTCATCCAACTCTTGAACCGCCGCGACGGCCGGGCGTTCAACGACCGGGACCGCGACCTGGCCGAAGCCGTGGCCGGTCTCATCGCCGTCGCCATCCACAATGCCGAGGAACACGAGGCCCGCCTGAAGGCCGAGCGGCTCGCGACCGTCGGCGAGACCATCGCCGGCATGGCCCACTGCGTCCGGAACATCCTGAACGGCCTGCGGGCCGGCTCGTTCATCATCGACCAGCACCTGGGCGGCGAGGCCGAGTCCCGCGTGGTGCACGGCTGGCAGATCGTCAAACGCAACATGGGACGCCTCGGCGCCATCGTCCTGGACATGCTCAGTTACTCGGCGGACCGCCGGCCGGTCCGCCGGCCCTGCCGCATCGGACAGGTGTGCGAGGACGTGGCCGCCCTCCTCCAGACCCAGGCCCGGGAGAAGGGCGTGACGCTGACCACCTCCAGCGACCTGGAGGAGGTCGTCGTGGACGAGACCGGCATCAGCCGGTGCCTGATCAACCTGGTCACCAACGCCATCGAGGCCTGCCGCGAGGGCGGACTCGTCCGCGTGGAGGTCGCCGGCGGCCCGGGGCCGGACCGGTTCACCCTTCGCGTCCGCGACAACGGCGTCGGCGTCGACCCGAAGGACCGCGACCGCATCTTCGACGCCTTCTACTCCACCAAGGGCCACCGGGGCACCGGGCTGGGCCTGGCCGTGGTCCGCAAGATCGTCGGGGAACACGGGGGAACGATCCAGGTGGAATCGGCCCCGGGCCGGGGCACCGAGTTCCGCCTCGTTCTGCCGGCCGCCCCCGCCGACGCGGCGACCTGACGCGCCCATACGCACCGACGGGGGACCGGCGGGGGTGGTCGAGCCCGAAGGGCTACGGCGCCGCCGCCCACCAGCGGTCGAGGAGCACCCGCCATGCCCCAAGCGCTCGTCGTCGACGACGAAGTGGACGCCCGCGAATTCGTCCGCGCCATCCTGGAACCGGAAGGGTGGGACGTCCGGGAGGCGACCGACGGCGCCTCGGCCATCGAGTCGGCCAAGTCGGCCCCGCCCGACCTGATTATCCTGGACGTGGAGATGCCCCGGGCAAGCGGCTTCGAGGTCTTCAGCGAACTGACACAGACCCCCGGCCTGGAGGACGTCCGCATCGTCGTCCTCACGGGCGTGGCCGACAAACTCGGCATGCGGTTCAAGGGGGCGGACCTGGCGAACTTCCTCGGCCGCCAGCCCGACGCCTACGTCGAGAAGCCCATCGACCCCGACACGTTCCTGCGCATCGTCAAGGACGTGACCAGCGGGGGCTGAGGCGGCACGCCGCGCAGCGGCTGCACCAGACCCGTCTACCGGTACCGCTTCCCCTTCGGTGAGGGGGGCTCGATCTGCGGCGGGGGGTCGGTGCGGGTCGCCTGGACCCACGCGTCGATCCGTTTCACGACGTCCGGGTGCGCCTCGGCCAGGTTGCGCTTCTCGGCCAGGTCCTCCGACAGGTCGTACAGTTGCCACGGCTTGGTGTGGTCGTGGCGGAGGGCCTTCCAGTTGCCGTGCCGGACGGCCTGCCGCAGTTTCTCGGCCTTGCCCTGCGGCGAGTACCTGCGGGACCACTCCCAGTACATAAAGTCGTGCCGCTTCTGTTCGCCGGGCCGGCCAAGGAGCGTCGGCACGATGGACAGGCCGTCGATGGCCTCCGGCATGCGGGGCGTGGCGCCGGCCAGGTCGCAGAGCGTCGGCATGACGTCCGGGAAGTAGGTGGGCAGGTCGGTCACCCGTCCGGAAGGGACCTTGCCGGGCCAGCGGACGACGAGCGGCACGCGGATGCCGCCCTCGTGCATCGACCGCTTGTGTCCCGTCAGCGGGCCGGAGGAATCGAGCGTCCCCTCGTTCCGCATCGAGGCCCCGTTGTCGGAGGCGAAGAAGACGATCGTCTTCTCGTCCAGGCCCAGGTCCTTCAAGAGGCCGAGGACCTCGCCGACGTGCCGGTCGATCATCAGGTTGAACGCGGCATGGCCCTTGACGCGGCCCGGCCAGGGCTTGTCCTTGACGGCCTGCCAGGCCGGATCCGTTTCGGGCATCTCGTAGCGGGCGTGCGGCGGCGTCCAGGGGGCATAGCAGAAGAACGGCCGGCCCTTGTTGCCCCGGATGAACCGCTTCATGCGATCGAAGATAATCGCGTGCGTGAACTGGTGCTTCACGCCGTCGGTCTCGACCGGCATCCCGCCCGAGCCCTTGTGCTTACCGTAGAAGCCCTTGTTGCCGGGCAGCGGCACCTTCTTGCCGGTGTCGATAAGGTAATCGGGATAGTAATAATGGGCATGGACCTGGTCCAGGTAGCCGACAAACTCGTCGAAGCCCTGCTTCTCGGGTACGCCCGGGGTGTCCAGGTCGCCAAGCCCCCACTTGCCGAAGCCGCCACAGGCGTAGCCGGCACGCTTGAGCACCTCGGCCACGGTGACGGCGTCGTCGGGCAGCGGGATGCCGCCGCTGTTACCGCGCACCTGCGTATGCCCCATGTGCAGACCGGTCATCAGCGTGCTCCGGGCCGGGGCGCAGACCGTGCACCCGGAATAGGCGTCGGTGAAGCGCATGCCCTCGTCGGCCATCCGGTCGATGTTCGGCGTGCTGTACGCCTTCTGGCCGTAGCAACCGAGATCGGCCCATCCCATGTCGTCGACGATGATGAAGACGATGTTGGGCCTGTCGGGGCCGGCGGCGGAGGCGCGGCGGAGCGGGGCGAGCGCCGCCGCGAGCGATCCGCCCCCCATCGCCGCCAGCGCCGTCCTCAGAAACCCGCGGCGCGACCGACGAGGCCCGCGAGACAGACGACTGCATCCCGTATGACCGGCCATAAACCCCCTCCCGAATCAGGGTTCACAGGCCATCCGATGGTCAAACTCCCGCGTGGTAGTTATCGCGTTCGCCGAGGGCCGCTGCGCTGCCGACACGCGCCCAGAGCGTTTCCGGGACAGGCTGAGGACGCTTCCCGCCGGGCCTGGCGGCGCTACCGCCTCTTCCGCTTCCGGGGCGTATACGGGCCGCCGTAGGCGTCGCGGAGTTCGTCGCAGCGCCGGCGCATCGCCGCCAGCGCGGAAGCGTACCCCGAATCGTCCGCGACGTTCTTCAACTGGTCCGGGTCGGTCTTCAGGTCGTGCAGGAACTCGTAGACGGGCTTCTGCTCGAAGTACCGGGCGTAGACGTACCGGTCGCCGCGGACACCCTCCCACTTGGGGATGGCCTTGTGGTCCATGAGGTGTTCGCAGAAGAAGTCCGTCCGCCACCGGCCGGGCGGCCGGCCCTGGAGCAGGGGCACGAGGCCTCGGCCGGTGTAGGCCCCGGGGACGGCCTGGCCGGCCAACTCCAGCATGGTGGCCGGCAGGTCCACGTTCAGCGCCATCGGGTCGAGCACGCGGCCGCGGCGGTCTTCCGGCAGGCGGGGATCGTAGACGATGAGCGGCACGCGGAGCGACTGCTCGTAGTGCGACCACTTGCCCGCGAACCCGCGGTCGCCCATGTAATAGCCGTTGTCGCCCGCGTAGATGACGATCGTGTTGTCGGCGACGCCCTCCTTCTCCAGAGCCTTCAGCACGCGGCCGACGACGCGGTCCACGCCGCTGATCATCCGGAAGTACGCCCGCATGTTCTTCTGGTACTTCTCGGGCGTGTCCCACCGCCAGAAATACCGCTGACGGTTGAGCGACTTCTTGAGGAACGCCGGCTGGCTCTCGAAGATCGCCGGGTCCGAGAGTCGCGGCGGGGGAATCTCCACATCGTCATACATGCCATCGACGGCCTTCGGCCAGGGGTAGTGGTCCTTCTTGTCGGAGTCCTCGGCATGGACGGCGTTGAAACTGATCGAGAGGCAGAACGGCTTGCCCTCGGGCGCGCCGCCGAGGAACTCCTCGGCCCGGTCGCCGCACAACTCCGTGATGTGCCGCTTCGAACCGTCCGGCTGCTTCTTGACATACGGGTGGCGGCCGAGGGGCTTGAAGTAATCGAACATCTGTTCGCGAACGCCGCGCTCCACACCCACGCCGAACTTGCCGATGAATCCCGTATGATACCCCGCCTGCCGGAGCAGCACGGGGTAACTCATCTCGGTGTGCGGCCGGCGGATGGGCGGGGTGCCGAAGGTATATCGGTGCGCCCGCTCGTGCAGGCCGGTCAGGATCGACGCCCGGCTGGCCGCGCAGATGGACGTGGTCACGAACATGTTCCGGAACCGCACGCCGCGGTCGGCCAGCGAATCGATGACCGGGGTCTTCAGGATCGGATGGCCCGCGCAGCCGAGCGTGTCGTTCCGCTGGTCGTCGACCAGCAAGAACAGGATGTTGGGCCGCTTGCCGCCCTCCTGCCCCGCGCCTTTCGCGGAATGCGGTCGCACAAGATGCGGCATCATCGCCGCCGCGGCGCCCGCGCCGGCGGCCTTCAGGAACGTGCGTCTCGACAACATAGCGTGTCCTCCTCATTGCCGGCCGCGCCAGGCGAGACAAGGTCGCACCGCCGCGCACCGAACCGCTTTCGCCGCTTGCCCGGGAGGCCACCTCCGTTTACCCACCGGGCGACCGGACCGCAAACCGAAAACAAGACCGCGCGGCGCGGCCGACGCTACCGTGTGCGCCGCCTTGCCGGCGAATGGCCATGGCGCGCCCGGCAGGATTCGAACCTGCAACCTTCGGATTCGAAGTCCGCGGACGCCCAGGCACAAGCCTAGCAACGGGGCAGACTTATGTCAAGTCCCCTCCCCCCCCTTCAGCGCCCTTTCAGCGCGCCGAAAACAGGTGGCCCAGAGGGCCGAAAACGCCGCCAGAACGCCCCATCACTCGCCGCCTTCATCGGCCTATTCCTGCTCCACCACCTCGACCTCAATCCAGTCCCGCAGGCAATACCCGTGCCGCCGGTCATTGGTGATCACGTCGTCCATGCCGACGACGATGCCCAACTGTTCCCGCAGCCGCCGGATGATGTTCTGGCGGAGGCGGCGGATGCACCCGGTGACCGTTCCATTGCCGCCCTCCGCCCTGATCGCCTTGGCCAGTTGCGGGCTCCCCCTGTGGACGAAACGCCCGCCCGGCGTCTTCTGGCGGAGCACTTCCAGAATCTCCCGCGAGTAACCGATCCCCGTGTCCCCGAGAATCTTCACGCCGCAGAGTTCAACGCGGTGCGGGTAGAACACCAACTTGCCGCCCTGGAACGGGACCAGGTCCTTCGGCTTACGCCGACCGCGCATCTGGCGGGGCGGATAGGAGACCTCGTCCTTGCCGATTGCCTTGTCGATGGCCCGGTCCAGCGTCCAGCCGCTTGGCGGAAACGGTTTGAAGACGACGTGGGCCGCGCCCTTGGCCATCGCGGTTGCCGAGGCGTCCACCATCTCGGCCGGCGAGATGGTCCCGTCACCACCAGTGCCGACCAGAACGACCACCGGGACGGGCCGGCCCGAACCGACGATTTCCTCCAACAGGTAGATGCCGTTCTTCAGGCGCGGCTTGCTCCGCTTAGCCCTGGCGGGAATGGCAAGGGCCAGGATGACGTACGTGTAATCCGAGCCAACGAGCCGGTCGCAGGCCTCCATCTGGCAGCCGGCCACTTCGTAGGCATGGCCCCGCGAGGTGAGGATGTCGATGATGCCTTCCACTGTGTGGGGATCGTCGTCGATCACGAGGGCCTTCTGCTGCTCCATAGCCGTACCTCCACCGGGTCACGAGGTGGGTTCACATGGCACGGCGGCGGGGCTTGCCTGGCGCGGTCCCGTGACGGCCGAGCGGCGGGCCGCCAGGCTTTGCCGAAAACCGACGGCGACGTGGGGCGCCTGCGGCGCAGGCGCACGGTGAGCGGTTTTCGGGCAAGCCGGGTCGGGCGGATACCGCAGCGCATCGGCGGGCTCTGCCGTCGCCTCGGCCGCTCCGTATCCCGTGCGGTCGGGAACGGCCGAGCATGACGTTTCTTAAGGCTGCGCGAAGCCGGAGTCAAAGGGAAACTCTGCAGAAAATGATTTTCCTGTAAGCCCTTGGCATTCCGGGGGTTGCGCACGACAGCGGCCGACGATTCACATGGACCGGGATATGCTCTCTACGCCTGCCGCGGAGGCGCGCCGCGCCGGACTTGCGTAAGGTGCGGCACCGACAGAAGTTAGCGGAGGCAACAATAATATGTGGACGGTGAAGCCTTTTTGTTTGGCATCCGTTAGGGCTTCGGCTATACTACCGGCATGGCCCCGGAGCAGGTTGAAATCCTCGGACCGATTCCCTGGGACGCCCCGCAGCAGGCCCTGCCCCTCTTCACCGAGGGCGTGGCCGCGGGGTTCCCGTCGCCCGCCGACGACTACATCGACCGCCCCCTGGACCTCCACGAGCACCTCGTCGAGCACCCGGCGGCCACCTTCTTCGTCCGCGCCAGCGGCACCTCCATGGAGGGCGCGGGCATCCACGACGGCGACCTCCTCGTCGTGGACCGCGCCGTCCGGCCCCGGGACGGCCACGTCGTCATCGCGGCCGTCCACGGCGAACTCACGGTCAAACGGCTCCGCCGGCGCCGGGGCCGGCTGTACCTGGTCTCCGACAACGACGGTTTCCCGCCGCTGGCCGTCACCGAGGAGATGGACCTGCGCGTCTGGGGCGTCTGCCGCTACGTCATCCACGGACTCTGACCATGCTGGCCCTGGTGGACTGCAACAGTTTCTACGCCTCGTGCGAACGGGTGTTCGATCCCCGCCTGTGGGGCCGGCCCGTAATCGTCCTCTCGAACAACGACGGGTGCGTCGTGGCCCGGTCGGCGGAGGCGAAGGCCCTGGGCATCGCCGCCGGCGTCCCCTTCTTCGAGGTCCGCGACCTTGCCGCCCGCCACGGCGTGGCCGTCCGTTCGTCCAACTACACGCTTTACGGGGACCTCTCGGCCCGCGTGATGGCGGTGCTGGGCCGCTTCACACCGCACCTGGAGGTCTATTCCATCGACGAGGCCTTCCTGGACCTCGGCCCCGCGCCCGCGGCCCGCCTGGTGGACTGCGGTCACACGATCCGCCGGACGGTCCGGCGATGGACGGGCATACCGGTCTCGGTCGGCATCGGCCCGACGAAGACGCTGGCCAAGGTGGCCGAGCACCTGGCCAAGGCTGCCCCGGGGGCCGGCGGCGTCTGGAGCCTGGCCGAGCCGCGGAAGCAGGCCGCCGCTCTGGCCCGCCTGGACGTGGCGGAGGTTTGGGGCATCGGGAAGCGGCTGGCGTCGCGACTCCGGCGGGCGGGTATCCGGACGGCCCTTCAGTTACGCCAGGCCCGCCCCAACCACGTTC